>JAKOSR010000004.1 GCA_029777225.1 Chloroflexota bacterium
GGTCGGGCCGACAACCGTGTTGCCGTGGACCGTGGTGGTCACCAAAATGCCCTTGCCCTTGCTTGAAGGCACCGGGAAGAGCACATTGTCAATCTGGATATCGGCCCGGTCAAAAACGAAGTATTCGCCGCGCCGGGCTTTAATCAGGAATTCAGGCCGGACGCCGGCTTTGTGCATGACATCGTCGGAGTACATGCCAGCCGAGTTGATGGTCCAGCGCGCGAGGAAGTCCCCGTGGTTCGTGCGGACGCCGATGATGCGATTGCCTTCGGTGATGAAACCCAGGAAGGCTGTGTTCAGCATCACTTTCACGCCATTCATGACGGCGTTTTCGGCCGCCGCGACGGTGACCTGGAAGGGATCGCAAATCCCGCCGGTGGATGCCCACAAGGCGCCGGCAACTTCCGGGTTAATGTTCTTCTCACGGGCGCGCACTTCAGCGCCGTTGAGCATAATCATCCCGGGAACGCCGTTCTTCTTGCCCTGTTCCATCAGCTTCTCGACCAGGGGAATTTCTTCGTCGCCAATGGCTACCACGTAATCGCCACGGCGCTCAAAGGCAAAGTTGAGTTCTCCGGCAAGCTGGTCCCACATTGGGTTACCACGCACGTTCATCTTGGCTTTGAGGGAACCAGGCATGGGGTCGTACCCGGCGTGGACGATGGCTGTATTGGCGGAGGAACAACCCATGCCGATGTCGGCTTCCTTCTCAATGAGCAAGACACTGGCCTCGTAGCGTGATAGCCAGCGGGCAATCATGGACCCAACGACACCCCCTCCAATCACAATGAAATCGAACTTTTCCTGCACTCCTGCCTCCATTCAATAATTGGTTGGTTAAGCACGAACGCCCAGCGGGCTTCCCCCAGCATTTATTACTTATTTATTTTGCCAAGCTGAATGTCAAGTTCCAAAAAATTCCCGTGATCGGCGCTGGGGTGAGTAGCATCAGGGATTCGCTTGTACAACCGGTATACGTCATAACAACTGCCGGTATACTATGGAAAACTTCAAAAATTATACTACAGCTAAAGTAATAAAGGACTAAAACGGCAAAAACCGCGTTGGAATGAAAAAAAGCACGCACCTTTTTTCGAAATTTGCACACTTTTCATCCAACTTGCACAAATTTATGCTATAGTATTATCAGCAAGCAATTGTATGTTTGTTCCCTCTGCCAAATATCCAGGGAGAACTGTTAAAAGTTGTAAGTTTGGCAAATTGGTGGCAATATGCATAGCAGGCACTACCCGAACCATCAAGGCTCACCTGCATGGATGGTTCACACTCATCACGATAAAGCTCGTTACATAGCGCGAAAACGCTATTCGCACCAGGCGCTAGATGTCGCCTGTCCTGATATTGACCGACGAGAAAAAGGAGGCGCTGATAGACAAAACCAAATCCCACTATTTTTTCCATTCATTTAACAACATTCAATCAACACAAAGGAGAATTAAAGCATGGAAAATCGGACAATGAAAGAATTCATCGGTGAAGTGTTTGGCACCTTCATCCTCATCCTGTTGGGTGATGGCGTTGTTGCCAATGTCGGTCTGGCTCCCCGCCTGGCTGGCACAGCGTACAACTGGAACACAATCACCATCGGCTGGGCCTTCGCGGTCATCATCGCCGTTTACGTTTCCGCTGGTGTCTCTGGCGCTCACCTGAATCCTGCCGTTACCCTCGGCCTGGCAGTGCAGCGTGGATTCCCGTGGAAGAAAGTCCTGCCCTATATCGCCGCCCAAATGATTGGTGCTTTCCTCGGCGCTTTGGCTGTCTTCCTGATCTACCGCGACGGCCTTGTGGCTTCTGGCATGCCCAATGTGTGGTCCACCGGTCCTGGCTCTGTATTTGGTAATACGTTCTGGGGTGGTGCGAGCGCTGGTGCAACTGGCACCTATAGCATGCTGACCGCCATCATCGCTGAAATCTTCGGCACCTTCATGCTGACCTGGGGTATCTCGGCCAGCGGTGACCTGAAGAACAATGGCCTCAAGGACAACCTGGGTGCCCTAATTGTTGGCTTCACTGTGTTGGCTGTTGGTCTGTCCCTCGGTGGCCCCTCCGGCTATTCCATCAATCCCGCCCGTGACCTCGGCCCCCGCCTGCTCGGCCTGCTCGTTGGCACCAAGGGCCTCTTCGATGGCCTGTACTGGCTGATCCCGCCAGTGCTCGCCCCCGCGATTGCTGGTCCCATCGGCTTCTGGCTGTACGACACCGTGGTTGGCAAGAACCTGCCCAAGAAAGACTAATTACTGAATTCCATGACCGCTGCATCCATTTTGGATCCTGACGTGGTCAGGAAAACAAGAAAAGGAGACTGCTTATGAAGAAATTAATCAACAAAGCTGAGGATGTTGTCAGGGAAGAGCTGGAAGGTATTGAACTGGCTCACCCCGATTTGGTCAAAGTTTCCTATGACCCGGCTTATATTGTCCGCGCTGACGCGCCCATCAAGGGCAAGGTTGGCTTAGTCTCTGGTGGAGGCAGCGGTCATGAACCCATGCATGGTGGTTTCGTTGGCAAGGGTATGCTGGATGCCGCCTGCCCAGGCGCCGTTTTCACCAGCCCGACCCCCGACCAAATGTTGGAAGCCACCAAGGCGGTGGATGGCGGCGCGGGTGTCTTGCACATCGTCAAGAACTACACCGGGGACATCATGAACTTCGAAATGGCCGCTGACCTCGCCCGAGGTGAGGGCATCGAAGTCGAATCCGTGGTCGTGGATGATGATGTGGCCGTCAAGGATAGCACCTGGACTGCCGGCCGGCGCGGCGTTGGCCTGACCGTTCTGATGGAAAAGATTGTCGGTGCCGCGGCTGAAGAAGGTCGCTCACTCAAGGAATGCGCGGATTTGGCCCGCAAGGTGAATGGCCAGGGCCGCAGCATGGGCATGGCGCTGACTTCCTGCACGGTTCCGCATGTGGGCAAGCCCTCGTTTGATTTACCGGAAGATGAGATGGAAATTGGCATCGGCATCCATGGCGAACCAGGCCGCACCCGCATGAAGGTTGAACCGGCTGACAAGGTGACCGAAATGCTGCTCACTCCCGTCGTCGAGGACCTGCCTTTCAAGGCTGGCGACGAAGTGTTGCTGTTTGTCAACAGCATGGGTGGCACCCCCCTGATTGAGCTCTACATCATCTATCGTAAAGCGGTGCACATGCTCAAGGAAAAGGGCATCAAGGTTACCCGCCACTTGATTGGACCCTACATCACCAGTTTGGAGATGGCTGGAACTTCCATCACCCTCCTCAAGCTGGATGAGGATCTGACCAAGCTCTGGGACGCTCCCGTCAAGACCGCCGGCATGCGCTGGGGTATCTAAAATTGTGAAAAGGATTCTGGAGTGGGCTAAACCACTCCAGAATCATAATTATTGAGGTTTACCGTGGCTATATCAAGAGATGACGTGGTTACCTGGATCAAGAATTATGCCCAGGTAATTAATGAGAACAATGAGATGTTGACCGACCTCGATCGTGAGATTGGGGATGCGGATCATGGTGCCAACATGAATCGTGGTTTTAAAGCGGTTATGACCAAGCTGCCCGCCAGCGAGGATAAGGACATCGGCACAGTTTTGAAGTCTGTGGCGATGACCCTGCTCTCCACGGTGGGAGGTGCGGGTGGCCCGCTTTATTCCACCATTTTCATGGAAGCCGGCAAAGTGATTGGTCCAAAGATGGAAATCGGCCTGGCTGACTGGTACACGGCATTACAAGCTGCCGCGACCGGTGTGGCCAACCGTGGAAAAGCCCTGCCAAACGACAAAACGATGTTGGATGCGCTTTATCCCGCCGTTGATGCGCTAAAGCGCGCGGTGGACGAGAACCTGCCCATTCCTGAGGCCTTGCAGGTTTCAGCTGAGGCCGCGCACGCGGGCATGCTGGCGACCATTCCCCTGGTCGCCCACAAAGGCCGCGCCAGCTACCTTGGCGAACGCAGCGCCGGCCACCAGGACCCTGGGGCCACCTCCACATTCCTTCTGCTTGATACGGCCGCGAAAGCATGGGCGGATTGCTAAATTCTGCCAACCAAACCAACTTACTATCACAAAAAGGAGAATTCGTATGGCTAAATATGTAGCAGCAGTTGATCAGGGTACCACCAGCACCCGCTTCATGATCTTCGATCACAAAGGTGCCGTGGTTGGCTTTGATCAAAAAGAACACGAACAGATTTATCCAAAACCAGGCTGGGTGGAACACGATGCCTTGGAGATTTGGCAGGCGACCCAGGATGTAATCAAGGGCGCTCTTGACAAACTCCACATCGATGTCAAGGAAATCGCGGCTGTCGGTGTCACCAACCAACGCGAAACCGCCGTCGTCTGGGAAAAAGCAACTGGCAAGCCGGTTTACAATGCCATCGTCTGGCAGGATACCCGCACCGACCAGATTTGCAATGAACTCGCCAAGGATGGCGGCCAGGACAAGTTCCGCCTCAAGGTCGGTCTGCCCCTCGCCACCTACTTCTCCGGCATGAAAGTAAAGTGGATCCTGGACAATGTTCCTGGTGTCCGCGAAAAAGCTGAGAAGGGTGAAGTCCTCTTCGGCAATATCGACACCTGGGTAATCTGGAACCTGACCGGTGGCCCCAAGGGCGGTGTGCATGTGACCGATGTGTCCAACGCCTCCCGCACCTTCATGATGAACCTGGAAACCCTCGACTGGGATCCTGACATGCTCGCCGTGCTCGGTGTTCCGCGCGCCATGCTCCCCGCCATCAAGGCCTCCAGTGAAGTCTATGGCCATTGCCGCAACAGCGGCCTCGATGGCATCCCTGTGGCCGGCGATCTCGGCGACCAGCAGGCTGCCCTCTTCGGCCAGACATGCTATGACCCAGGCGAAGCCAAGAACACCTATGGCACCGGCTGCTTCATGCTCATGAACACTGGCACCAAGCCGATCCAATCCAAGAATGGTCTGCTGACCACCCTGGGCTACAAGATTGGCAAGGAACCCGCTGTGTACGCCCTGGAAGGCTCCATCGCCATCACCGGCGCCCTCGTACAGTGGATCCGCGACAACCTCAAGATGATCAAGAAATCCTCCGATATCGAAGAGCTTGCCAAGACAGTTGATGACGCTGGCGGCATTTACTTTGTGCCCGCGTTCTCCGGCTTGTTCGCCCCCTATTGGAAGAGCGACGCCCGCGGCGCCATCGTCGGCCTGACCCGCTATGTCAACGCCGGCCACCTCGCCCGCGCAGTCCTTGAGGCTACCGCCTATCAGACTCGCGAAGTGCTCGATGCCATGAACCTTGACTCCGGTGTTGAACTGAAGGCCCTCAAGGTCGACGGCGGCATGGTCTTCAATGAGCTGCTGATGCAATTCCAGTCCGACATCCTCGGTGTGCCCGTGATTCGCCCGACCGTTGCCGAAACCACCGCCCTCGGCGCTGCTTATGCCGCCGGCCTGGCTGTTGGCTTCTGGGAGAAGGTTGATGACCTGCGCGTCAACTGGGGTAAGGACAAAGAATGGGAACCCAAGATGGATCCCGCGACCCGTGAAAAGATTTACAAGGGTTGGAAGAAAGCTGTCACCCGCACCTTTGATTGGGTCGAGAACTAAGCTTCGATTTACGATTAAAGACTGGGGCGGCGCTCAACACGCCGCCCCTTCGTTTATAATTGAGCCCAATCAAATAGGAGTGATGGATGGCAAAATACACGCACAACAACAAGAAGCAAGTCGATGTTCAGGAAATACGCAAACCCTGGCTCAAGATGAAAAGTGCCACCCTGGTTCTGACCGTGGTGAGCATTTTACTGGCGGTCATCGTGGCCTACCAGATTATCCGTGGAAGCGGTGATTGGGGCCAGGGCATCCTGTGGGGTGTCATATTTGGCGGAAGCGTCTGGCTGGTCTTCGTTGGCATGAATTGGTTTCATTCCATTTTTAGGGGCAAGAAGTAAGCTCCGAACCACATTTTTTTGACAGGGCGCTTGCCCTAAAAGGATGGAGGAGGAATAGCACATGGTCAACCTTTTACTTGTTTCCCACAGTAACCAGCTCGCGCAAGGCACCGCCGCGCTCGCGCGCCAAATGGCCTCCTCGGATGCCATCCAAATCCGCGTCGCGGCCGGTATCGGCGAGGATAACCAGGAAATTGGTACAAACGCGGTTGAAATCCTGGAGGTCTTGAACGATTTGACTGAAAAAGGCGAAGTGTTGGTGCTGATGGACCTCGGCAGCGCCCTGCTAAGCACGCAAATGGCCCTGGACATGCTGGATGAGAACCTCCGCGGCCGCGTGCATCTCTCCGCAGCGCCTTTCGTGGAAGGCGCCATCGCGGCCGCCGTGCAGGCGAACATGGGCGCGTCAGTAGGCGATGTTAACCGGGAGGCGGAACGCTCATTGGAAGCCAAGCGCCAACAGCTGTCCACAGACCCGGCACCCGAAGCACAGGCCGAACCCGAACCAACCCCAACCGCCGCGCAAGCGCTCACGCTGACCGTCCGCATCCCAAACCCCAGCGGCCTGCACGCGCGCCCTGCCGCGCTCTTTACCAAGATTATCCTCGGGCATGATGTGAAGGTGACGGCGATCAACCTGGACGGCAACAAGGCGCCCCAGAAAATTACGGGATTAATCTCGGTGATGTTGCTGGGCGCGAAAAAAGGAGACCGGCTTGAAATTCAGGCGGAAGGCCCCCAGGCAGCCGAAACGCTGGCCGTCATCCAGGCGCTGGTGGACGACAACTTTGGGGAATGATTAACGCCCCGACCCCGTAGACAGAACCTCGCTCATAAAGCGAATTCCATTACAAAAAGACACCCTCGCTTGAGGGTGTCCTTTTATTTGCTTTTATGTACCGGGAACTGAAATCAATACTCCGCGACCTCAGACTCCGCTTTCTTGAATTGGCTGTTGTAAAGCTCTGCGTAGAAACCATTTTGTTCCAGCAGGCCCTCGTGCGTGCCTTGCTCCACGATGTCCCCATCGCGCAGCACCAGGATTCTATCCGCGTTGCGGATGGTGGAAAGCCTGTGGGCGATGATGAAGCTGGTGCGGCCTTTCATCAGTTTATCCATGGCTTTCTGGATGAGCACCTCGGTGCGGGTATCCACCGAGCTGGTGGCCTCGTCCAGGATGAGAATATCCGGGTTGGCCAGCACGGCGCGGGCGATGGTCAGCAGCTGTTTCTGGCCGGCGGAAACATTGCTGGCATCTTCGTTCAGCACCATATCGTACCCACCGGGAAGGGTACGGGTGAAGTGGTCCGCGTAGGCCATATCGGCGGCGTTGACCACTTCCTCGTCGGTCGCGTCCTGCCGGCCGTAGCGAATGTTTTCCTTGATGCTGCCGTTAAACAGCCAGGTGTCCTGCAAAACCATGGCGAATTTGCTGCGCAGGGTTTCGCGTGAGTAATCCTGGATGTTGACGCCATCCACCAGGATTTCGCCGCTATTGACGTCATAGAAGCGCATCAACAGCTTGACCAGCGTGGTCTTGCCGGCGCCCGTCGGCCCAACAATGGCAATTTGCTGCCCGGGCTCAACTTTCACCGAGAAGTCCTTGATGATGATGTTTTCGGGGTTATACCCAAAGCGGACATGCTTGAATTCCACGGCGCCACAGGCGTTGCACTTCTTGGAGATGGCTTCTTCGGTATCGGGTGCCATTTCTTCTTCGGCCAGGAAGGCGAAGACGCGTTCAGCCGCCGCGGCAGTCTGCTGCAGCACGTTGGAAATATTGGCAATTTGCATCAGGGGGTCCTGGAAGGAGCGTACGTACTGCATGAAGGCCTGGATATCGCCAATTGAAATCTGGCCCCGAATGGCGAGGTAGCCGCCCAGGATGGCCACGCCAACATAACCCAGGTTGCCAATCCAAAACATGATCGGCATAATCATCGTGGAAAGGAATTGTGACTTCCAGGCAGAATTATAGAGCGTGCCGTTCAAGCCATCGAACTTATCAACGCTTTCTTTCTCACCGTTGAAGGCCTTGATGATGACGTGACCGCCGTACATTTCCTCCACGTGGCTGTTTACAAAGCCGAGGTACTGCTGTTGTTGCCTGAAGTAACCCTGAGACTTTTTGACCACCAGGCGAATGAGAACCAGGGACAACGGCACGATAGTCAGGGCGATTAACGTCATGGTGGCATTGATTGTGAACATCATAATCAGGATGCCGATGACGCTGGTCACCGAGGTGACTATTTGGGACAGGCTTTGGTTCAGCGTGGTGCTGATGGCGTCCACGTCATTGGTGACCCTTGAGAGCACTTCACCCTGGGTGACATGGTCGAAGAAGCTAAGCGGCAGCACATTAATCTTGTGGGCGATTTCCTTGCGGAACCGGTAGGTGATATCCGCGGAAATCAGGACCATCAAAACGCCCTGCACCAGGCCCAGCACCGCCGAAATCAGGTACATAACCATCACCCGCAAAAGGATGTTGCCGATGGCGGTGAAGTCCACCCCCACCGGGTCGTTGCGGATCATGCGCATGACGCCCTGGTAGAGCTCCGTGGTGGCGGTTCCCAAAATCCGGGGGCCGAAGATTGCAAAGACGGTGGATGCCGCGGCCACCAGCATCACCACCAGGATTAGCCAGCGGTACTTATCCAGGTATTGGATGAGCTTCCGCATGCTGCCCTTGAAATCGTGCGCGCGTTCCCCGGGCATCAGCATGCCTGGTCCTCCGCCTGGTCCGTGCATGGGGCGTCCGGCCGGACGGGCTGGCGTGGTTGGTGTGGTCGGTTTGGTTTGGTCCGTTGGTTTGTTTGTCATGGTATTCTTCTGGTCGCTCATGCCAATTCCTCCTTGGATAACTGCGAATTGGCGATTTCCTGGTATGTCTGGCAATCCCGCATCAGGTCCTTATGGGTGCCGAGCCCAACCACGCGGCCGGATTCGAGCACCAGGATTTGGTCCGAACCCATCGCGGTGGCCACCCGTTGCGTCACAATGAGGACCGTGCTGTCTTTGACCTGGTCCTTGAGCGCGGCGCGCAACATGGAATCGGTCTTAAAGTCCAGCGCGGAAAAGGTATCGTCAAAAATGTAAATTGGGGGTTTTTTGACCAGCGAGCGGGCGATGGAGAGCCGCTGCTTTTGGCCACCGGAGACATTGGTGCCGTTTTGGGCAATTTCACGCTCAACGCCGTTGGGGTCTTCAAGCACAAAATCACTGGCCTGGGCAATTCTTAAGGCTTCGTTCATCTCTTCCAGGCTGGCGTCCGCTTTTGCCAATTGCATGTTCGAAGCGATTGTGCCGCTGAAAAGGATACCCCGTTGCGCGGTGTAACCAATTTCGTCGCGCAGTTCCTGTTGTGTGATATCACGAATATCCACCCCGTCCAGCGTGATGCGGCCCTTGGAGACCTCATAAAAACGGGGGATGAGGTTCACCAGGGTGGACTTGCCACAGCCGGTGGACCCAATGATGGAGGTCACCTGGCCGGGGTTGGCCGTGAACGTGATGTCATGCAACACATCGGCCTCCGCGTCCGGGTAACGAAAATCCACATCCTCAAAGTGAACCACGCCCTTCACCGGTTCTGGCAGCGTCTTGGGCTCGGCCGGGTCTTTAATCAGCAGGGGCGTCTCAAGCACGTCCGCGATGCGGGCTCCAGAGACAGCCGCGCGGGGCAGGAATACAAACAGGATGGAAAGGTTGATGAAGGCCATCACAATTTGCATGGAATACTGCATGAAGGCAATCAGGTCGCCCACCTGCAGGGCGGATTGGGCCACCTCATGCGCGCCAACCCAAATGATGGCAATCGACAGGCCCGAGAAGATGAGGTTGATGATTGGGAAGAGGAAGACCATCGCGCGGCCAACGAAACGCATGTTGTTGGTCAGGTTCTGGTTGGCAACATCGAAACGATTTTCCTCGAATTCCTGCTTGTTGAAGGCGCGTACGACCATGATGCCTGAAAGATTTTCGCGCAACACCAGGTTGATTTTGTCAATCAGGGTCTGCATGATTTTAAACTTTGGCATCACCGTCACCAAGAGAATGGAAATGACAACAATGATGACCGCCACAGCCAGCGCAATGAGCCACCACATGTTCGGGCTCTTATCCAACGCCCGGATGATGCCGATGGTCGCGATAAGCGGGGCGGTGAACGCCATCCGCATAATCATGAATACCAGTTGTTGCACCTGGGTGACATCGTTGGTGGAGCGCGTTATCAGGGAGGCCGTGGAGAAGTTTTCAAACTCCGCCGAGGAGAAGCTGGTCACCTTCTGGAATACCGCGGAACGCAGATCCCGGGCCACGCCGGCCGAAGTGCGCGAGGCCAAAAAGCTGACGGTCAGGGAGGTAATCACTGAAATCAGGGAGACCAGCAACATCAGGGCGCCAATGCGCAGGATAAAGTTGGTCTGAACTTTTTCAATGCTCATGCCCAGCGCCTTGTACTCCGCGCTGACAGCCTGGATGACCACCTGCTTGAGGATGCTGCCCTGGAGCGAGTTCAGGTAGGTGCCAACCTGGGTTTTGAAGGCATCCCTCTGGTCTTGCGGAAGTTGTTGGATGAGCGTGAAAAGGTCCATCCCCGCGGGTAGCTTGGAAATGTCAAATGGCATGTTGTTGCCAAAGATGGCCTTGGCCTGCTCAGGGTTGTTTTGCAACAAGCTCACACCCTGGACCAACACCATCGGCCTGGACATCAAGTCCGCAAAGGCCTGGTCATCCTGCGAGGTCAACGCGTTCAAGACGTAGATGGGTTCCTGCTCAAGCGTTGGGTAAGTGCTCACCAGCCCCACCGCCTCGGCGCTGCCGGGTTCCACGAGGTGGTAACCTGCCAGCACCGCGGTGTGCTCTTCAGGCGACTGGAACACGGCCAGTTTATCCATGAAGGACGCTCGCACGGCTTCCGGGACGGTCTTTTCAATCCCGTTTTGTTGGATGCCAACATTCACAATCCGGGAAAGGTATTCCGGCAGTGACAGGTTGGCGTAGGCCATGATGGAGACCATAATCAGGTCCAGGACGATGAGCCCCCAAAAAGGTTTGATATATTTCATTATTCTGCGCATATTTTCCGTCCGTTATCCCTGGGTTTAGAGTTGGTTGATTTTGCTAACAATCAACCGCAGGGAGGGTTTGATAATCTTGATTTCTTCTTCGGAAAGCATGGAAACAAGGGTCGGGATCCAGCTGTGGGTCGCCTTGTCCATATCATCCAGGGTTTGCCGTCCTTGCGCGGTCAGTGTCAGGTACTTGCTGCGCCGGTCTGCCGGGTTGTCTTCCCGCTCCACCAGCCCCATCTCCACCAGGCGGTCCACCAATTGGGACGCTGCCGGCATGCTCACCCCCAACCGCCTCGAGAGGTCATTGTTGGTGACCTCCTTTTCCTTGGAGATGACACGCAGCGAGTTCACCACGGTGAAGGAATAACCGTGCGCCTGGTTGTATTCAAACATCTTGCGCATGGACCGCCGCATGGCTTTATCCGCCCATTCAAACATCAGATCCGATATCTCTTGTGCCATACTTAACCTTTCTTAATATTTAACAGCGCTTAACTATACGTGTTTTTTCTAGCCTGTCAAGGCTGATGCACAACGAAAATGAACGGTCTCTTGAAACCTACGTATGGCCGGCAAGGCCAAGCGCGTACTGCAGTCACCTGGCTGCCAGAAAGCCCCCTATCAATCGTTTGTGGATACGCTGAGGCTTGCGCTAACGCTGGAGCAATGAGGCCTGTACCTCGTACCGGTTCACCCGGCTGAAGTCCCGGTCCATCATGATGAGCGAAAACGTGCCGGGCTGGCTCGCTTCCTCATCCGGTATGTTCACAAAGGTCTGGTCGCAACCGACCACCAGGTCGCCCAGCTCGTACAAGGTGCCGATAACCAGCACATCCCCGGCCTGCCCCGCGGTGGCAGCATTGAAGACCCCGTTAATCTCATACCAGGCATTGCGGTTGTCGTATTGCGCGTTGGTCGCCCAGACCGTCCCGTTGAACGCTTCCTGAGCGGGTTGGTAGGAAAGCACGCTCAATTGGTAAGTGCCGTAGTTCTTGGGCTTGGGCACGTGAAGGTTAAAGCAAGCCTTTCCGCCGGCCGGGATGACGGACTGGAATGGTTCACCCTGCAGCTTGCCCAAAGACTCACCGCTCCGAAACGCCAGGAGGTCAGCCTGCACCTGCACCATACTGACAGGCCCGGTGGTATGGTTCACCACTTCACCGACGATGTGGAGGATATCCCCGCCGTCTTTTTCGATGTACCAGCTGGAGTTATCAGCCACACCCACGGGGTCAAAGCGGACCACCAGTGGCATGAACAACGTATTTCCAGGAAGGGACTTGGCAGCCGGCGCGGAGGCAGTGGCCTGCCGTAAAAGGGGCAGCCGCACTCCAAAAAGCACTGCCAGGATGATGACATTGATGGTGATTAATCCTACGAACAGGGCTACTTTTAGTGGTTTACTTTCTTCCAGCATGCTTTCTGTGCTCCCTCGGCCTGTTATTCGATAGATTGAGTGCAATGATTGTGCCAACGCACCTCGTCCATCGGAGAAGATCGTCCCCGGTCCCCAAAGGCCTGGCCGCGGGGGCGGCATATCGCGCGTGTTATAATCGCTGCGTGTCAGCGCCCACCCAGCCCACACCCAATCGCTCCTCGCTGCTTTATTACAGCAATGTGTTGCTTGTAGTGCTGGCCGCCTTGCTGACCCTGCTTGCCAGCCTCATGCTATTCGGCCGGGCGTTGGTGGGACCGGCCATCTTGGTTTTCTTTGCCACGTACCTTTCTTATAGCCTCGACAATCTGGTCGATTGGCCGCGCGACCGCGAACGCTACGTCACGGAGGAGCTGGCCATCCTGCGCTACCAGAAGCTCTCCCGCTGGCTCATGCTGCTCAGCGCGGTCGCTCTGGCCGGCATGCTGGTCTGGCAACGGGCCAGTTTCCTGGTGCTTTCCATTATCCTCGCCTCGTTCGTGCTTCTGTTCGTCACTCATCGCTCGGGTAATCGCCCCGTGGAAACCACACAGTCAGAGCGCCTCCCTCATGTGCTTTTCTATCGCGTGGTGGTGGCAACGTTTTGGTGCCTGGTTTGTGTTTTCATCCCGGTATGGTATGCCGGTTCCCCCATGCCCCGCCAGGCGTTGCATGTGTTTGCCTGCCTTTGGCCGCTCCTGTTCAACTTCGCGGTCCTTTGGAAGCTCGAGAAATCATCCACCCAATCCCAGTCGAGCTTTTTTGCCTCTCCCCTGGGCAATGTGCTGACGGCCATGTGTATCTTTTCAGCCCTTCTGCCCCTCGCGGATGTGTTTCTGCTGCGCCTCTTCCGGCCTTCCTACCTCGTCCTCATACTCCCCGCGCTATTCTCCGCACTGCTGGCCCAGTCTATCTGGCGTGCACGCCAGGTGACGCGTACCGCGCTTCAGCGCCTGTTCCTGCTTATCATCGCGTTTTGCCTGTTTTTGCTGGCTTTCTTCACCCTGCTCCCTGCCCATCTTTCCGCCTGAAGCGTGTTCATTTAGCACCTAATCCCTCAATCGAGGCCTTTCAGAGGGTACAATTGAATTAATGATCATCACGCTCACCCCAAACCCAAGTGTTGACCGCACTCTGCAGATTGAAAAACTGCGCTTCAATGAAGTGCTGCGCACTGATAAAGCCCATATCGATTGGGGCGGCAAGGGTTTTAACGTCTCCCGCGCCCTGCGCATTATCGGCTACGACTCGCTGGCCCTGGCCTGGGTTGGCGGGGGCACCGGCCGCATGGTGGAGCAGGGGCTCAACAAGCTTGGCATCCAGACCGACTTCAACTGGGTGGAGGAAGAGACCCGCACCAACACGGTCGCGCGGGAGGCCGGCGGTGAATGGTACATCCGGCTGAACGAACCCGGCCCGCATATCCCCCCGGAAGCCATCCAGGCCCTGCTGGACAAGGCCAGCGCTTACGCGAAGGCCGATGATGTGTGGGTTGCCTCGGGCAGCTTGCCGCAGGACGTCCCGGATGATTTCTACGCACGACTCATCCGCATCCTGAACCAGGCCGGCGCGCGCGTGTTCTTTAACGCCAACGACGAACCCTTGCGCCTGGGGATGCAGGAAAACCCTTTCCTGCTGCGCCTGAACGAGGAAGACTCCCAGCATCTCGCCGGCCATCCCATCCGGCACCTGGACGACGCCAAACGCGCAGCCCTCAGCTTTTTACGCCAGCGCGTCCCGCATGTTTGCTTCCCATACAGCGAGCAAAATTTCATCCTCGCCTCCCAAAAGGAAATGGTTATTTCCACCGCGCCAAAGGTGGAACCCCGCAATCTGATGGGCGCCGGGGATGCCCTGCTGGCCGGCCTGGTGCACGGTTTTGAAAAGAAATTACCCCTCACGGAAACTTTGCGTTGGGCTGCCGGCTTCGGTACCGTGTGGCTCTCGCACGACACGAACCAACCTGTCACACGGGAAGACATTTCAGCCATGCTGCCGCGCATTGACGTCCGCCTGATTAGCGTGCTTTAGGCCACGCCTGCCACCCTGTTCCACGTTCAAACATTCTCAATATTAGCAAAACCCCGCATTTGCGGGGCTTCGTTCTGAGCACGAGGTTGGTAAATTAATCCTGTTATTGGGATTACAGTTTTTCAAAGACAACCTGGTCAAGCAGCGACTGGATTAGCGCCAGGCTGCCCACCTGCGTACCTGGCAGGCTAGCCGTGGCCGCGCCGCTGGCCACCCCCCAACCCAGCGCCTCCTTTAAGGATTTTCCCAGGCTTAATCCGTAAACCAGCCCGCCAACCATGGAATCGCCGGCCCCGATGGGGTTCATTTCCTTAATCTTCGGGCTGTGGGTCATCCATGTGCCTTCTGTGGTCTGCAGCAAGGCACCCTTTTTGCCCATGGATATCACGATATTTTCGGTGCCTCTCGCGCGCAATTCCTGGGCCACAGCCTTGATGTCCTCAATAGTTTCCACCGGCAGTCCGGTCACCTGGTGGGCTTCTTCCGCGTTGGGTTTTACCAGGAACGGTTTTTCCACCAGGCCTGACCCCAAAGCTTTGCCGCTGGTATCCAGGATGACCTTGCCCGCATGCTGGTTGATGACGCGGGTGAGCTCAGCATAATAACCCGCGTCCACGCCCGGAGGCAGGCTGCCCGCCAAAACCCACCAATCCCCTGGTTGAGCGACCGCATCAATCCTATCCAGCAGCTCCTGCTGTTTTTCCTTATCCACCAACGGACCCTGCTCGTTGACCTTGATGTATTTTTCGTTGTTCTGCGTGACGATGCTGACATTGGTGCGCGTCTCCCCCGCTACCCAGACGAAATCGGTCAAAATGCCCAGGCCCTCGAGCCCGTCCCGCAAAAGTTCGCCGGCTCTCCCGCCCATGAATCCCATGGCCGTGCTCCTGACGCCCAGGCCCATCAGAATCCGTGAGACGTTGAATCCCTTCCCGCCGAAGTCCACCCGGGCTTCTGTCGCACGCAACACAGCGTCATAAATAATCTCCGGGACGGTCAGCTCACGGTCCACGGCTGGGTTTAGGGTAATGGTGTATATCATGCCGCCTCCAGGTGTTACTGTCATTTATCAGCATCTCCCTGGAATGGATTCCAGGGAGATGCGTTTGTCGAGTGAATTATCCTGTCGCTGGCTGGCTGCTGTTGAAGCGCTTCCCGGTTAAGGAAGTTACCGAAGAGCTCGAGGAAGAAGAGCTCGAATCTGTTCCTGGTCTCTAAACCGTAAGGGCTTGGAGGGTCTTGGTCAGGACTGACAAGACCCTCCTTTTCTAAGAAAGGAAATGTATTATGCCAACATCGATCAAAGCTTCGGACGTCACCACCATCATTTTTGCCTGCGAAGCCGGCATTGGCTCCAGCCTGATGAGCGTTAACTCGCTCAAAAAGAAAATGAAGGCAGCCAACATCAGCAATGTGAACGTGGTACACAAGGCTGTGAATGTGGTCCCCCACGACGCCAAGCTGATTATTTGCCATAATGGCATCAAGAAATCTGTTAAGGCCAAAGCACCCGATGCGGTGGTGGTTGGTTTCAACTTCTTCTTTAATGACCCGGTTTTTGACAAAATCATTACCGCTTTTAAAGAAGGCACCGAAATTTCTGAGTGATTCCACCGAATCGCTACCCCCTGAGCCACTACCATCCAGAGGGTTTTTTTTACCCTGCCTGGCGGTGGCTATGACTTATTATTCGTTTATCCCATTAAAAGAGGTTACTCATGGCTGATATTTTGTCTCTGGAAACTGTGGAAGTACAAGCGCACGTTTCTTCCAAGGAAGAAGCCATCACCCGCGCTGGTGAACGGTTGGTCCGCGCAGGGTGTGTGGAGAAGGATTATGTGAAGGGCATGTTGGCCCGTGAGCTCACCATGTCCACATTTATTGGCAACGGTGTATCCATCCCGCATGGAGAATTTGGCGATTTGCAGCTGGTTAACCGGACGGGGATTTCCGTGCTGCAGGTGCCTGAGGGCGTGGAATGGGAAGAAGGCAATATCGCATACCTGGTTGTCGGCATCGCGGCCGTGGGCGATGAGCATATCAAGGTTTTACAAAACCTCGCTGAAGTGGTCGAGGACGAATCCATCGCCGAGATGTTGGCCCATACCACCGATGCCCAGGTCATTGTTGACCACCTGAACAAGCCGGTTGAGGAAGAAGAATGACCAATCCTCAAAACCAAACCCCATCCTACCGCCTGAACATGACCTATCTGCTGATAGGGGCGGGATTGGGGCTTTATTACGGTATCACATATAGGGGGGCTGTCAGTGAACCCGAGTACGTGAGAGTGTTGATTTGGAGCTTCATTGCCGCCCTGGTGACAGTGATTATCCGCTCCATTAAAAGCAAACCAGGGATTAAAGCTTTTCTGCTGGATTTACTCAAGATGTTCCTCCTCTATGGTACTTTCCTCATGGCGCTGGAATTTCGCAAGCAAATTGAGATTTGGGGTGGCAAAGCGTCTGTCATCGTGTTTACCACCTCGATAGGCGCCCTGGTTGGTATCATCCTGGGTCTGCAAAAAAAGCCTACCAAACCAAACTTACCAACAACAACCAGGGGAGGTTGAAATGCCATTCGAATTGACCAAAACCAAGGAATTTAACGACACGTTTGAAAACGTGTACAAATCCGCCTACCTGACGGTGAAGAAGCTGGGCGGCAAGATTGCCGTGCACGATCCCGAGCATAAGCAAATGAAAGCCTTGATGGACAAAAAACTCCAGGGCAAGGTGCTGGGTGATCGCAGTCAACTGGAATTCTCCTTTACCGTGAGCGAGCCTGGCCCGATTGCTGTGAAAATCTATGGATACCCCCTCAACGCGGTGGGCCAAAAACTGATGTTCGGCGCCCGCCCTGGTGTGGTGGAAACCGTTATCTCGGCCATTTTTGAAGAAATGGACGCGAAGTTGAAGGAGGGCTTTTAGTTGACACTTACCGCGACTGACCCTCGCCTGGGTGACCCTCCACTGCCTGACCACCTGCGATTAATCCTTGTGCGTCACGGGCAGACGCTTGCCAACAGGGAGCATCGCCTGCAAGGTGCGAGTGATGA
>JAKOSR010000035.1 GCA_029777225.1 Chloroflexota bacterium
GATACCTACTTCGCGCTGAAGGAAATCGACGCCAACCTGCAAGTTTCGATGTCAGGGGAGTAAATTGGCTTCCAAACAGGCTGATGGGATGGTGATAAAGGGATTGAAGGGTGGAATCCTGATAAGTTTGCCGTCCCTGAGTTGGCACAGGCAGCGCGACATGGTCATTTCCCGCATCCAGACCCAGGAACGCTTCTTTAAGGGTGGCCGGATTGCCCTGGATGTTGGCGAGACCGACTGGACGGAGGAGCAGCTGATGACCCTGATGGGCAAGCTGTCGGATGAAGGCGTGTGCCTTTGGGCAGTTTTGAGCGCCTCACCCACCACCATCGCCTCGGCTAGAGGGTATGACATCCCCACGACGCTCAGATCACAAGTGACCGAAGAAGTGGCGGAAACTCCCCGGCCAAGTCCAGTGTGGCTTGACCGGGACCTTCTACCTGCAGAGTTGTTGGAAACGGATTGGGATGTGGTCATTATCGGCAACATCCCGGAAACCTGTGTGGTAAAAGCCGGCGGCTCCATCCTGGTTTGGGGCGATGCTGCAGGCAGCATACACGCAGGCATGAGCAATCCGCTCACTTCGTCGCTGCGTGTGTTGCGATATGCGGGCGCCAGCATCTTTTTAGGGGAAGAGGAAGTAGAAATACCGAGGAAACTGCAAAAGCGCGCGTGTTTGGAGATACGTAAGGTCAACGAGAAAATCCAGGTTTTGGAAGTCAGCTCCAAAAGAGGTTGGTTGGCATGAGCGCGCGAGAAACCTGGCGCAAGTTTGATTTCGTGCTTTTCGCTGCCGTGCTGTTCTTATCCATTTTTGGCGTGGCATTGATTGCCTCGGCCATTGCTGGCAACGAGACCCTGGCGGATCATCCGAACCGTCAAACGACCTTTATGCTGATTGGGCTGGCAATCCTTTTTCTGGTCGCGGCGGTCGATTACCACGTCTGGACCTCCGTGACGATGCCGCTGTATTACATTACCATGGCATTCCTCATCTTCGTGTTTATTAGCGGGGTGGCCAACTTTGGGGCGCAACGCTGGTTGGAAGTTGGGCTTGTGGTAGTGCAGCCGGCAGAATTGGCAAAGCTGGTCATCATCATGGCCCTGGCCCGTTTTTTTGCGAAGAACATCACCACCATTAACAGCTGGATGACCATCCTCAGAAGCTTGATTCTCACCGGTGGGGTGGTCATTTGGATATTGCTGCAACCCAACCTTAGCACCAGCATCGTCATCCTGGTGGTTTGGGCCTCGATGTTGTGGATTAGTGGCATGAAGGCCAAGAATATCCTCATCGCGGTGGGGTTCGTGGTGCTTTTCCTGCTAATCTCCTATGCGTTGGATTTCCCTTATCTGGCGGATTACCAAAAAGCACGCATCCAAACATTTATAAGTCCAGCGGAAGACGCGCGCTATGGAGACACCTATAACGTGGACCAGGCGTTGATTAGCATTGGTTCTGGTGGCTGGTTTGGAAAAGGCTACGGCCAGGGCTCCCAAGTCCAACTCAGGTTCCTCAAAATCCGGCACAATGACTTCATCTTTTCAGTCCTGGCGCATGAATTTGGCTTCGTCGGAACCGTGATTGTTTTGGGTTTGCTGCTTTTCGTGGTCATTCGCTGTTTTGTGGTGGCTAAAAATGCGCCAGATGCATATGGAGCGCTGCTGGCGTATGGATTTGGTGTGCTAATTGGATTCCAAACCATCGTCAACGTGGGGGTGAACCTGCGGTTGTTACCTGTGACTGGGTTGACGCTGCCATTTATCAGTTATGGCGGCAGTTCCCTGGTTTCCATGTTGATGGGCATTGGGTTTGTGGAAAACATTCGCATGCACAGCGAGCTCAATAAGAAGAATCCTTAGGCCTACACAGTTTTCCGGCAAGCAAGCCAAGCCAGGGTGTTTGGCGCGGCAGTGGCTACCATGCTTCACCAACTTCCGAGCCCTACCCGGGAAAGGAAACCAGCCCTTGCGGTTCGATATGCTTTTTGGTAAAATGTGTTTTTGTTCAGTGGGGGCTCGTCTAATGGCAGGACAGCAGACTCTGAATCTGTATGTAGAGGTTCGACTCCTTTGCCCCCAGCTTTGAAATACTCCCAAGGGAGTATTTCTTTTTTTCCAGGCGCTGGGAAATACCATGGTTATTTCGCCCGCCGTTATAATTAGGCCGTGATGGAAACCATACACCCTCAAACAAATTCCGAGGCCAATAGCATGCCTTTTCCGCAACCGATGATGTATCTGACCCTATTCCTGGCCGGCCTATCCACCATGGCCGTGGAGTTTGGGGCCTCACGGCTGTTGGGAAACGTGTTTGGCACCAGCAATATCGTCTGGGCGGTGATTATCGGGCTTGTTTTGGTTTACCTAACCGCTGGCAACTGGCTGGGAGGAAAATGGGCCGACCGCAACCCTGACAACGGTGTGTTTTTTACCATCATCGCCCTGGCTGGAGCGACCACGGCGCTGATTCCAATCATTTCCCAACCTGTTCTGGGTCTCTCCGCGGACGCGTTTGACGCCCTCAACCTGCCTGTGTTGGCAGGTTCCTTCCTCGCGGTACTGATTCTTTTCAGCATCCCGGTCACGCTTTTAGGCATGGTAACTCCATTTGCCTTGAGGTTGCTCATCAAAGACACCTCCAGGGCGGGAAACGTGGCTGGCAAGGTTTCTGCGATTTCCACGTTGGGTTCCTTTGTGGGCACATTTTTGACCGTGTTGGTTGCCATCCCCGCGTTAGGGACTTACCGCACCTTTCTCATCACCAGCCTGGTCCTGTTTCTCATTTCACTACCGGGATTGTTCCTGGCCAAGCGAAAAGGTTGGTTTTGGGCCGCGCTGGCCGGCACCATGGCTGTCCTCATCCTGGCTGTGCTTGGCAAAAGCGTGGCTATCAAGCACACTTCCGGGCAAATTTTCGAGGATGAATCCGCGTACAACTACATCCAGGTGCTTGAGCTGGACGGGTTTCGCTTCTTAAGGCTCAACGAGGGACAGGGTGTTCATTCCATTTATCACCCAACCCAGATCTTCTATGGGGGGCCATGGGACCAGATGTTGGTGGCGCCATTTTTCAACCCAGGCGAAAACCCACAATCCGACGTGAAACGGATTGCCATCCTGGGGCTGGCCGGCGGAACCACCGCGCGGCAGGCGAGCGTAGCGTATCCAGAAGCGAGGGTGGAAGGGTATGAAATTGACCCGGAAATTGTGCGCGTAGGTGAACAATTTTTCGGCATGCAACTGCCAAATTTGGATGTGCATGTCGAGGACGCGCGGTGGGGGATCGCGCATAGCGCTGGGAATTTTGACCTGATTAGCGTGGATGCCTACCAGGCGCCATACATCCCGCCTCACATGGTCACCCAGGAATTCTTTGAAATCCTGCGGGACAAGCTGAACGCGGGTGGGGTTGTGGCAATCAATGTTGGCCGAAGCCCAACCAATCGATCGTTGGTGGATGGCATTGCCTCAACACTCGCGGGAGTATTTCCCGTCGTTTTCAGCATGGATCTGCCGGATTCATATAACTCGATATTATTCGCCTGCATGGACAAAAGTGCAGGTTGGGTCAATGTTGAAAACGCGTACCAGCGGATACACAGCGCCCAACCCGGGAGCTTCTTTGACCACGCGCTGCAAATGACGCTTCCCGGCCGGGAAGAAATCAACACCACTGGCATTGTTTTCACGGATGACCGTGCTCCAATAGAAGCTATGACCAACCGCCTGGTACTCGACTACCTGGTTGGAGAAGAACTGGAGAAAATCCCATGAATTATTTCGTAAATAAGGTACTCCCAATCCTCATTGCCATTCTTTTACCTTTCATCATCCTGATGGGTGGGGTGCGCGCGATCATGACGCCAGCTTTTGCCGCGGGCGAATATCGGCGGGCAAGTTTCCCCGAGGATGCTTATGGTTTCAGCCACGAGGAACGGCTTAAGTGGGCCACCTACGCCATCACCTACCTGGTCAACAACCAGGGCATAAATTACCTTGGCGATTTACAGACCACGGATGGACAACCACTCTTCAATCCCTCAGAGCTGGGGCACATGGAAGATGTCAAACAGGTGGTCAAAACAGCTTCCACTGTTTGGTACGGGGCCATGGGGTTTGTGTTGGCCGCGGCGACTTGGATTCTGGTCGTAAAGAAGTGGCAGCCACTCAGAAAGGCGTTGAATGCTGGCGCGTGGCTGACGCTCGGCTTGATGGTGGTCGTGTTGGGGTTGCTCTCCCTCAACTTCGACACGCTCTTCGACCGATTCCATCGGCTCTTCTTTTCTGAGGGTTCCTGGCTGTTTTTCCCGACAGACACGCTTATTCGCCTCTTTCCCCTGGTTTTCTGGCGGGATGCGTTCATCCTCGTGCTGGGGTTCGCACTGGTCATCGCGATTGTGCTGATTGGCCTCACGCGGAAGCGCAAACGCCTGAGCCCTCCCCAGCCAGTCCAGCCGGCCTGATATTCGTAATTATCAGAAAAAAGAAAAGAGACTGCCCAAAAGGCAGTCTCTTTTAATACGGACGTTTGTGTTACACAACAGGCGGGTTCTCGGGATCGAGGCTTGGGTCGAAGATATGGTAATTTTCCATATTGAAGACGACCTTGGTCTCATCCCCAAACTTAACCTGGGTGCGGGGGTCAACGCGGGCGATGAAGTTATGCTGCCCACTAACCAGGTACAGGAAGATTTCGTTACCCATGAGCTCGGTCACATCAACCTTCACATCAACAGGCTCGGCAACAATCCCTGGCGGGGCGAATTCGGGCGTGTGGATGTCTTCAGGGCGGATACCAAAGATGATATCTTTATCCAGCACCGGCTGATAATGTTCCTTATCCTTATCAGGGATCGGGACAGCGAAGGAACCGAGGTCCACGATGTAGCGGCCGTTATCGCTGCGGAGCTTGCCTTTGAAGAAGTTCATCGCGGGGGATCCGATGAAGCCGGCCACGAACATATTCGCGGGATGGTCATAGAGCATCTGGGGTGTATCCAGTTGCTGCAGCTTGGCCTTGCTCATCACTGCGATGCGCGTCGCCATGGTCATGGCTTCGGTCTGATCGTGGGTTACGTAGATGAAGGTGGTCTGCAGGCGTTGATGGAGCTTGGTCAGCTCGGCACGGGTTTGAACACGGAGCTTGGCGTCCAGGTTGGAGAGCGGCTCGTCGAAGAGGAAAACTTTTGGCTCGCGAACGATGGCCCGGCCAACAGCAACACGCTGGCGCTGACCGCCTGAGAGTTCCTTGGGACGACGCTTGAGAAAACCTTCGATGCCCAGGGTCTTGGCTGATTCCATGACGCGGCGGTCGATGTCTTCTTTGGACATCTTGCGCAGCTTTAAGCCAAAGGCCATGTTGTCATACACGGTCATATGCGGATAAAGCGCGTAGCTCTGGAATACCATGGCGATATCACGGTCTTTCGGCGCGACATCATTAACCACCTGATCCCCAATTAAAACACGGCCTTCAGTAATTTCTTCCAAGCCGGCCAGGCACCGCAACGCCGTGGTCTTACCACAGCCCGAGGGTCCAACCAGGACAAGGAATTCTTTGTCGTTGATTGCAAGATTAAGATCTTGCACAGCAACGACGTCCCCATACTTTTTCCAAACATGATCGTACGTTACACTTGCCATTTTTCCTCCAATCTGAACGGGTATAGTGGCTTTATTATACTTCCAAATATGTCAAATTAACAATGAGTTAATTGCGGCTGAATTAAGGCAAAAAAAAGAGCGGCCATTGGCCGCTCAGGGTGTTTGAAAGGTTTAGCTAATCTTCTCGAATTGATCCTTGCCTACGCCGCAATCGGGGCAAACCCAGTCTTCCGGCAAATCTTCAAAGGGGGTGCCTGGGGCGATGCCAGCTTCAGGGTCACCAATTTCGGGATCATAAATATATCCACACGCGATGCATTCGTACTTGTCCATTTTTCTCCTTCTCTAAGTACAAAAGTAAACATTCAGGTTGAGCACAACACTTGGGGCACAACTTGTTAACCGAGATGATTATACAGTACTTTAAAAATATTGGGGGTCAGTAATCCGGGATTTTCATTACATCAACGCAAGTTGAATGTCACCCATGATTGATTTGAGATTCGACAACCTTGGAGGCCAACTTTACCTGATGGGCTATAATGCACAAACTTAGAAAATTGTTGTCAAGGATCTGTTATGTCCCTGGATAAAATCCAAGAGAATACTAAAGTTCGCGTGGTCAAAATCACTACCAACAAATCGGTAAAAAACAAACTGAGCCAACTCTCCGTGTTTGAAGGTGTTGAGTTAGTCTGCCTGCGCCGGGCTCCGTTGGGTGGTCCCATCCTGGTTTGTGCGGGTGGGCGTGAAGTGGCTATTGGGCGAAAACTTGCCAGCAAAATCGAAGTGGAGATAATCGCATGAGATTTGTACTGGTCGGGCAGCCAAATTGCGGAAAAAGTACCGTATTTAACCAGGTGTGCGGGTACAAGGCCGAGACAGGAAATTTCTCAGGCACCACTGTGACGTTTACAGAGAGCCGGGTGCGCCTGGCTGGGGACGTGGTGAGCCTGGTGGATTTGCCGGGTACCTATAGCCTTTCAGGTAGTAACCTCGCTGAAAAAGAAGTTTTCACCTACCTGGCCGCGCACGATTTTGACTGCATCATCAACGTTTTGGACGCCTCGCACCTGGAGCTTGGCCTGGCACTCACCGTGGAACTGATGGAATTACAGCGCCCGATGATTTGCGTGCTCAACATGATTGATGAAGCGGACCATCTGGGGATGAGGGTGGACATCAATTCCCTCTCAAAAACGCTCGGAATGCCGGTGGTGCCGATGATAGCGCGGCTCGGCAGGGGGGTGAAAGAGGTCTTTTTGACCGCCCTAAAAACCGCCAAGTCCCACCAGTCTCCAACCAGGCTTTCGTTTTCTCAGCCGATTGAAGCGCAAATTAGCGTGGTAAAGGAAGCGCTGGGAGGTGTGGGGATGTCGATGCCGGCTGAAGCGTTGGGCATCAAGGCGCTGGAGGGTGAGAAAGCAGCGTTTGACCTCATTGCGACACAGCAGCCTGAGGTTTTGGAAACAATCCAAACCCTGGCGCGAGGATTTCCGGACGCTGAGGGGCTGGAAGAACAAATCAAGCTGGAGCGCCACGCAACAGCCAGCGCGATAGCTTCGAGAGTGATTTTGCAGGGACCCCGCCAATTCACCTTGCGGGATAGGCTTGACAATTACCTTTTACACCCGGTATTGGGTTATGTTTTCTTATTGCTGACGCTCTACATATTCTTCCAGGCGGTGTTTCAATTTGGGGGGTGGATTGAGCACCCCCTCATGGCGATATTCAGCCAGCTGGAAGCCTGGATTGTGGCGCGGGTAGGGACGGGTACATTATTGGCCAATATGGCAGTCGGTCTGGTCCAGGGCATCTCCGGTGGTTTGGGTATCGTATTACCTTATCTTCTGCCTTTTTTGGTAGGGCTTAGTTTGCTTGAAGATATCGGGTACTTGCCACGTATCGCGTTTCTGATGGATGCGTTCATGCATCGCATTGGCTTGCATGGCGCCGCGATTGTGCCCTTCATCCTGGGCTTTGGATGCAACGTCCCGTCCATCATGGCGACGCGAACGCTGGAGGACAAAAAAGAACGCTTTATTGCCGGCGCGCTTTCCACCTTGGTGCCTTGCGCGGCACGCCTCGCGGTGGTTTTTGGCCTGGTGGCTTTCTACCTTGGACCGGTGGTCGCGCTCCTGACGTACTTGTTTGTTCTGATTGTCATTGCCTTGGCAGGCAAACTGCTGTCGTCTCTGCTGCCTGAGGATAGCCCTGGATTAATTCTGGAAGTGCCACCTTACCGCGCGCCCACGCTTAAGGCTGTTTTGCAGAAAAGCTGGTTCAGAATCAAAGAATTTATCGTGGAAGCCTGGCCAATCCTGATTGTTGGCTCCCTGATACTCTCCGTTTTGAACTCTTTCAACCTCAGCCAATACGTTAACGCGATTCTACAACCGCTTACCTGGTTGTTGGGGATTCCAAAATCCGTTGGCATCACAATCGTTTTTGGTGTATTACGGAAAGAACTTTCGCTGGTTATGTTAGGCCAGGTACTGGGAAGCATGAATTTCGGGGCGCTTCTGAATCCCGTGCAAATGGTTACGTACACGATTTTCGTGATTTTTTACATGCCCTGCCTGGCCACGCTGGCGGTCATCCGCAAGGAATTGGGTCAGAGGTCAATGTGGGCCATCATGGGGTTGTCATTGGTAATCGCCACCGTGGCGGCGTCTTTCGCCAGGCTGGTCGCATCTTTGGTTTATTAGGCTGGTTAATTTCCCTGTTGAAAGTTGTTCTTTTTGCAGGGTAGCAAGAAATCAGAAACCCCACTCGTCTTCCCGGAGGTCAGGGTCCATCAGCGTTGGATCCCACATTTGGCTGCCGTATTCGATGGTGGTGGGTACCCCCAGGATGCGTTCAACCTTCGCGCGGGTCGCTTCCAAAAGGGAAGGACCATACGGACAGTATGGGGTGGTCAGAATCATGAGCACTTTCGCACTGTTTTCGTCCAACTTGATATCCCGGATGAGCCCAAGTTGGAGCACGGAATAGCCCAATTCCGGGTCAAGGATGCCCGAAAGCCCTTCTTCAAGGTCCATCCAGTAATTTGGGTGCGTATTATTTATTTCCCACTGGGGAATCACAGGTTCTTCATTTTCAGACATCATTACCCTCTGATAATAAAGCTGCAGTACTGGTCTCCGCGGCTGATACACTGACTATGCCAAATTTCCCTTTTCAATATTGCTGAGAACATGGATTCATCAATCAGGCAGACTTCGGGATGTTCAGCGGATACCTGGTGGTAAGGGCAATTGTGGTTAATCAACCGGTAATTTTCACCGTCGTGTTCGCAGGTCAGGCGGTAGCCCTGGTTAACCATGCGCGCGCTCAGTGCTTTTATTTGCTCGGGCGTTGAGAAATGATCCGTATCCAGGTGGATTTCCTTGGCCAAATCTTCCCCAATCTGCCTGAACATGTTCGCCACGATGTCCCGCGAGATGGTCACTTTCATCGCCGAGATAATTTGGTTGGTGAGCCGCAGGTAATTGGTTGGGAATTTTTCCAAGCCCTTCTCGGTCAGCCGATAGACGAATCGCGGTCGTCCAACGCCGTGTCTTTCTTCCTCAGATTCAATCAGGCCTTCATTTTGGAGGTTGATGAGATGATGCCGGACGGAAATGCCGTTGATGCCAACAATTTCTGCCAGTTCACTGATGGTGCTCTCAGAATTTACCAAAAGCGTGTAAAGAATGTTTTCACGAGTGCTTTTCATATTCCATCCAAGGCTATAAAAAGGTTACTAGAGGGTGTAAATCAGAATTATTTTATCATATTCATAAAATAATCTAGTTTTTCTGTTGTTTCTTCTATGCTATAATTTCTAATGGTAATTTTCAACCAAAGTAAAAGGAGATAAAGATGGCTCGAATTGATGATATTGAAGGTATTGGACCAGTATTCGCGGCCAAGCTGGTCGAAGTTGGCGTTAAGACTGTGGAAGCATTATTGAAAGCCGGCGCCACTCCCAAGGGTCGAGTTGACCTTGCTGAAAAGAGCGGCATCGATAAGGGAAAGATTCTTGAGTGGGTCAACCACGCGGATCTTTACCGGATTAAGGGAATTGGCTCGGAGTATTCTGACCTGTTGGAAGAAGCTGGTGTGGATACTGTGGTTGAGCTTTCAAAGCGGAAATCAGAAAACCTGCACGCTAAAATCCTGGAAGTGAACCTGGAAAAGAAACTTGTTCGCCGCCCACCATCCTTCAAGATGGTTGAAGACTGGGTAAAGCAAGCCAAGGACCTGCCCAGGGTCGTTACGTATTAATCTGCAGATTGCAGCCGGCTCATAGGTGAATCAAAGACACCCCTGATTTTTCAGGGGTGTCTTTTGTGTTTTGATGTTCCTGCTTACTTTTTCTTACCCAGCAAGCTAAGAATGGTATTAATCACCAATGCGCCGGATTGTTTGCGGTCATCCCGTTTGCCGAGCGGACTGGCATTGCCAAGTGCCTGCATGATGGCCTCCAGGTTGGAGCTACCGGATTGCTTGGCGGAGTAGTAGGCCAGGCCGGCGGAAAGCAAATCCCCGAGGTCCAAGCCATTATCGGCCTGCTGCGAGGAACCTGTCGAACCTGTCAGACCACCGAGTAGAGAGGTGAGCAGGTCACCGGAACCACCCTGGCTGGGCTGGTTGGTCTGTTGCTGGCCACCCAGGAGCGTGGAAAGTAAATCGCCAGCGCCGCCTTGTGGAGCTGAGCTGGACTGCTGCTGCCCGCCTAAGAGGGTGGAAAGCAAATCGCTAGCGCCGCCTTGTGGAGCTGAGCTGGACGGCTGATCCCCGCCCAGGAGGGTGGAAAGCAAATCGCCAGCACCGCCGGAGGATTGTTGCGTTTGAGGTGCCTGTTGCTGGCCGGTAAGGCCACCCAGCAAGCTGCCCAACAAATCCCCTCCGCCACTTTGGGTTTGAGGCTGGGATGCCCCAGTCAGACCGCCCAGAAGGGACCCGAGAAGACCCCCGGAGGCGGATGTCGGGGAGGAAGATCCCCCCTGCATGCCCATCATCGCATTAATCAGAGTCCCGGCGGTTGAGCGTGTGAGCTCCTTGCCCTGGAATTGGGTTGCAGCGTTTGCCAGGCCTTCCGCGTAAATTTGTGCTGAGCCACTGGTCGATTTTTTCTTGAGTGTCTCGCTCGCGTAGGCAAGCTGTTCTGAAACTGGTTTGTCCTTTTGTTTCGCGACCGCCTTCTGAACCGTTTTGAAGGTCTGCACCATGTTAGTGCCATGGTCGTGATTGTAAGTATCGGCCGCGTTTAAATCCGCCTGGTTTTGAACCAGGGTTTTCGCGACCTCATTGAAGATGGTCGAAAGGTCAAGGGAGTCAGTCATGGAAACCCTGATTACTTCAGTTCCTCAGGGAGGGCGGGGATTTGGAGGACCTGGCCAGGAACGATAATGTTCATGTTGGGACCGATGACATCCTTATTCTTTTCGTAGATGAGGGTGTAGTAGGCTGGGGTCGCGTGCCCATAATAGCGCAGGGCGATGTGGCTGAGGGTTTCGTCACCACTGACGGTATGCGTGGCGATGACGGCGTTACGGGCGGCTTCTTCAGCTTCCTTCTGTTTGGCTTCAAACTCGGCTTTGCGGGCTTCAGCTTCCTGCTTGTATTTCTCGGCCTGTTCAACACGTTCGCGATTCTGGTTGGCGACTTCCTCGGCCTTGCGGGCTAATTCATCAGCCTCTTTCTTTGCGGCTTCTGCGACCTCTTTCGCTTTTTCTTCAGCAGCCTTTTTCGCCGCAGCGGCGCGTGCTTCCATATCGGCGCGTTGCTTCTCGAGTTCTGCTTTGGCCTTCTGCGCGATTTCTTCAGCTGATTCCTTCTTGCCAAACAGCTTGCCAAATAGACCCTTCTTTTCTTCTGCCATAATTTTCTCCTTCGTATTTCTATAATCCTGCGTCATCTGACGCAATCTAGGTTGAATGACAAAGTACCTCAATGCACAATGCTACCCATAAGTATACCCATAAATGATAGGAATACAAATTTGTGCATTTACCTGGGATTGTTAAATTATATACGTATTATATAAAAAATTGACTTTGCACGTCGCTTCTGCTATAATCCTGCTTCGACAATGCAGGATTTCTCACTGCGAGGAAACTACGTGAAACTTGAAATAAAACAATTACACGTCTCGATTGAAGACAAGGAAATCATCAAGGGATTCGACCTAACGATCAAGCAGGGCGAGGTCCATGCCCTGATGGGCCCGAATGGCACCGGCAAATCGACGCTGGCATATACCATCATGGGGCATCCAAAGTACCAAATTACCTCAGGGGATATTCTCATCGATGGCGAGAGCATCCTTGGGCTAAGCACCGATGAACGCTCCCACAGGGGGCTGTTTCTGGCCTTTCAATATCCGGTAGCCATCCCGGGGGTGACCCTGGCGAACTTCCTGCGCATGGCCATCAATTCGCGCAACAAGGCGATGCACCCAGAGGATAAGGCCACCTCCATCGTCAATTTCCGCAAGCAACTCAAGGCCAAAATGGACCTGCTCAAGATGGATTACAGTTTTGCCTCGCGTTACCTGAACGAGGGTTTTTCAGGTGGCGAAAAGAAACGGGCAGAAATTCTGCAAATGGCCATGTTGGAGCCGGCCTTTGCCATCCTGGATGAGACAGATTCCGGGCTGGATATCGACGCCCTGCGGATTGTCTCGGAAGGTGTGAACACGCTTTCTGGTGACAACCTGGGCGTGCTGGTCATCACCCATTACCAGCGGATGCTTAACTACATCAGGCCGGACTTCGTGCATGTCATGTATAACGGCGTCATCGTGGAATCGGGAAAGGCGGATCTCGCGCTCAAACTTGAGGAAAACGGTTACGACTGGGTGCGTGAGAAATTTGGCCCCCAGGAAGATGGCCCACAGAACGCCTGACGGATTGGTTCATGATAGGTCAAGACGATTTACTCAATAACCTGGGCGATCGCTCCCAATATGACTTTGTTGACAAGGAAAGCGTCTCATTCAGGAGCAGGAAAGGCCTGGATGAGGAAGTTATCCGCCAGATCTCCAACTTCAAGGAAGAACCGGAATGGATGTTGGAATTCCGCCTGAAAGCTTACCGGCATTTCCTGCAGCGGCCCATGCCAGCTTGGGGGCCGGATTTATCCGGGCTCAAACTGGATGACATTTATTATTACGTCAGGCCTTCCGAGATAGACCAGAAAAACTGGGGTGATGTTCCGGAATCCATTAAAACGACGTTTGACAAGTTGGGCATCCCTGAAGCTGAGCAGAAATACCTTTCTGGCGTGGGGGCGCAATACGACTCGGAGATGGTCTACCACAGCATCAAGGAAAACCTCGAAAAGCAGGGCGTCATTTTCCTGAGCATTGAAAACGGACTGAAACAATACCCTGACCTCTTCCGCGAGTATTTTGCCACGGTTGTGCCCATCCAGGATAACAAATTCGCGGCATTGAACAGCGCGGTTTGGTCAGGCGGGTCGTTTGTTTACGTCCCCAAGGGCGTCAAAGTGGACCTGCCTTTACAGGCATACTTCCGACTCAATAACGCGAGCATCGGCCAATTTGAACGGTCGCTCATCATCGCGGATGAAGGTTCACAGGTCCACTATGTTGAAGGTTGCACCGCTCCGCTTTACAGGTCCGAATCGTTCCATAGTGGTGTGATTGAAATCGTGGTCAAGAAAAACGCGCGCGTACGGTACACGACCATCCAAAATTGGTCCACCAACGTTTTCAACCTGGTCACCCAGCGCGCGTCTGTCTTTGAGAACGGCACCATGGAATGGGTCGACGCGAATCTGGGGTCGAAAGTGACCATGAAGTATCCGGCTTGTTACTTGCGTGGGGAGGGCGCGCATGGGGAAATGCTTTCGGTTGCCTTTGCCGGCGCGGGCCAAATCCAGGATGCTGGAGCCAAGATGGTCCATTTTGCCTCCAACACCAGCAGCAAGATAACCTCAAAATCGATATCCCGCGGAGACGGACAGTCTTCCTATCGGGGCCTGGTCAAGGTCGCTGGTGGGCTAAAAAATGTGAAATCCACCGTGAGTTGCGACGCTTTACTGCTGAGCCCGGAGTCGCGCTCGGATACCTACCCCACGATTGACATCGGCTCCAAGGATGTCACCATCGGGCATGAAGCTTCGGTGAGCAAAATTGGCGAGGAGCAGCTGTTTTACCTGAAGAGCCGTGGCCTAAGCGATGAGGAAGCTGCCACCATGGTTGTCTCGGGCTTTATTGAACCACTGGTTAAAGAACTGCCGATGGAATACGCGGTTGAGATGAACCGTCTCATCCAGCTCCAAATGATTGGTTCGGTTGGGTAGGCGGGGATACTTATGCGAGATACCTCTTCCACCATCCTGCCTTCAGACTCCTTACCCGCGAGCTGGGAGCTTACGCAACCTACCTCATCCGGGAGACCTGATAATCGGGTTTCCGCGTACTTTAGTGAGGCATTAAGAGTAGCAAATGACCTTTCTTTCCCCCAAAAGAAAGATGAAAATTGGCGCTGGGTAGACTTTTCTGGTCTGAACCTGGACGCTTTACATCTTTTGGCGGGTAGTGACCGCAGCTCCGCCCATGAAAATGCCGGGAATACCTCCAAGCCAGGTTTCCAGGCGAGAGTTATTCTTCAGGCTGGCGAGGGTGGCGTGGATTTGTCATCCTTGCTCGAGAAAGGCATAGTTTTCGCGCCCTTAGGCGAGGTGCTGGCGGAAAAGCCAGCCTTGTTGGAAGGCCGGCTTGGCACGATTGTCCCACCTTCAGAGAGCAAATTTGCCGCCCTGGCCAGTGGGCTGGGACGCGATGGCTTGGTGCTGTACGTCGCACGGGACGTTCAACTGGAAGGCGTGCTTTCCGCGCAAATCTTGGGTGGATTTGCCGGGATGGCGCATTTCACCCACGCCCTCATTTGGCTTGAAGAAGGCGCTTCC
>JAKOSR010000036.1 GCA_029777225.1 Chloroflexota bacterium
AGGGAGTTTGCTCTGTTCTCGCCAGATGGAGACGGTTTGGCCTGTTCTGTAGGAACCTGAGCTGGAATAAACCAGACCGCTGGGTATAATTTCTCAAAAAGGATGTGAACAAGCATGAATTATCGACATTTAGGAAAAGCGGGTATTAAACTCTCTGAACTCTCCTTTGGCTCCTGGGTAACATACCACAACCAGGTGGATGTGGAAAAAGCCAAGGAAATCATGGCGGCGGCCTGGGATTTGGGCGTGAACTTCTTTGACAACGCTGAAGGGTATGCCGATGGCGAATCCGAGCGCGTGATGGGCCAGGCGCTGAAAGAATTGGGCTGGCCTCGCGAGCAATACGTGGTCTCCACCAAGATCTTCTGGGGCGGCAAGACCCCTAATGAGAATGGGCTGAGCATGAAACACATTGTGGAAGGCGTGAACCGTTCGCTCAAGCGCTTCCAGCTCGATCATGTGGACCTGGTGTTCGCCCACCGACCCGACCCCGAATGTCCGGTTGAGGAAACCGTTTGGGCCTTCAACCAGGTCATCAACCAGGGCAAAGCCTTTTACTGGGGCACCTCCGAATGGTCCGCGCGGGACATTCTCGCGGCCGCCAAATTCGCCAAGGAAAACTACCTTATCGGCCCAAGCATGGAGCAGCCCGAGTATAACCTTTTACACCGGGCGCGTTTTGAGAAGGAATACGACGTACTCTTCAAGGAATTGGGCTACGGCACCACCACCTGGAGCCCACTCAAATCTGGCATGCTCAGCGGAAAATACCGTAATGGAACTTTCCCGGAGGGATCGCGCGCCAGCCTGCCCGGGATGGCGTGGCTAAAAGACATGTTCTCTGACCCCGTGCGTGTGCAGGCCGTTGAGAACCTCGCGCTTATCGCCGATGACCTCGGTGTGACCCTGGCGCAACTTTCCATTGCCTGGGTATTGAAGAATCCGAACGTCAGCACGGTGATCACTGGCGCCAGCCGGATCGAACAGTTACGGGAGAACTTCAAAGCTTTGGATGTGGTACCGATGTTGACCGACGAGGTAATGACACGGATCGAGGACGCGCTGGCAGGGTACCCGGATGATCTGAAAGTGAATTAAGTCGTCAGAAAAGCAAATATTTCTCAGAAACCAAGAAACACCATCCAATTAATGGATGGTGTTTTACTTTCGATGATCACGTCTTTAGATGAGGCTAAAGCGCTGCCAGGTGAAGCTCACCGGTTGCTGGAGAACGAGTTGTTTGGGAAAAATACCCACCAGACAAGAACGGAGACCTGATGGTCAGGATCCTCGCCGGTTCTGTCCCACTCCGCTGCGCTTCGGGGATGCTTCGCAACACCGGCGAGAACAGGGTTTATTGCTCCCGGCGGAAGGCGAGCACGGTGAAGTCGTCCTGTTGTTCCGAATCCCCAATGAACGCGCGAACCTGGTGCCAATAGTCGCTGCAGATTTGCTGGGGGGTCTGACCGCGGGTCTGTCGGAGGCGTTCCTCCAGCCCGGAGCGCCCCATCTGGCGGCCTTGGGCGTTGGTTGCCTCGCTTAAACCATCCGAATACAACACCATCAGGCTTCCCGGACTCACGGCAACCTGGCCCTCATCGATGATGGGTTGCGGGAACAAGCCCAGCGCCTGGCTGGGGTGGGGTTCCAGTTGGCGTGCCTCCCCCTCCACTGAAATCCAAAGCGGTTGAGGATGACCGGCCCGGGCATAGTGAAAAACGTGATTGGCACAGTCCAACAGCCCGCAAACCACTGTGACAAACATGTTGTCGTTATTCATCTCCATCAGGTAATGATTTACCTCCCGCAGAGCCTGGCCAGGGTCCAGGTTGCGGGTGGCCATGACGCGGATGAGGCTGTAGGTCATGGTCATAAACAATGCCGCGGGCAAGCCTTTATCGGAAACATCGCCCAACACAAGGCCCCAGCGGTTCTGCCCCATCGGGATGGCGTCATAGAAATCCCCACCCACCGTCATCGCCGGCTTAATCAATGCCCCAAAGGAGTAACCGCCCTGTTGCGGCAGGTGGTCCGGCAGGATGCTCATCTGCGTGTGGCGGGCGATGTTCATTTCCCGTTCCAGCTTGCGCAACAGCGTGGTTTGTTTATCCCGCAGGCGTTTCTTTTCCAGGCTGGCGTCCATGCGCGCCTTGAGCAGAATGCGGTTGACTGGTTTGGTGAGGTAATCTTCCGCGCCCATTTGGATACAGCGGACCACGCTGTTTAACTCCTCCACGCCCGAGATGACCACCACCGGCACTTCGCGCAGGACTGGGTCCGTTGTCATTTTTTCCAACACCTGGAAACCGTTCATCACGGGCATTTCAATATCAAGCAGCACCATTTCAAAGACCTGCTTTGCCAAAAGTTCCAGCGCTTCTTTGCCATTGGCGGCCAGGGTAACCTGGTGACCTTCTTTTTCAAGGTATCGCTTCAGGATTATGCGGTTGACCTGGTCGTCTTCCACAACGAGAAGCCGGCTATTGCGCGTCTCACGCATTACACAACTCCTTCAACCTGCCCCGCAGTGAATCACACGCCTGCAGCAGGGGAGGGAATTTCAACCGGGCCTGGTCCAGCTTCCCCTTCCGGCCCAATCCTTCCAGCTCCCTGGCCAGGGCGCCATAGGCCAGCGCGCCAAAGCTCAAACTCGTGGATTTGATTGTGTGCACTCGCCGGGTGAATTCCACGCTGTCCCCGTCCAGCAGCGCCTTTTGCGCAAACTGCAGCTGCTCCTTCACATCCGTGCAATAGACCTCCAAGATCTCCGGCATATAGTCCCTGCCCACTTCGCGCATCAGGCTCTGAAACGTTTGCGTGTCCACTGCGTCGAGATTATCCATCAGCGTTCCTTTCAGCCTTTTTGAGGCACCACCCTGAGCAAGGCCTGGCGTAATTCGTCCACCTTGATTGGTTTGCTCAAATAATCGTCCATGCCCGCGTTCAGGCATGCCTGGCGGTCGTCCCGCATAGCGTTGGCCGTGACGGCGATGATATAGGGCCGCGTGCCTTTATATTCCGACGCGTGCAATTGCCGGGTGGTCTGAAGTCCGTCCATGACCGGCATTTGAACATCCATCAGGATGACATCATAGGGGTTATGTTTGACTAAATCCAACACCTCCACCCCGTTTAGGGCTACGTCGGCGTTGTAACCCATCTGGGTGAGCAGCATGAGCATCAACTTCTGGTTGACAATATTATCCTCGGCCACCAAAATCCGCAGCGGATGTTGTGTCGCGGGCAATTTTTCTGTGGTGGCTTGCGCCTTACCAGGCTCATCCGCTTTGACCTTGTGGTTCTTGTTGTTGAAAATATCCAACAAGGTATCCAGCAACACCGACGGGCGCAAGGGTTTGGTCAAAAAGGCCACAAAAAGACCTTCAGGCAGGTCCTTTTCCATCCGACCCAGCGAAGAAAACAGGATGAGCGGCAGCGGAGTGGCACCCAGGCTGGTCCTGATTTGCCTGCCAAGCTCAATCCCAGTCATCTCCGGCATGTTCATGTCGAGGATGGCCAGGTCAAACGGGTCGCCCTGCTGGATCCACTGCAACGCTTTGAGCGGATTCTCCGTATCCCGCACCACGATGCCCCAGTTGCGCAGTTGGAGGGAAAGCAACCGTCGGTTGGTCTGGCTGTCATCCACGACCAAAACACGCTTGCCTGCCAGCTGGGGTTTTTCAATCCGCAACTGCTGGTAATCCTGGATGCCCTTGGCCGCCGGCACCGTGATGGTGAATGTAAACGTGGAACCAGCCCCTGGCGCGCTTTCGGCCCACATTTTCCCGCCCATCAGCTCCACCAATCGCCGGCTGATGGCCAGCCCCAGGCCCGTGCCTCCGTACTTGCGCGCGATGGTCACATCCGCCTGTGTGAAGGGCTGGAAAAGCTTTTCCAACTGGTTGGTATCTATCCCAATTCCGGTATCCCGCACCGAGAACTGGATGCGCGCCTTGCCATCCGCGGGTTGGTCTTCCGCTGGCAGGCTCACCTGCAGGAACACCTCGCCCGCGTCCGTAAACTTGATGCCGTTGGTGAGCAGGTTTATCAGCACCTGTGCAAGCCGGTTGGGATCGCCCATCACCGCGGAGGGAACTTCCCCCTGGATTTCGTAAGCAAGCTCCAGGTTCTTTTCAGCCGCCCTTAGCCTCAGGATTTCAAGCGCGTGTTCCACGCACTCCCGCACGTCAAACGGGACTTCATCCAGGTCCATGCGCCCCGCCTCAATCTTGGAGAAGTCCAACACGTCATTGATAATCCCCAGCAGCGCGTCCCCGCTGGAAGTGATGGTTTCCACGTATTCCCGCTGTTCTGTCGTCAGCTTGGTATCCTTCAGCAGCCCGCTCATGCCGATGATGGCGTTCATCGGGGTGCGGATTTCGTGGCTCATCATCGCCAAAAAGGCGCTCTTGGCCTCGTTGGCCGCGTCGGCCTCCGCCTGCGCGACCCTGGCCTTCTCATACAGGGTGGCATTGCTTAGCGCGCTGCCCACGTAAGCCGCCAGGCTGTTCAAAAGGTGCATGTCCTGCTCGCTAAACACCCCCTCAGCCTGCGTGCTCTGGACGCTGAGAACGCCCACCGCCTGGGTGCCCGCCATGATAGGCACCCCTAAAAATGACCGCGCGCGCGTGCCGATGAAATCCGCGCCCATTTGTTCGGTTTGTTCATCCACGTTTTCGTTGATGAGCAGTGGCTGCCCGCTTTCAATGATTTTTCCGGTCAGCCCGGCTCCCCTGGGGATTGAGTCCAGGGTTTCCCCATAACTATATGGGAAGGAAACCGTTTCATCGCGCTCGTTCACCAGCGCCACATACGCAATATCAGCGTTGAACACATGCCGGATTTGCTCCCCCACCAGGCCCGTCAATCCCTGCAGGTCAAGCGAGCCGGAGATTTTGCTTGAAACGGTGTTCACCGTGGCCAGTTCGGCATTACGTTGCTCGGTTTCCTTGAGCAGCCGCTGGGTTTCGGAGAATAAGCGCGCATTTTCAAGCGCGATGCTCAGGCTGTTGGCCAGGGTCTCCAACAAATGCAGGTCAGCCTCATCATACGCATAGTCCTTTTCCACATTCTGCAGGCTGATGGCACCAAACAGCTTCCCCTTGATTTTGAGCGGAACCGTCGCCGAACACTTGGGCACCTCACCCACCGGCGGCGAAAAGTCTGGGCTGATTTGCTTCATCATCTCCCCAAAATTGGCAGGGATGAGTTGGGGCTCACCCAGGTCAATGAAGTATTGCCAGTTCGGCGGAATGGATATTGGGGCTGTGTGGTACCGTTGGCCTTTTTCGATTTCATAGTGCCGATACATCAGCCCCTGCTCAAGGTCAAAGGTGGCCAGCACCACCGAGTTGGCTTCAAAGACCTCCTGGATTTTTCCACCCACCAGCTCATAAATGGCATCGATATCCAGCTGAGCAGCCAGCGAGGATTGCACGCTATTGATGATGGCCAGCTCCGAAGCCCTGTCCCGTTCCGCTTTATAAAGCCTGGCATTGGTGACCGCCACGCCCATGTTGGCGGAAAGTGTTTGCAGTAGCCGCTGGTGGTCCTTGTCAAACGCGTAAGGCCGGTAATCCATCAATGCCACCAGGCCCAACACCTTGTCCTGGCTGATGATGGGCACGCCCAGCCACGATTGCATCACCTCGCCTGTGTCCTCTTTGTCATCATCATCGATGAACACGGCGTCCTGCGCCTTGCTTTCATCCACCGTATTCAGCAAGAGTGGCGCGCCAGTAAGGATTACCTTGGATGATAAGCCCTCTCCCAATGGGAGTTTTCTCACCATCGGGTCCGCAATCACCTCGGGTTCCTCCGCGTCGTCGCAATTCCCCGGGTTGAATTCAAAGTAAGTGTCGATGAGATTGGATTTTTCGTCCAAAAGCCCCACCATGGCCGCTTCACATTTAAAAATCTCACACAGCTTCTCTCCCACTTCGCGGGTAAAGGTATTCAAATCAATGGAGCTGGACATGGCCTCTGTGACATCCTTGAGGATTGCCAGCTCCGCGGTGCGTTGCCGTTCCATTTCAATCGCCCGCACGCGTGTCAGCGCGTTGGCAATATGATGCGCCACATACTCCAGCACCTCATCATCCTGGTCCGTATAGCCAATGCCCTTGGTATAGCTCTGTAAGTAGATGGCCCCCAGCACCTTTTCGTTCACCTTCAGTGGCGCGCCGATGCCATCCTCATTCATTGTGCCAGTCAGCACCACTTCCCCGGAACGGATGAGCTCATCGAACTGGGCCATGCCGTGCCTGACGGTTTTCCCCGTCCGAATCATGTAGCTTGTCATGCCATGAAACCAATCAAGCGGCACCGGCGGGAAGGGCTGGTCCTTTTCGTCCATAAAATAGGGGAAGCTCAGCAGGTCGGTGTTCTCATCGTAAAGCGCGATAAAAAAGTTCCGGGCATACATGAGCTGACTAATAATTTCATGGATTCGCGCGTAAAACGTGGGTAAATCCTGGCAGGTGTTGGCCGCGTTGGCTATCTCAAACAGCGCTTTTTGCACCAGGTTGCTATGTTCCAGTTCGCTGGTGCGGGATTGCACCTTTTCTTCTAGTTCCAGGTTTTGTTTCTTGAGCAGCTCCTGGGTTTCGTTGAGCTTTACCTGGGTCTGCCTTTCGCTGCTAATCAGTTGCTCCTGCAGGCGATAGTAAAAAATCAGCAGGGCCATGGTCACAACCAACAGCATCAGTTGGGTTGTAAAGCGGGTCACAGCCGGCGTTATCACGTCGCTGGGAATCAAAAACCCCCGTTGGATGAGCACCACGGTCAAAACCAGCAGCAGGGCGCTAAAAAGCGTGGCAAACGTGCCTGCCCGTTTCCCTAAAAAGACCAGCGCGAAGATGGGCGTCACCAGCAGGTAAAGCGGCCCGGCCCCCACCAACCCGGTCATACGCAAATTGATAATCCCCGCAGCAAAACCCAGCAATACAATGCACAACACCCGGATGAGGTAGGCAATATTGCGAAACACCGCCACCACAATCAGCACCCCACCGATGGCAGTCAACGCGTAGATATATCCCCATTGCGATGGGTTGGCCAGGTCACGCAGGTACATGGTAATGATGACAGGTATCAGGGTCAGGGCAAGGATGGTCAACACCCAATTCAAAATTCTAGTGCGCCATTGCTGAAGGAGCGTTTCAGTTTCGGTTTGATTCCTTTTATCCATGGCTTTTCCTTTGTTTGGCCAGGCGGGTAGCCCATGGCCCAAGCCGGCCAAAATCTTTCACCTACGCCAACCCGCCTGCCTTAAATCCATATTTCGCACGGGCCCTTCGCGCGGTAAGCGTATTCGCATGGAAAAAAATAAATTAATGATAGACAAAAAAATTATAGCACGGCCGGGGTGGATTCAAGAAATGACGATGTAAATATCAGCCAAATCCGTTCTCTTCCCCTTGTGTTTACCACCCCAAATGGGCTTGGCGCAACACAGTCGCTTCCAGGGGCAGCGAGCCCAAATCCAGCCTTTCCACCACCCGTTTACTGGAGTCTTCGTCTGGAACCTGCAGGCTCCGCGAGCTCGGGTCCATCCAAACCGGCCTCACCGTTAGCGCGCTCATCTCCGTGCCAACAAACCGAACCGTCACCAACGCCCCGTGTTGCGTCTCCCATCCCATCCACTGGTCCGTCAACAGGTTTCCCAAGCCATACATGGCCAGCATATGATGCTGCCCATCCGCGGCAGTCAGCCATTCCATCGGCTGTAGGAGGTGGGCGTGGTGCCCCCACAACACATCCACACCCGCATCCGCCAGGCCCTGGGCCACGTCCCGCTGCTCCTGGCTCACCTCGCCCACGTACTCCCCGCCCCAATGCAGCGAAACCACCAGGATGTCACACCACTTTCGCGCCTGTGTCGCCTGCTCAATCAGTATAGCCGGGTCCCAATCAGCCGCCAGCGCATTCGCGGCCAGCACGCCAATCTTACCCGCCGGCGTGTCCATGTAGAGCGGGTTGCTTGCCACGTCAACTGACCTGATTCCCTCCACGGCCAGTTCCTCCGTGCTTGCGTTGGCAAGCGCGCAGTCCTCCGCGTGGTTGTTGACGGTGTTCACAAGGCTCAGCCCGCCAGCGCGCAATTGCTCCGCCAGCCCCGCGTCAGCACACAGGTTGTAGGGGCCAGCCTCGTCAGACGGGTTGTTCAGCCCCAGTGGCGATTCCAAGTTGGCAAAAAATAGCGAATTCGCGTCGCTCACCGGTGCTTCCGCTGCCGCGAAGGCCCCCCATGGGTTGTCCATAAACAGGGCTTGACCATCCCGCGCCAGGATGATATCTCCCCCAAAAGTGATTTCGGTGGTTTCGACCGGCCGACAGCCAACCAGCAGGAGGAGCGCGGCAAGCGCTCCTCCCATCCACTTGTTTTTCAACCTCATTTCACGATGAACGTTTCGGTCCATTCGGGCTGGGCCGGCGCGGTGCCCGCTTCAAGCAAGCCACGCCAGGCCTCGTCCGTCATCCGCTCACTGGGCGGCACGATGAACTCGTAATACGTGTAGACCATCCCCACCCCCACCCGGTAGGGTGCGTCTGGCAAAACCACGTAGATACGCGCCGGGTAGCCCACGCCTTCCTCCAGCACGCGGTCAATCCCCGTGGCCACGTCCGCCACCACCGGCGATTTCTGGTCCTCAAGGTAGCTTTTGGCTCCAAGCTCACCGCCACTATCCGCCGACGCGATAGTCATCATTTCGAGCCAGCCGCCAAAGTACTTGATCCGGTAGTAATCATCCTCGGTTATCGTCCCGCCGGTCAGTTCCCGCTGGGAGATATCCAGGAAGAACGCGATTTCATCCTGCAGGTTATTCAAGTTAACCTGCGTGTTCTGGTCCAGGATTCCCCGGCTGGAGAGCCCGGAGTAGGTCATTTCCACCAGGGCCAACAACCGCGCGTAAGCTTCCGGGTTGGGCTCCACGTAACCATGCGGTGGTGGTTCGCCCGGGCCTCCCCCCATCTCCGCCATCACCTGCTTGGCATACAGGATGGTATCGTGCTTCAGCTCGGTCCACGAGCTCAGTGCTGTCTGGAGGTCCTTACGCGCCCACGCGTCCGTTTGCATAAAGGCCGGATACGCAGCGTCTTTTTGAGCAAATACCGGCTGCAGCGCGTACAACCAGGACCAATACAGGTTCTGCGTCCACGAATCCAATCCCAGTTGCGCCACTTCCTGGCTCACCTTGGCCATCTGGGTCTCGTAGTTCTCGTACTTATCCTCGCCCATCTCGCGTAAAAGGTTCAGCGCGAGGTCCGACCCTTGTGCGGCAAAGAAGTCCAGCGCCTTGGGCAAGTCCCGCGGTTCGGAGATGGTCCCCACGTTGCGCCACATCACCTGGCCAAAGACGTATTGGTCAAGCGTGAAGCGCTGCCCCATAAAGCGGAAGCCCTGGGTCACATCATCCTGGTCCTGCCAAATCCAAACCCACATGGAGTTCACTTGTGGGGCCGGCAGTTCCCGGGCGGTGGCCAAAAATACCTGCAGCAGGTTGGGGTCAGCAAAGCTGGCCAAATCCGGGTTGGGCCCATAAACGGCATCCGATACCGCCCCATACTCGTAGATGCCCAGGTCGTCCGCCTTGCCAACGATGAACACGGTCGGGTCGTAGATTCGCTGCCAAAGCACCAGCGCCGAAGTGCCTTGCGTGCTGACAGCCTGCCGCGCGGCCTGGGTAACCAGCAGCGCGCGTTGGATTTCCTGGGTATCCTTCAGCCGGAAAGTCAGCCTGCCGTACCACATCATCGCCCTAAAGTACATTTCAAGTTCCGGGCTGAGCGTGTAATGCCCGCGGGGGGTGTATTGCGAGTAGTCCTCAATCAGCACCAGGTCCGGGGCTTGCCCCTCATGCTGCCAAATTGGCGAGATGGCCGCCCCCGCCGCGCCATTGATAAGCGCCACCTCGGCCGTCACAAGCTGGCTTGCTTCAGGTAAAATCGCGTCCCCGGTCTGCAACAGCGTCGCGGCCACGGAGAAATACGCCACGTTCCTGAGCGCTGCTTCTTCAAGCGGACCGCCCTTAAGCTGCTGGTACTGGGCTGTTGTGGCTGCCAGCATGGTTGTGGTCAGTTCCTTCAGCGTCGGGATGAAGAAGCTCCGTTCAAGGTCACGCAGCATCTTGTCAAACACCAGGTGGTACACATGGAAGATGGAGTCCGTGGTCACAAATACCGGGATGTCCGTGTAACGCGTCACTTCATAACCCTGGTAAAACTCGGTGAATAGCTCATCCGTTGGGTATACAGGCGCGGCCACCACGAAACCATTGGCGCTCAGCGCCTGCTTTTGGCCTTCGGTCAGGTTGATGGGCTCGGGGATTTCCACCCCGTCCAAGTTCACCGGCAGGCTGTAACCGCCCAAAAACTCAGCGGGTAAGGAGACCTCGGCTTGCGAATACTTGGCGAAGTTTCCCTGGTAAACCTGGGACGCCTCCAGCGGAATGCCCGTGGCCGCCGTAGGTTCCTCGGTTGGGGTCTCGACAACCGGTGCTTCAGTGGGTATCTCAGCCGTGGGCGCTTCGGTCAGAACGGCCTCGGGTGGCACGGTCGGTGTGCTCTTCCTGACAACTGGCGTGCTGCACGAGAGCACCATCATCACCAGGCAGGAAATCGTGATGAAAACTTTAATTCTTGAGTTGCGCATCTTACTCCTTTATCGGGTAATCAACCAAGTGTTGAAATCATCTGCACCGATTTGTAGGTCCTGAAATGGGCCTTCAAGGCGGTCAATTAATGTGAAACCGAAACCTTGCCACCCCCAAACAGTCAGGGCGATGGCCTGGCCTGGTTTTTCATACGTACTCTCGAGGGCAGCCAGTTCCTGCCGGCCGTCATGGTCCAAATCTGCCAGGGTGAGGTTGAATAATGGCCGGATCATCGCGGAACCAGCCCACAGCTCCCGAAACGCGCCGCGCTGCCAGCCAACCAGGATAACCTGGCAGCTATTCCCCTGATCATCGTGGAATGTATCAATACGACCGCCGTAGGGCGTAAAGCGGTCCACCGGCCAGGGTTGAAAAGGTCTCCAGACCAACAGGATTACCTCATCCACCCTATCGCGGTTCAGATCACCAACTTGGGCTTCTGTGACGCGCCACTCCGCGGGACTTTGCCAGAGAATCGCAGTTGAACAATTGGTGATTTGAACACTTTCCCCTGATAAATTCAGGCACTCCAGGGCACCATTTCCATCCATATCTCCAGCCAACATCGGACCCTGGAAAACCTGATCCCCATTTACCTCGTGACCATCAAATGGTGCAATCTTTCCGTCCAGCAGTTGCCAATACCTGGAATTATTGGCGGATATCAATATCAATCCCACCAGACTGAATACAATGATCAAAAACCTGTTATGCTGCGAATGGGTCGAAAACATACTACTTTTCCCAGATGCATTCTTCAAACACTTGAAATGGCTGAATCGGTAAAGAATAGACGTGATATGGGATAGACGAAGAAAACGATAACTCTGTTCCCGTCCTCCCGAAATCAAAGCCGTTAATTAATTTTCTTTCTGTACATTATAGACAAAAGAGGGGGTGAATCCAATAATAAATCTCACAAACTATCGATGATTAACTTGAGTAATTCTTGCCAGTTGTCTGAACGCGTTTGGAGGTTCTCTGAGGTCGATGTATTCCTTTATCTTCAGCGCGCACTCCTCAATACTCAGCAAAGATGTGTCCACCACCAGATCGTAGATCATATCCTTATGGACAAGAGGGAATTGCGCCTCTGCCTGCCCCAATGTACGGTCTTTTCGGGCGAATTCCCGCTGGATCAAGACTTCGAGAGGACACTGCACCCCCACAAAATATGCTGGTAATGGAGAGAACAGCCGGGCACATTCCTCCACCCATTCGGGTTCCACCATCACATGGTCCGCAACAACATTCATTCCCTCAAGCGAAAGCAGCTGGATCACCTTGTGCATGGAAGAGAAGAGCCTGCTTCCCATCGCGCCGGATTCTGTCGCCAGACCCAACACGTCATCCCAAAGCGGCCGATCCAGGTAACGTTTGGGCAACATCCAGATGAATTTGTCGATGCCGACGTTCAGGTATGGTTCCACTAACAAACCTTGCAGTTGGTTTAATATGCTGGTCTTGCCTGAGCTGGATGCCCCATTCAAGACAATCACTTTGCCGTATGGCATATCTTCCTCTTTGAAGAGTACGATTTATCAGGTGTAGATGAATCAGTAAATACCAACGAAATCCGAGAACGCTCTACGAGTGGGTCTCACCATCTTCAGCAGTGTCTTTACCCAACGTTTTGGCTTGCGAGGATGCCAGCGCTTCCCGCAACTGGCGCAGCCTTTCAGCCACCTGCGCTTCATACCCCTGGTCGGAGGGATGGTAAAACTGCCTGCCAACCAGATTGTCCGGCAGGTACTGCTGCGGCGTCCAATGGCCAGGAAAGAGATGTGGGTACTGGTAGCCTTGCCCATGTCCAAAGCCTTTCGCGTCCCGGCTGGCATCCATCAAATGAATGGGGACTGATCCAGCGCCGTTTTGGTTAATCTCTTCCTGGACTTCCCAAAAAGCACCCACCGAGTTGGATTTCGGTGCCGTTGCCAGGTAGATGACCGCTTCCGCTATCGGATACCAGCCTTCAGGCATGCCGATGTACTCAAAATTCTGCGCGGCGGCATTGGCAACCAGGATAGCGTTGGGGTCAGCCATGCCGATATCCTCGCTCGCCAGGATAATCAGGCGCCGGAGCACGAAGCGCGGGTCCTCCCCTGCCAATAACATCTTGGTCATCCAGTACAAGGCGGCGTCCGGGTCGGAACCTCTGACGGATTTGATAAAGGCTGAAATCGTATCGTAGTGCTGGTCGTCCACCTTGTCGTAAAGCACCGCGCGTTTTTGAATGGATTCCTGGGCAACCTGCAGCGTGATATGGAGCGTGCCATCCTGGTCAGGGGTGGTTTCCACGGCCAGTTCAAGCGCGTTGAGCGCGTTGCGCGCGTCCCCGCCAGAGATGCGCGCCAGGTGTTCCAGCGCGTCGTCGTCCACCAGGATATCGCGTTTGCCATATCCCTGTTCCGGGTCTTTCAACGCCCTGTTCAGAAGGGTGAGAATGTCCTGCTCGCTCAATGGGCGCAGTTCAAAGATCCGGGAACGGGAAACGAGCGCCTTGATGACGTCAAAATATGGGTTTTGCGTGGTCGCGCCAATCAGCGTCACCATGCCGTTTTCCACGTGTGGAAGCAGCGCGTCCTGCTGGGCGCGATTCCAGCGGTGCACTTCATCAACAAAC
>JAKOSR010000005.1 GCA_029777225.1 Chloroflexota bacterium
ACCTGGTGAACTTGCTGCTGGCTCTGCCTTGGGAAGGCACCCAAAACCCAATCCCGGATTTGGTCATTCGCCAGATGGCTTCCAGGGACCTCGATAAGGTAAAGTCTCTCGATTCCCAGGCTTTCCCACCCCTCTGGCAACTAGATGAGGCCAGCCTTCAAAAAACCTATCACAGCGGGGCATATCTTACGGTTGCCTACTTGGATGACACCCTCGTGGGCTACCAAATGACCACTTCCGCCTTTGATCACGCTCACCTGGCGCGGTTGGCCGTGGACCCGGCATTCCAGGGCCAGGGTTTTGGCGGCGCCCTGCTTAAAAACATGCTGGAAGAAATGACCCGCCTTGGATATGCCGCCGTCTCTGTAAACACCCAGGCAGACAACGCGAGCTCGCTGAGTGTTTACCGGAAACAGGGCTTCAGGCCCGAAGGCGAGCCCATCCCGGTTTATTGCCTGGGCCTGTAACACGCCTCACCCCACAACCTTCTCACTGGTTCTGGACAGCGCCGGTGTGTTGTGGCAAAATTCTTTAAATTTCCACGAGGAGCTGAGAATGACTGGACCACAAACACAAAGACAACTGTTGAAAGAAAAACGGGACGCGCTGCGAAAGAAAAGAACGCTTCTGTGGGTTTTCGCGGTCGTGGCCGGCCTGCTCATCCTGGCCTTGGTTTACTTCCTGCCCTCCCTCACCGCCGACCGTTCCATGCTTTACCTTCAGGATGGTTTTTCTATTGGGGACCCAAACGCGCCGGTAAAGGTCGAGGAATTCTCAGACTTTCGCTGCCATTACTGCCGCCAGTTCTCAGAGCAGATGGAGCCCGATTTCATCAAGAATTATGTCGATACTGGCAAGGTTTACTTCACTTTTCATAATTACCCCTTCCTTGCCGCCGATTCGACTGACGCGGCAGAAGCGGCTTACTGTGCCGCTGACCAAAACAGGTTTTGGCAGTATAAGGATGTGCTTTTTAAGTACAACACCATGTCCGGTGCCTTTGCCAGCAGCAGCCTTTCGCGTTACGCCCAGCAGGTTGGCATGGACACCACGGCCTTTGATGCCTGCATGCAAGGGAACACCAAGCTGCCATTAATCGAGCAATCGAAAGCCTATACCGAGTCACTCGGCATTGACTCAACACCACAATTCAGCGTTAATGGCACCATTGTTTATATGAACACACTGCTCGAAACCGTGGACGCGGTCCTGGCCGGTAATTAACCCAAACGTAAACCCATCAAAAACGCGCTCGGAAGAGCGCGTTTTTCCACTTAGGAGCATGTTAGTATGCTATCCCGAGCCAGTTCAATAACAGCACAATCGCTACCGCGAAAAACAAGGCCGGTAAAAAGCTGCCTGTCCGGATTTTCTTGAGCCCGAGCAGGTTACCCGCCCCGATTCCCATCAACAATAGCCCACCGACAGCCGTCATCTCCAGGATGGCCGCGTCACCTAATCCCTTTCCGGCAAGCCTGGCCATGAGGCTGATGGCACCCTGGTAAACCAGGACCATGCCCGCGGAAAAAAGCACACCAACCCCAAGTGAGGATGCGAACGCGATGGACGCCAATCCATCAAGAATTGATTTGATGGCCAGCATCTGGAAATTACCAGTTAACCCATCCTGGATTGAACCAAGGATGGCCATCGGTCCGATACAAAAGAGCAAAGAGGTGGTCACAAAACCATCAATGAAACGCCGGCTTGAATTTTCTGTGCCTTCAGACTTGTTGTCAAATTTGGATTTTAAGTAAACGCCAAGGCTGTCAAGACGCTCCTCGATTTTGAGGGCCTCTCCCACGATAATCCCCAACACGAGGCTCACGAGTGGAATGAGCAGATTGGCCGTCTTCGCGAAGAGGCTGACGCCATAGGCAAATGTAAACAGACCCAGGCCAGAAATCAGGGTTTCTCTAAAACGCAGCGGGATGCGCTTGCCGGCCACCAAACCGATGAGACCGCCAACAAGGATTAATGCGAAGTTAAGTAAGGTTCCAATCATGAGCTTCCATCACCTGGGGATAAATTAAGGGTTATCTGGCGGAATGCGCCAGGTCGAGGAGAAAACACAGCAAGGAGAGCCGATTGAGATACTCCAGGAAAACAGCGGCAATTGGCCCCTGTGAAACGGACAAGCCAACCACTTCCCGCTCCGCCCTGCGCACGACCGTCCGGGCCAGCCCCAACGCGCCTGAAGCAGGCGAGCTTCCAGAATGTACAAAGTGCCTGGGGTTGGGTACCTGGTTTTCCAGGTCTTTCAGTTGGTCTTCAAGCACGCCCAGCGCGGCAGCAATCACTTGTTCAGCGGGCAGTTGCCCCAGTTCCCGGGGTTCGTAGCCGGCCAGGCTGGCCATGAGGGTGGATAAATGCCCCTGCGCAGTTAATAAGAACCCGGCGTGTTCACAGTCCTGCAGCACCGACCGCGCGAAGCCCAGCGCGGCGCTGGCTTCATCCACGGCCCCAATGGCGCGAATGCGCTCATCGCTCTTGGAAACACCCTGTTCTCCAATTAAATCGGTAAAACCTGTCGGATTCCGTCTTGGTCGCTGTACCGCCATTTTTCTCCTAAGGCTGTGGAGCCGTGGTAGCCTGCGCTTCGTCAGCTTTGCCTGCCAGGATGTACCAGTCACTAATCGCGTTAAAGCGGTCACTCGGGCTGTAAATGGGGCCAATGGAAACGTTCTTGATGGTTTCCTTCACCGCGTAGTTGTAGATGGGATAAAAGAGTGGCAGGGAGGGTAAATCCTCCTGGAACAGAACCTGGAAATTACGGTAGAGTTTGGTCCGCAAGCCAATATCCATCGTGACCCGGCCTTGTTCCAGGTATTCACTCGCCGTCAGATTGACCCAGTGGGCGTAGTTTTGCCCGGTATCCACCTGGGACGCGCCCCAGAAGGGGTAAGGGTCCGGATCGGGCGTGCCCGAGAGATTGATATCCACCAGCGCGGCATCGAACGTCCTCGCATCCAGCTCGGCAAGCACTTGCTCATAGGGAATAGCGAGGATATCCACGGCCACGCCAACAGCTTCCCAGCCCTGCTTAATCATGTCCGCGATTTGCGCATGGGTATCATCATCGGAAGTAAGCAGCACAAGCCGTACTTCCACGCCATCAGCGGTCACAAGGATGCCAGTCTGGTTGATAGCCATGCCTTCAGAGGCAATGAGCTGCCTGGCCGCGTCGGGGTCGTATGGAATGCTTTCCTGTTCCGGGTAATAAGCCCAATTTCCGGGCAGGATGGGACCTTTGGCGATAATTCCCTGTCCTAAAAGCACCTGGTCAATCATGCCCTGGCGGTTGGTTGCCAACATGAGCGCCCGGCGGAAACTGGCGTTTTGCAGGAACGCCTTTCCCGAATTGTTCAGGTTCAAAAATATCATCGAGAGGCTGGGTTCCCGGGTGGAGTAAAGGTTTAAGCCACTCTCGCCCAGCACCTCCGGAAGGATGTCGTTCGATACACGGGCCAATCCATCCACCTCGCCCGCCTGGTAAGCATTCCAGGCAGGTTTTTCGGAAGGGTAGTATTGGAAGACAATTTCATCAATGTAGGGGCGTCCACCGTAATAATCTCCGTTGGCAACCAGGTCAATCCCACTGATGACCCCATCTTTAATGAACAGCTGGCTAAATTTATACGGTCCACTGCCAATTGGTGCCATGTTGAAGGGGTGGTTCACCAGCTCATCCAGACCCAGGTTACCCAGCAAATGCGCGGGCAACACCCCAAAACTCAGGTAATCCATGATGGGCGCGAAGGCTTCAGGCAGGCTGAACTGCACCACCAGGTCCGAAAGTTGGATAACCTGCACTTCGGCCCAAAAAGCTTTCAGGTCCTCGGGCAGCAACGCGCTGCCACCCTTGAGCAGCGAGGTGGTGTACACAACATCCTGCGAAGAGACAGGCGTGCCATCATGCCAGTAAGCGTTGGGCTTAAGGCTGAACGTGAACACCGATCCGTCACTGCCAAAACTCCAACTTTCTGCCAGGTCCCCCTGGGGTAGACCGTTAGCATCAAACTTGATCAGGCTGCTGAAAATAAGTCGATCCACGTCCTGGTCGGGGGCGTTGTGCGCGTCCAACAACGGGTTTAAACGCTGGAAATTGCCAATCAGCGCTTCGGTGTAGATGCCACCACTGATTGGGCTGGGCGTGCTGGCCGCAGGGGTGTTGGTGCCGCTTTGTTGAAAGTAGAGCAGAATCCCCACAATCAGACCAGTCACCAGGACGATAAGGATTTGCCAACGAAACTTTTTCATGAGTTTAAAGAAAGACAACTCCCAAGTCTGGTGAGTTGTCCTGTTCCTCCATTGATCAATTGTGAATAGCCTGGCTTAACAGACTAAGACAACTATCCAGTAATGAGAACACTGATTAATGCGAGAATAAGAAAAATGGCGCTTAAACCGATGGTGATGTAAAAGAGCACTTTTTCAATGCCGCGACGCTGCGTGTAAACGCCGCCGGTATCGCCACCAGCCAGCCCGCCCAGGCCGATGCCTTTGCTTTGCAGTAAGATGCTGGCGATGAGCGCCACGGAAACGATGATGATTGCGATTTCGATATAGGTATTCAAGTCAGCCTCCAGAAATTAACATAATGATTATACCCGATAACAAAACGTAGTCAACCATTTGACTATAATCAGACGCATACCAAAATGACCTCATCCGAATCACATACTGACAAGGTTCGCCGACCGCCCGCCACCCGGTTTGGGTATAATCGGGGTCAACAATATCGGAGGTCGTTGACAAACCTATGGAAGAACTAATTGTTGCCTTGCATATGCACACGGTCTACTCCGACGGGAATGGCACACACGCTGAGCTTGCCCGCGCGGGCTTGAAAGCGGGCGTGGATGCGCTTATCATCACGGATCACAACGTGTTGGTGCAGGATATGGAAGGTTACCTGCAACAGGGTAAGAAACGACTTCTCACCCTGGTTGGCGAGGAAGTTCACGACCAAACCCGCGTTCCAGGCGGCAATCACCTCCTTATTTTTGGCCACAACCGCGAATTGGCCCGCTTCGCGCCCAAGCCACAGCAGCTCATCGACCAGGTACGCGCCTCCAACGCGCTGAGCTTCATTGCCCACCCCATCGATGATTTGCTGCCGGCGTTTGGCGAGGAAAGCTTTAATTGGCATGATTGGGAGGCTTCCGGATACACCGGCATCGAATTGTGGAACCAAATGAGCGAATTCAAGACGCGCTCAACCTCACTGCCCAAGGCAGCCCTGCATGCGCTGCTGCCCCAGTTTATGATGCTCGCCCCCTTGGACCGCACCCTAAAATTATGGGATGAACTCCTCATAAAAAGCAACCAACCTATTGTTGCCGTCGCGGGGGTGGACGCGCACGCGTTGGTCAAGCATTTTGGACCTCTCAAGATAACGCTTTACCCATACGATTTCCAGTTCAAGTCTTTAAACACTCATATTCTCACTCCCTCCAAATTGACTGGCGAATTAAGCGCTGACAAGCGCATGGTTTATGAAGCGCTCGCCAGCGGGCATTGTTTCGCCGCCTATGACCTGCCGCACTCCACGCGCGGCTTCCGTTTCACGGTCAACACAAAAGATGGCGATTTCATCATGGGCGACCAGGTTTCTGTTAAGTCCGGGCTCACCTTCCAGGTCCGTTTGCCAACCCGCGCGCATGTGCGGCTTTTGAAAGATGGCAAGGTCGTCAAGGAGCACACTGACCGCGAAGTGCTCACCCACATCACAAAGGAACCGGGCATTTACCGGGCCGAGGTCTACCTGGATTACCTGGGCCGGCATCGCGGCTGGATTTTTAGCAATCCGATTTACGCCGTCTAGCTGTACCAACCCGAGGCATCCCAGGTGTCAGTCCCGGCGTTGCAGTTCGTTGGTATAATCTCCTAAGGGATATTATGAGCGCGTTGCTTCAAAACATTGAAAACAAACTTCAACAATTATTGGAGGGTACGCTCGACCGGATTTTTTATCCAGGCATCTCCCAGGCCCTCAGCTCTCAACTTGTGACTCTGATTGACGAAGCCCTCAAAGCGCAAACCGCGGATAAACTCCTAGCGCCAGACCTGATTACCATCGCGGTTTCCCCTGAAAAGATGGACGCCTGGCAGGAATCGGAAGACACGCTCAAGCGTGTCGCCAGGGAAATCGAAGGGACCTGGACCGAGCTCGGTTATCATTTTCGCTCCCACCCTGTCATTCATCTCAAAGCCGACCCCGACATCGCCGTCGAAAACGTCAAAATCTATACCGCTTATTCCCAGGCGGATGAAATGGATGGCAAAACGGCCCCGCAGCTCATCCCGCATTCCGAAGCGCCCGAACCAGTCCCCAGTAATGCCTACTTCATCATTGACGCAAAGGAGCATGTCCGCCTCACCAAATCGGTTATCAGCGTGGGCCGGCGCTCCAGCAGCGACGTGGTCATCAAGGACCCTATGGTTTCCAGGGACCACCTCCAGTTGCGCGCACAAAAAGGCCGCTATGTGCTCTTTGACCTGAGCAGTACGGGCGGCACTTACGTCAATAACAAGACCGTGAAGTCTGTTGTCCTTAAACCCGGCGATGTAATCCGGGTTGGCAGAACCATCCTGATTTTCAGCCAGGAATTACCGGGCCTCCTGGAAGGCACCCGCGTATTGCCGATGGGGAAAAGCTGAAATGACAGCGGCAATCGGCCTCACCCTGCGCATTCTTTTCTTCATCGCGCTCTACAGTTTTCTCGCGTTTGCGGTTTGGGTTATTTGGAAAAGCGTCAGCGCTAAAGATTTAAAACCCGGCAACATCCTCATCCCCTCCATCACGCTTGCCTGGGATAACGGCGAGGAGACCATCCTGCAGTCATTCTCGAGCGCTGAGCTGCTGGTGGGCAGGGAGCCGGAGTGCGATTTTGTACTTGCCAACGCCACCGTGTCCTCCAGGCACGCGCGGTTGTCCTTTCATCAGAATCAATGGTGGTTCGAGGACCTCAAGTCCACCAATGGATCCTACCTGGATGATTTACGAATCGAAGAGCCCATTGTTCTGAAAGATGGAGATGATGTTTCCTGCGGGGATGTCATCATCCATGTGACCATAAAAAACAACAACGCATAATCTTGAAGAATTGAGGAAACATGAGCGGAAACTTCGCGTTTGGCGTCATCGGGGGTTCAGGGGTCTACTCCCTCAAGGATTTGGAAAATGTGCAATCCATCGAGGTGGACACACCCTTTGGCAAACCTTCCTCCCCAATTGTGACTGGGGAAGTGCATGGGAAAAAACTGGCTTTTCTTGCCCGTCACGGCGTCGGGCACACCCTGTCGCCCAGTGAAGTGAATTACCGCGCCAATATTTTCGCCATGAAGCAAATTGGGGTGACCAAGCTCATCAGCATCAGCGCCTGTGGTTCCCTGCGCGCCGACTACGCCCCGGGTGATATTGTCGTCCCCGACCAAATCTTTGATTTCACGCATAAGCGCGAGCGCAGTTTCTTCGGGCAGGGGATGGTGGTGCATGTGGGCACAGCCGAGCCTTTCTGCCCATCGATGAGCAAGCTCCTGGTCAGGGCCCTGCGCGCCGAAAAGGCGGTTGTCCATGAGGGCGGCACCTACATCACCATCGAAGGACCCCGCTTCTCAACAAGGGGCGAGTCCAATACATTTCGCAGCTGGGGCATGTCCCTGGTGGGCATGACTGCCTCCCCCGAGGTTTTCCTCGCGCGGGAAGCTGAAATTTGCTACTCCACCATGGCGCACGTCACGGATTATGACGTCTGGCATGTCAGTGAGGAGGCAGTGTCGGTTGATATGGTTGTGCGCACGCTCCATCACAATACCGAGCTTGCCCAGCGCACCCTGGTGCGCCTGGTGGATATGCTGGACAAAGAAGAGCCCGAGACCTGTGGTTGTGAGCACGCGCTTGAAAACGCGTTTATCACCAACCGCGAAAAAATTGACCCCGCTGCCAAGGATAAATTACGTCTTTTAGTTTCCAAGTATCTCGATTGACCTGTGACCACGCCTAAGTTGGATACCAAGCCCAAGGAACAGCCCAGGTACCTGGCGCTTGTTATCCTTTTCGTCTTTTTTTACACCGCGGCGCTCTCCATTTCCGCCTCAATCCGCGCCCACACGCCCAATACCGTGGTGGACGCGGGGTACGCCTTGCCGTTCATTGGCTGGCTGATTGGCATCCTGGCGTGCGAGAAGGCGGTCCGGGTGCGGCTTCCCAACCGCGACCCCTGGATTTTTCCCATCATCGCAAGCCTGGCTGGCTGGGGCATTCTCACCATTTGGCGGCTTTCGCCTTCACTGGGCCTCAAACAACTGGCCTGGTTCCTGGTTGGTAGCGTCCTGGTCATCCTCGGCCTGGGCGTGCGTGACTTGGTGCCTCTGCTTAAGCGTTACAAGTACATCTGGCTGGTCCTCGGGCTACTCCTGATCGCCCTGACGTTTTTTGTGGGCGTCAACCCGGCGGGAGCCGGCCCAAAACTATGGCTTCACATTTTCGGGATTTACGTCCAGCCTTCCGAACCGCTCAAGCTGTTGATGATAATTTACCTGGCCGCGTTCTTTGCTGACCAGATTCGGCCAAATATTCCGCTCTTGAATGCCATTCTGCCCACGCTCTTGCTAACCGGGCTGGCCGGTCTGCTATTGGTTGGCCAGCGCGACCTTGGCACGGCCGCTCTGTTCGTTTGTATTTACGGCCTAATGCTCACCATCACCACCCATCGCCGGCGCTTCCTCTGGCTTATCCCGCTTGCCGCGCTGGTGGCAGGGTTGGTGGGTTACTTTGTTTACGATGTGATTCGCGTTCGTGTGGATATCTGGCTCAACCCCTGGCTCAACCCCAGCGGCGCGGGCTACCAATTGATTCAGGCTAAAATCGCGGTCGCAGCCGGCGGTCTCACGGGCACAGGCCCAGGCCTTGGAAGTCCCCAATCTGTCCCTGTGGCCGTCTCCGACTTTATTTTCACCGCGATAGCTGAAGAGACCGGCTTGCTCGGAATCGCCGCCTTTATGCTGCTTATCCTCTTGCTGACCATGCGCAGCCTGAACATCGCGCAATCCGCCAAGACCTCCTTTGGCCGTTACCTCGCGTTTGGCCTCTCAACTTACATCGCCCTTCAGACCTTCTTCATCATCGGTGGAAATCTCGGCCTGTTCCCCCTCACAGGTGTGACCTTGCCTTTTGTATCCTACGGGGGCTCGTCGCTGGTGACCAACCTGCTTGCCGCGATGCTGCTCATGCGCGTCAGCACGGAAAAGGCCACAAATCCCCTCCCATTGAAATCCCGCCAGCCTTACCACTGGGTCGCGGCAGGTTTTTTGGCTATCCTTATGGTGATTATGCTTGCCAGTGCCAATTTCGCCTTCTTTCAACAGGAAAAACTGCTGAACCGTGCGGAGAATCCACGTTGGGCAGTCTACGACCGTTACTCTCCACGTGGCGAAATTGTCTCGCAATCGGGCGAACCCCTGGTCACCACCATCGGCTCTCCAGGCAGCTATTCCCGCCAAACGACCTACCCTCCTCTCAGTAACACCCTGGGTTATGCCATCGGGCTCTATGGCCAGACCGGCATCGAGCAAAGCCTTTACTCCGTGCTGCGTGGCTATGCCGGTGTGGACTATAACGACCTCTGGTGGCATGAACTGCTCTATAACCAGCCACCTGCTGGCCTGGATGTGAAGCTCAACCTGAGCCAATCGCTGCAAGCCAAGGCAGACCAGTTGCTCGGGGATGAGAAAGGCGCGGTCGTGCTCCTCAATGCCCACACGGGTGAGATTTACGCCCTGGCGAGCCATCCTAATTTTGACGCGAATACCCTTGAGGATGACTGGGAAACAATGATGCAGTCGGAGGACGCGCCATTGCTCAACCGCACTGTGCAGGCAGAATACCCGATTGGCACCCTCGCGGCCATCCCCGCGCTCTCGGCATTTTGGAGCGGCCAACAGGATATTTACAGTCCCCCCGAGGTCAGCAGCAAACTGGACACAGCCTGTTACCAGGCCATGCTCGGAGAGGAATACAACCTAAACCCCCTCAAGTTTGGGTGTGAAGCGGGCACTACATCTGTGCTTGATAACGTGGACGCGGCTTCGCTGGTTGATTCGTTCTACAATTTTGGATTGTTTTCCGCCCCCCAGGTTGTTATGGAAGTTGGTACCCCAGCCGAAATGCCCACAACTGAAGCTTATATGTCCTTTTTCAACACCGCAGAGCAAACCGGTGTCAGCCCTTTGCAAATGGCCCTGGTAGCCGCGGCGATCTCAAATGACGGTATCACCCCAGCCCCCAAGCTGGTCAACAGCTACAAAAGTCCCACTGGTGAATGGATTGCGTATGACCACGCGAGTACTGAGCAACAGGCCATTCCGGTACAAATGAGCCAGGCCTTGCGGGACCTCTTCCGCTCGTCTTCTTACGCGCTTTGGTACCAATCTGGCCACGCCCAGCTGGAAAATGATGGCATACTCACCTGGTATATGGGGGGTACCACCTCGGATTGGCACGGCACGCCGCTGGCCATCGCGGTCGCCATCGAAAACAATAATCCCGCCCTCGCGCAACAAATCGGCACGCAATTGCTCACAGGGGTCGGCAACCGCTAATCCGCTTTGATGATGCGCAGGAAGCGGCGCTTGCCCACCTGTAACACGCTACCAGCCTCGGGCTGAACAGCGCCATCCGCTACCGTCACCCCATCCAACCTGACACCCTGCTGTTCAATCAGTCGCCTGGCCTGGCTGCGGCTTTCTACCATTCGCTCCCCCAACATGATGTCCAACACGGTCTCTCCGCTCACCAACACGTGCTCGGGCATGCTCTCGGGCACGTCACCCTTTTGAAATAGGGTGACGAATTGTGTTTGGGCCGCGTCGGCAGCCTCAAGACCATAAAAGGTGCTTGTAATGGCATGCGCCAGTTGCATTTTGGCGTCCCGCGGGTGCAAGCTCTCAGTTTCCAGGCCTGCTTCAAAGCGGTTGACCTGGTCCGGCTTCCAGTTGGTTACGAGCCTGGCGTAAATCGGCATCACCTTGTCCGGGATGCTCATCACCTTCCCGTACATGTCCTCGGGGGTCGTATTAATCGGAATGTAATTGCCCAGCGACTTGCTCATCTTCTGATCGCCGTCCGTGCCAGGCAGCAAGGGCATGGTGATGCCAATGTTGGGTTTCTGGCCATAGGCAGTCATGACCTTGCGGGAAGCCGTCACGATATTGAAGAGCTGGTCTGTCCCTCCCACCTGCACGTCGGCTTCCAGGTGGTGGGCGTCAAAACCCTGGGTGAGTGGGTAGAAGAATTCATGTAAATAGATGGGTTCGTTGGCATCCCAACGGCGATGAAAACTCTCGCGCGCGATGAACTGCTGGGCGGTGAAATTGGAAGCCAACCGGAAAATCTCATCCATCTTCAGTTCAGCCAGCCAGTCCCCGTTGTAACAAACCCTTGTTTTTTCAGGGTCGAGCACCCTGAATGCCTGTTCGGCATAGGTGCGCGCGTTTTCAAGCACCTTTTCCTTGCTCAACAAGGGCCTGGATTTATCCCGGTCGGAGGGGTCTCCAATCAGCGAGGTAAACGTGCCGATGAGGAAGTAAACCTCATGCCCGAGCTCCTGGAACTGGCGCAATTTCCGCATGGAGACGGTATGACCAAGGTGCAAGTCCGTGGATGTGGGGTCGTAACCGGCGTAGACCTTGAGAGGTTTCCCGGTTTTTTCAGATTCAACCAGGCGTTCCCGTAATTCCACTGCCATGGCTTCGCCGATGGCGGGGTCGCCGTAATCCGTGCCCTGCATCAGGTAATCGACTTGTTCATCAATGTTCATCTTCTTCTCCTCTTTGTCCCTGCCACCCCAGCGAACGACCTTGGTAGGCGGCTTCACGCGCGTTAGTGCATACGCGAAATTTTACCACCCCAAAGGAAGCTGCCGGCGATAGATTCCCCCACAATCGCGTAACCCCTCCTTCCCCGGATGATGAAATCAAAAGAGGCAACCCCGTCGGCCTGGGATTGCCTCAAGTATGATGAAGATTATCAATCGGAAATAAACCGGTTGAAGGCTTACTCAGCCTTCGGGCCATCCGGCTCTTCGGTTGGGGCTTCCGGTGTGTCTTCCAGTTGGGTTTCAACTGGCTCCTCGGTTTCCTCAGCCAACTCTTCAGTCACAGCTGTCTCAATTGCCTCGGCAGCTTCGTTCACCACTGTAATCGGCTCTTCCACTGCGTCCACCGGCTGTTCCACTACTTCCAACGCTTTTTCGCCAGCCGCTTCAATCTCGCTTTGGCCACTTTCGACAACTTCTTCGGCGCTTTCCAGCGTTTCGTTGGCAGCATCCGCCACAGCCCCGACTTCTTCCACCGTCTCCACCTGCTTGGGCGGGTGAATGAAGTGCCGGTAAACCAGGATGAGCGCGGAAACAATGGCAATCAGGCCCATGAAGGACTGGTTGATATTGAACCCAGCCACCGGGGAGGGGTCCAGGCGCAGGAACTCAAGGAAGAAACGGATGGTGGGATAGAGCACCAGGTACAGCAGGAATATGTCGCCTGTGAAGAACTTCTTCTTCCACTTTCGATGGATGAGCACCAGCACGCCGGCCGCGATGAAATTCAGGATGCTTTCATACAGGAAAAGTGGGTGGTACTTCTCCACGTTCTCAAAACCAGGCAACCGGTAGAGTGGATCGATGCTGATGGCCCACGGGAGGTTGGACGGTCCACCGTAGACTTCCTGGTTGACAAAATTACCCCACCGCCCGATGGCCTGCCCGATAAGCAAACCTGGCGCGATGAAATCCGCCCAATCGAGGAAACTTTCCTTTCGGATTTTGGTGTAAATGAGCAGGGCGATGACGCCCCCAATAACTCCACCCGGGATGCCCAGGCCGCCTTTCCAAATCATCGCTATTTCCAGAGGATGGGTCAGGTAGTAGTGGGTGGTCAGGCCCATCGCGGCATTGGACGCGGAGGGCGTGAAGACGTGCCAAAGCCGGGCGCCGATAATGCCACCGATCAATAACCAGGGCAGAACGTCCCATACAATCTCTGGGTCTTTTCCTGCGCGCTTGGCAAGCCTGGAAACCAACCAGCAGCCCAAAAGCGCGCCGGTCATGATGATGATGGCATAATAACGAATGGTCAACGGACCAATTTGAAATCCTTGAGGCATGGTTTACTCCTGCGTTTGATTTTCCACTGATTCACGGGATTGTTTCCACACGGAGACGAACCGTTGAATGGCAGTGAAGTTCCCTAAGACAGCTATTATACCAACAGACACTATCGGGTATCCAGCAATCAGTCCAAGGATGATAAGGATGGACCGTTCCACGCGCGTCAGCAGCCCAACTTTGCCGTTAAAACCAGCCGATTCCGCCCGCGCCCGTGTGTATGAAACCAATACAGAGCCTGCCGCAGCGGCATAGCTGAGCAATACGCCCGCTGTGTTACCACGCGCAAGGAAGAAAACCAACAACCCGCCAAGCATCAACAGTTCCTCGTAACGGTCCACGACCGAGTCGAGAAAGCCCCCAAACGGGCGTGGCTTCCCCATTAGCCTTGCCATGGCACCGTCCAGCGCGTCCAGTGGCGCGAAGAACACCAACACCAGCCCAGCAGCGAAAAGGTGCCCCTGCCCCGCCAGGATTGCCGCAACCAGGCTGCCAGCCAGCCCCAAAAAGGTGATGTGGTTCGGCCTGATGCCCACGCGCAGCAGTGCTCCTCCCAGCCGGTTGAGCGGCTCTTTGAAAGCCTTGCGCAGGAACTTTTCAAAACTGGGCTTTTCTGGATTGTTCATGCCACCGCTCCACCAACAAAGGGTTCAATTTGTGTCATCATCAGATTTATCTTCAAAGATTTCGCGCTTCTTACCACCACTTTGGGCCGGCCCAATCACACCGCGTGCTTCCAGCTGGTCCATCAGCCAGGCGGCCCTGGCGTAGCCGGTATGCAACTGCCTTTGAAGGTACGAGGCGGTGGCTATCTTGTCCTTGCGGATAATCGTGGTGGCTTGTTGGATTAGGGTTTCGTCTTCGTCTTCTTCCGCGTCCTCCCGTACAACATTCTCCCAGGGAGGGCTGGTTGGTTCTGGTTCAGCTTCCGCTTCCGCCTCTGCCGGCTCAGTGCTCGCTTCCGGGGCCGGCTCAGTCGGCAGGTAGCTGCGTTCACGCCACCAATTGATAACCTGCTGGATTTCGTGGTCATTTACAAAAACACCCTGTGACCGGACCAGGCTGCCGATTTCCGGATGCGAAAAGAGCATATCGCCACGTCCTAAAAGGTTTTCGGCCCCAGGGCTGTCCAAGATAACGTGCGAGTCCACGGAGGATGCCACCATGAACGCGATGCGGGTGGGAAAGTTGGCCTTGATGACACCGGTCACCACGTTGGTGCTCGGTCGTTGGGTGGCCACCACCAGGTGGATGCCGACCGCCCTGGCTTTTTGGGCCAGCCGGGTGAGGGCTTCTTCAGTTTCAGAGGACGCCGTCATCATCAAATCGGCCAGTTCATCAATCAGGATGACCACGCGATATAGCTTGCTCCCGCCGTTGCGCGCCACGCGCTGGTTGTAGGTATCCAGGTCCCGCGCGTGCATTGCCTCCAGGAGCTGGTAACGGATTTCCATTTGCTCCGTCGCCCACTTCAACACCTTCATGATGCGGTTGACGTCGGTTTCGACCTTCCCCAGCAGGTGTGGCAAGCCGTTGAAACGGGTCAACTCCACCATCTTTGGGTCAATCATCACCAGGCGTAAGTCTTCAGGCTTGTTGTTCATCACCAGGCAGGTGGTAATGGCAGCGATACAAATGGATTTACCGGAGTTGGTCGTCCCGGCAATCAGCAAATGAGGCATGCGTGAGAGGTCGGAGACCAATGGCAGGCCTGAGACATCCCGTCCCAACGGGATGGTTAACGGGGATTTGGACTGCTTGAATTCATCTGATTCCATGATGGGGCGCAACCGTACGATGCTGTGGTCCGGGTTTGGAACTTCGATGCCCACGTACGACTCGCCCGGAACCGGTGCCTCGATGCGCAGGCTTTGCGCCTTAAGCGCCAAGGCCAGGTCCCGGTTGAGTGCCGAAATCTGGGAAATCCGCACCTTCAACTTCTCATCGCCCTTGTCTTTGTAACCGGGTTCCACCGCGTACTGGGTGACCGTCGGCCCCACCCGATAGCTCACAACCTTGGCCGGAATACCAAATTCATCCAGCGTTTTCTCTATCAGCGCGGAGTTCGTGTCTATGGTGGCCTGGTTCACCGCCAATAAGCGTTCGGGCTCCAGCAGGCTCAGCGGGGGGAGGTCTTCCGACCTTTCCAATGTTCCTTCGGTTTGTTTTTGTGCCCTTTCAGCCGAGCGCTTGCGGGTATACTCCAGCGGTAAAGCGGGTTGCCCGACTGGTTTCTTGCTTTTCCTGGGCTCCTGGGGTTCTTTCTTTTTAATCTCAGGCGTTGTTTCGGTTGTTATCTGGCTGGTATCCGGGCTCGCCACAGGCGTGTAAGCTCGGCTTTCAACCACGCTTTCGTGTGGTACAGCCCTGGTCATAGATTTATTGATAGCCCAGGTTTCCACCCTGCCGGCCAGGTTGAAACCGACCAGCAACATTCCCAGGCCCAGGATGCCAAATACCATCCCGGTCGGCAGCCAACCCACGAAATCCAGCAACGGGTCGGCCAGTCCCCAGCCCACCACGCCCCCCGCGCTGGTACCTGCGTTGACCATGTTCACCGTGTCGCCATAGAACGCTGCGGTGGCTGCCAAAGCCGCGAAGAACCCCAGCTCCACCAACACCAGGCGCCAAATATGCACGCGGGAACCTGGGTCCCGCCGCCATTGGAACAGTTTCCAGCCAAAGAAAAAGAAGAAAAGCGGGATAACAAACCTGCCAAAACCAAACAAGCGCCGGATAATGGCACTGATAACGTCAACCACCTGGCCGCGCGTGAGCCCCAGGACGCCCAAAAGCAGCACCGCGCCCACAACCAACAACAGCAGTCCGACTATGTCCCAGGCCAGGCGCTTGCGCCGTTCACCATTGGACAAATCGGGTGTACCCACACCTTCAGTCACAATCACGCGGGAGGTTTCCACCTGC
>JAKOSR010000037.1 GCA_029777225.1 Chloroflexota bacterium
AGAACAGGAATTAGCGCTCATTCAACAAAAGATTGACAACTTGAGAGCGAATCTCGAAGCCCAGGGAATCCGTTTCTACGTCATTATTCCACCCAACAAGGAGACCATTTACCCGGAAAGGGTGCCGGTTGAGGTACGGGACCTTATTCTCCAGTTTTGGGCCGGAAGCGCTGCTGGACCGCCTGTCTGATGGGGCAGCGAGCGCGGTTGTTACCAACCAAAAATCCCTGCGCAAGTTGGACGAGGTTTGGCCGCTGCTTCCCGCTCTGCGGGTTGTTTTCCTGGTGGACGTACCAGAACACCTCTCGGAGCGCGTGGTCAGTCTGCCGCGATTATTGGCCGAGGCGGGTGAGACGTTTGAGGCTTTCCCTGCCAGACCGGACACCCCATCCGTGATTCATTACACTTCCGGTTCAACCGGAAAACCCAAGGGAGTGCAGCACGTTCATGGGTCGCTCGAGTCGCAACTGCGCTCCTTTCGGGAGGTTTTCTTTCCCAAGCCTGATGACCGGTATTGGTGCACGGCCGATCACGCCTGGGTGACCGGCACGTCTTACGGTATCATCGCGCCGTTTGCCTTTGGATTGACCCAGGTGCAGTACGCGGGGGGATTCGACCCCCAAACCTGGTTTAGCATTATTGAAGAGGAAAAAGTCAACCTGCTCTACACCGCGCCAACGGTGCTGAGGATGATGATGCAATTTGAGGACGAGATTTACCAGGGTTTTGACCTTTCGGAGTTGCGGCAGATCTACAGTGTTGGTGAGCCGCTCAACCCGGAAATTTATCATTGGGGCAGGCGCGTTTTAAAACATGAAATCCACGATACCTGGTTTCAGACCGAAACTGGCAGCATCATGATTGCCAACCGGCCCGGATTGGAAATCAGGCCAGGTTCCATGGGCAAACCCCTGGAGGGCATCCAGCCGGTTTTGTTGGCCGACGACTTCAGCCCGGCGCGGGTTGGAGAGGTTGGCAAGTTGGGGTTAAAGAGCGGGTGGCCTTCGATGTTCAGGGCTTATATCAACCTTCCGGATGCTTATCAGTCGAAATTCCATGGCGACATATATCTCACTGGAGACCTCGCCAGGCAGGATGAGGACGGGTATTTTTGGTTCATTGGACGTGATGACGACGTGATTAACACCGCTGGCCACCTTGTCAGCCCGTTCGAAGTGGAGAGCTCGTTATTGGAACTGCCGGCGGTGGCTGATGTGGGTGTGATTGGTGCGCCTGACGCGCTGCTTTGGGAGAAGGTGGTGGCGTTTATCGCGCTCACGCCAGCCGCTACCTGGAGCAATGAGCTTGCCTTGCGCTTGAGGGTGCATGTTTCCAACCGGGTTTCGTCCATGGCCGCGCCGGCTGATTTCCGAATTGTGCAGAAGATTCCCAAGAATCGCAGCGGTAAGATTATGAGGCGGGTTTTGCGTGCCTGGTATGCCGGTCAGGACGCGGGTGACCTTTCGACGATGGAGGAATAATGATTGACTTTGATTCATTAAACGAGGTTTTTGTGATGGTTTTCCAGGACCCGGAAATTCGCATATCCGCGGAGACCACCGCGGATGATATCGACGGTTGGGATTCCCTTTCGCACGTCATCCTGATCAGCGCCATCGAGGACAAGTACCAAATCACCTTCACGCAACGCGAAATCCTGCGTTTCCGCTGCGTGGGCGACATGTTGAACTGCATCAACCAAAAGCTTTCCTAACCCGATGACCTTCCTCTCCCCTACGTTCCTATTCCTGTTCCTGCCGGTTTTCCTGGTCGTTTACACGCTTTTCAGGCGGGAATGGCGCGGCCTTGTCCTGCTGGCAGCCAGCCTAGTGTTTATCGCATTCCAAAGCAAGTTTTACGCGGCCTTTTATGTTGGTTACCTGTTGGTAAACTACCTTTTTGGGCGATGGCTGGAAAAGGCCCGTGACGAGGACAAATCGCGCAAATGGGCGCTGTCCATTAGCGTCATGATAAATGTTCTGTTGTTGGTGGGATTTAAGTTGCTGCTGCAGTACAAAGCGGACATCCTGGCTTGGAACCCGGGAGACGCATTCGGATTGAACCGTTGGCTTCGAGCCTTTGCCTTGCCTATTGGTTTTTCCTACACCGCCTTCCAAATCATCGCGTATCTCATTGATGTTGCCAACGAAATTACGGATAGCGAAAAGAACTTGCTGCGCTTCGCGAACTTTACGTTGATGTTCCCCAAGATGTTATCGGGCCCCATCGAGCGCTACCGGGACATCCATACCGAGCTCGCCGATACCCCTGAGAGTTTTGAACAAATCGCCAACGGCCTAAGGCGATTTATCGTGGGTCTCGGCAAGAAAGTGCTCATCGCGGACGTTGTCGGGAAGGTGGTTGGGCAAGTCTTCGCCCTGGATTCCCCAAATATCGGACCGGCTTATGCCTGGTTCGCTCTGGTGGGTTTCGCCATCCAGCTCTATTTCGATTTTTCGGGCTACGCGGACATGGCCATCGGAATCGGCCAGATGATGGGTTTCAGCTTCGCGGAAAATTTTAATTATCCATACATCGCGAAAAGCGTTGGCGAGTTTTGGCGGCGTTGGCACATTACCCTTTCCAGTTGGTTTCGCGATTACATTTTTCTACCAATCGAGATTTCCCAACGTCGCAATCGCCGCATCCCACAGCAAGCCAACCTGCTGCTCATCTTCGTCCTCACTGGTTTGTGGCATGGGCTTACGCTCAACTTTGTTATTTGGGGCTGTCTCTTCGCGATGGCGATGATCTTGGAATCCAGTTTTTCAGGCAAGTGGTTAAAGAAATTGTGGACCCCACTTCAGCATGTCTGGACCCTGGGTTGGGTTTTAGTGGCGTGGGTATTCTTCAGGTCACCTAATCTCTTGTTCGCGATTAAATTCTTCCGTTCTCTACTGGGACTTAAGCCAGCGGTTGATTATCCTTTTAGCCAACTTATCCCCTTCGGCCTGATCGATAACTCCACGTGGATAGCGCTCGCGCTCGGTATCTTATTGGCTCTACCGCTCGGAAAGATGCTTAATCAATGGATTAGCCAAAGGCTGGCAGGCAGGCCGAAACTGGAATTAGCATGGCTTATCGTCCGGGATGTGCTGCTCATGGTTCTGTTGGTGGCGTCTGTGGCCATGATCGCGTCCTCGGGTTTCACGCCCGGGGTGTATGAACAGTTCTAACTTTCTGGTGATTTTTTCCCCACATCGACGCTGTTTTATTTTTTAAAACCCAAAGCTGTTTAATACAGAAAGGGCGGGATTACTCCCGCCCTGCTGTCTGTTTGCAAATGGCTATGGCACGTCAATCATGACGTAGTCATATTTGACAATGATCGGCAGGTTTTGGAACGAGGAAACCCCAATCCCAACCTGGCCATCGGGCAGTTTATAAGTGTTATCCTTAACCGTCCGTTCGAGCACGCCGTTGATGTACAGGCTGAGCTCATTGCCCTCACAAATGGCTGAGTATACGTTGGTGTCGCGTCCGGTTTTGATGTTTTTGGAACCGCCATCGTAGAGGGTCCGGTACTCACCGTAGTACTCGGAGTAAACCAGGATGTCATACACACCACTGTTATAGACATTAAATTCGTACCATCCCTCGGCATCCGTGTAGCGGCAAATCAGGCTGATGTTGTTGTCGTTTTGACCGCGGTTTTCAGCCTGGGCCTGGAGGTACACATCACCGTAGATATAGTCATCGTAGAGCAGGTAGACCCATTGGTTGTCGCCTTCCAGGTCAAAGACCATTTGGCCGTTTTCGGTATACAGGTCCATTTTCTCCTCGTCACCGCTGGTCGTGAAGTAGGACCAGTTAGCCGGGGCGGAGTCAAACTCTTCCGTGTAGTAGGGAACGGACGTTTCCTCGACCACCGGCGCTTCAGTGGGCGCGGCGGTCGGCTGGGGGAACGGGGTGGGTGATGGCTGCGGTATAGCGGTTGGGGGCTCCGTTGGAGGCGTGGTGGGGGCCACGGTTGGCACTTCAGTCGGAGGCACAGTCGGCTGGACGGGTGGCTGGGTTGGCTCCTGGGGGACCTGGGTTGGGACAGGCGGCTGGGTGGCTGTCGCGTCCGGGCTTTTGGTTGAGGTGATACAGGCAAGGGAAACAAGCAAAATAAAAGCTAACAGGAACAGTAAGGAAAACTGCGGTCTAGTCTTCATGCGCGCCTCCGGTTTCGCGGTATGGTCTTTGGGTTGTTTAAGGATCGAACGAATGCAATAACTATAACATTTTTTACAGTAATTTGTGTAATTATCATATCCTGCAAAAGGTTAAAAAAGTGAAATGTAGGGGTGTTTTTTTGCTGGGTATCGCGGGCCAATAGGCCGTATCCAAAAAGGGACCCATTGGCTGGGTTCCAAATCGCGCTGGTGGACAGAAAAGAAAAAACCCTCCCCGAAGGGAGGGTTCATACAGCGTTGTCGGACTAACCTTCCGTGGTTAGGGTGGTCAGGTACAGGCCCAGGCCCATTTGCTCGACCTTACTCTGTTCGCTCTCAATCTCGTCGATATGAGATTCTTCATCCTTCAGGATGCCGTCCAGCAGTTCCTTGGTGCCATTGTCGGCGGCTTCAACGCACAGCTTGATGGCGGCATTGTAAGCTTTGATGGCGTCAAATTCGGCTTCGTGGTCATTGCCCAAAATCTTGGTGACATCGCTGCCGATGTGGATTTTGTTCAGGCTGCTGACAATCGGAATGCCCTCAAGGAAGAGAATGCGGCCGATGAGTTTCTCGGCGTGTTTCATCTCGGTGATGGCGCGTTTTTCAACCATTTCATGCAACGCGGGATAACCCCAGTCTTCGCCCATTTCGGAATGGACCATGTACTGGTTGATGGCGGTGAGCTCGTCCGCGAGCAGCGCATTCAAAGTTTCAATAACTTTTTCGTTCCCTTTCATTTTCACACCTCTTTTGTTTGGTATCGTTACGGCCGGCTGCCAGGATGACCTTCACCCTCCAACAGCCCTTGGTCGCTCTTCGATGATTTTACCACACTCAGCACCCGCCGGCTTCCTAACCTGGCCGCCACCAGCCAGTGCTAACCGTTGTTTTTCCCTCGCGCGCGGCAATAATTGCCCCTCGCGCTCCCCGGTAAAAGCCTTGTATAATTATGCCCTGTCTGGGCAGCCTGCCAAGCCAAATCTTATTAACCGGAGCATTCATGGGTTTATTTACCGACAACGTCATGGGGAAGTACAACCTCACACTGGCTGAGACGCCGATTGAGGCCTTTCCCCGCTATGATTTCAACAAGCCTGTGCCTCCCCAGGCCCGCTACCTGACGCCAGTGGCCTGGCTTTTAAGCCTGCCGGCCGTGCTTAAACACCGTTCGCGCATTCAACGCAAGCTGAAAGGGCTCAAACCGCCCTACCTGCTGCTCTGTAACCACAACTCCTTCCTCGATTTCAAGGTGCTTACCATGGCCATCTGGCCCCGCCGGGCCAATTACGTGGTCGCGCTGGATGGCTTCATCGGCCGTGAGGGCATCATGCGCGCGGTGGGCTGCATCTCCAAGCGCAAGTTCGTCAGCGATGTGCTGGTGGTGCGCCAGGTGGCCAGGTTGTTGGCCCAAAAGCAGGTGGTGGTGGTCTACCCCGAGGCGCGTTATTCGCTCATCGGCACCAACGCGGTGCTGCCAGAGTCGTTTGGTAAGCTGTTGCGCCACCTGAAAGTTCCGGTGGCCACGCTGATGTGCCACGGACATCACGTGGCCGAGCCGTCCTGGAACCAAAAGAACCGGGGCACGCCCACCTCCGCTGAGCTGGAATTTCTCTTTTCCAGCGAAGACGTGCAAAAACTCTCCTCCGAAGAGATCCTGGAGCGCGTGTATGCACGCATGACCTTCGATGATTTTGCCTGGCGGCGCGAAAACAAGGTGGCAGTGGAAGCCCCGGACCGCGCTGAGCATCTTCATCGCGTGCTTTACCAGTGCCCGCATTGCAAAACTGAGTACCGTATGACCAGCGCTGGCGCGCGGTTGCAGTGCGAGGCTTGTGGCAAAACCTGGGAAATGGACCCCTATGGCGTGTTGACCGCGTTGGAGGGCGAGACCGAGTTTTCGCACGCGCCGGATTGGTACGAGTGGCAGCGCAGGCAAGTGCGCGCGGAAGTCGCTACCGGCCAATACGCGCTTGAGTGCGAGGTGTTGATTGATTCCCTGCCGGATAGCAAGGGCTTCGTGCAGATGGGCAAGGGAACGCTAAGGCACGATGCCAACGGCTTTGTGCTGCGCGGGGAGCATGCCGGCCAGCCTTTTGAATTGGTTAAGGATGTGCCATCGCTGTATTCCGTGCACATCGAGTACAACTACATCGACAAGAAGCGCGACTGCATCGACCTCAGCACCATGGAAGATACCTACTTCTGCTACCCCCTCACCCGCGACGCGTCGGTCACAAAAGTGGCGTTGGCGACGGAGGAGCTCTACCAGCAATATATACTGAAAACTACCGGCAAGCTGCCGCTGGTACCCGCCTCCGCGCGTTAAATGCAGGCACACAAAAGGGGCAGGCTCACCTGCCCCTTATCTCTTGCTTGTGTATATGGCTACGCGCAGCCTACGCCACCCACTAAACCAGGTCGGCGCGGCCTTCCTCTTTCAAACGCGCTACCAGCTTGCGTACCTCCCCCACCTGGTTCTTGCGGCAAATCAGCAGGGCGTCGGGCGTGTCCACCACGATTAAGTCGTCCAGCCCAATTCCGGCCACCAGGCGCGTGCCGCCCAACACCAGGCTGCCACGCGAGTTCTCCAGGATAACATCCCCCCGCGTGCTGTTGCCGTTCAGGTCCTGCGCCAGCAGGGCTTTCAGGCTGGTCCAGTTGCCCACGTCCATCCATTCCATTTCCACCGGTACCACCACCACGCGGCTGGCATGTTCCATGATGCCGTAGTCAATCGTCTGCTTGGGGATGAGCGGCCAGACCGCGTTCAGGATTTGCTGGTAATTCCCGGTCTTGATTTCATCACCTATGCGCATTAGTCCGTCGTACAGCCCGGGCATCTGGCGCCGGAATTCTGCCAGGACGGCACTGACCTTCCAGATGAACATGCCACTGTTCCAGCAGTAGTTCCCCAGGGCCAGCATTTGCTTGGCGACCGCTTCGTTGGGCTTTTCCACGAAGCGCTCCGCGCGATAGGCCTTCAATCCGCCCACCAGCCCACCCAGCGGCTCGGCCTGCTCGATGTAGCCATATTCAACCGATGGCCAGGAGGGGGTGATGCCCAATGTGACCAGGTAGTCATTTTGGGCGATGTCGAGCGCGGCGGCAATGGCGGAGCGAAACACCTGCGTGTGGCCGATGTGATGGTCGGCCGTAAGCACCGCCATGGAAGCGTTGGGGTCGCGCGCGGCCAAATGGATGGCGGCCAGCCCAATGGCTGGTGCCGTGCCGCGTCCTTGCGGCTCGATAATGAAATTCTCAGGGGGGATGTTGCGTACCTGTTCCGCCAGCACACCGGCATGCTCTTCACCGGCAATCACCAGGATTTGTTCCGGGCTGAAAAGCGGGGCGAGCCTTTCCACCGCGATTTGGAACATGCTTTGGTCGGAATAAAGGCGCAGCGCGGGCTTGGGCAGGCGCTCGCGGCTCAGCGGCCACAGGCGCGTCCCCGCGCCGCCGGCCATAATCAGGGCATAATTCATGGGTTACCTCCCACGGTAAAGTTGTTACTGGAATTATACCCTGCGCGTCCAGAGACAAAAATGGCGGCTTTTAGCACGTAAGCCGCCATACCTTACCAGCATTCCTATTCTAGCAAGAAGAACTTAGACTTTGTCCTCTATCCCCAGCGCGTCCCGCAGCCGGCGGGCCAGGCGCTCCTTTTCTGCGCCGCTCTCTGCTGCCTCAAGCAGTCCATCGAGGTCCCGTCCGAGCGCGGAGGTGCCACTCACGGCGCCCAGGTAGCCAGCTTCGCGGCGCTGGCAAATGGCGTTTAGGGCCGTGGCCAGTTCTGCCGGGGTGGCGTGCGCCAGGCGATCCGCTGGACCTCCAGGGTTGGTATGGTCGCTGATTGTGCGGGTGACCGCCAGGTTAACCGGGCTTTTGATGGCCGGCGCCAGGCTGGCATAAATCAGCCACGCCAAAAAGCGTTTTTCAGCCCCCTGGTTATGAATTTTTTCGCGCAATAAGGGGTACAACGGGGCCAGGATTTTTGTGAAATCCCACGCGCCGTCCTTGAAATGACCCACCACCCCTGGCTTTATCTCACTTTCCAAGCCCGCGGTCCCCGTATCTGGGGTGGAGGAATATTGACTGAAGAAGTTGGAGTTTCTTACTCTGTAAAGTATGTTTAATACTGTGTCAAAATTACATAAACCGGACGAGACCAGGGTCTCAAAATAACAATTTATACCATCCACGAGGGTATCAAACTGACAAATCGTTTCAGCATCCAGCGTCTCATTCCGACAAATTCCGTCCTGGACCAAGGTCTCAAAATGACATAATCGGTCGGGGTGGGCCTGGGCGTTCTTTAGGGCCAGGGCCTGGAAATCACCATCCCGTGCGAACAAAGCCAGCATTTCCGCCTGCAAAGGGGCGGGTGGCGCGTACAAAAAGGCATACAAGGCCTGTTTGAGCGTCTCGTGGGAGGGGGTCAGTTGAACTTCATTCACGCGCAGGTGCCAATCGGTGCCATTGGCGCCGGCGCGGGTGCCCATCCGGCACAGGTATTGGCTGGCCAGCGCGCGGTTTTCTTCGCGCCAATCCCGGGTGTAGGCGGATTCGGGCTTGATTTCGGCATTGCGTGGCCGGCCGCGCGTGGAAGGCTGGGCGTGGGGGATGCGCTGCGGCAGTGTTTCCGAGCGAATCCAGCGCTGCAGGGTGGGCAAACCGCCGGGTACCCAGAATGTGTCACGGTCGTGCCCGCGCGCCCAGTCGATGTAACAACAGTTTTTACTCATCAGGTAGAGCATGCCCAGGTCGTCCCCCAGCTGGGGAAGCACGTTTCTGAACCAGTACCAGGGCACAGCCAAAAAGCTGCCGGGCCTCACCAGGTGGGCAGCCAGGCGGTCGCACAGCCCGGCAATGGCAGCGTTCATCATCGGGGCAGGCAGGGCACGGCGCAAAACGTCATGCGTGCTGGCTGGCTGGTCGAACAAACCCGTGCCGGCGGGGTCAGGCAAGCGGTAGGGAAAGCGTAAAATGTGGTCGCGGGGTGCGCGCAATGCCGCGGTCAGGACGCTGACAGGGTCTGCCTGCACACCCTGGGCCAGCAGCCAGTTGTACAAATCCTGCGCGTCGCCGGGGGTGAGCAGCATGCCGCGGTAGTGATAGGTGTTGGGCAGGCGCTGCACGCGGGTACCATTGAAGGTATGCCCGTTATCCAGGCGCCGCACGAACCAATCCAAGCCACCATCTTTGAACACCCGGAAGAACTTCGCCCGGCTGATGACGTTTCCCAACATATTCAGCAGGGATTGCACGTTGATGGTCACCTGATCGCCCGCCCGCGGGTATAGCTGGTCCGCGCCGCGCTCGCGCGAGGTACGGTAAAAGGCCTGGCGCAGGGCCGTGGCAATCAGCACGGCAGACGAGCCCACATACGGGACAAAACGTAATAGGTAAGAGGGGATGGCGGCGATTGATTCCGGGGCAATGATGGCTTCGGTCAGGTTGGTGGCGCCAATTTCAAGACGAAGGTCGTCTTCCGGTCCCCCCGAAAGTGTGCCCATGGGCACACTTGGCAAAAGAGAAAGTTGGAGGTGCTTGCCGGTCAGGTCCTGCACCACCGTTTCAATCGCTGGATAATACTGGCATAGCGAGGCGTACACCGGACCCGGCGCGCTCACCTTGTAATCGCCATCATAATCCAGCGCGCTGGAATCAAGCAGCTCCCTCAGCCGGCTATCTGTCACCGTCTCGAGGGCAGAGAGTATCTCTGGCCAGGCTACTTGCGCTTCCTTCATGACACTTTCAATCGCGTTTGTTGGTTTAGTGCCCCTTCCTTTCAGGCCGGGAATGACCGGCAGAAAAGAGTCTAGGGCATTTTATAAAAAATACAAGCTGTCAAAAGCGGAAAATGAGGGGTCAAATTTTCCACTTTCGGAAATTTGTTAATATTCCACGGTCATTTTGAGCGCCCAGGAGCGCTTCAAACTGCTGGTTGGCCAGGTTGAGCGCCTCAGAAAGCGAGCCATTCGCTTTTTGGGCAATCCTGCCAAATTCTTCTTCCGGGAATAAGGCCGTGGGGTCGGGGTGGCCGGCGGCCAGGCAGCGCCAAAACAGCATGCTGGCAATTTCCGGCACGCTTGGGGCGGAATAGGTCAGGTATTGACCCAGGAAACGGTTCAACCCGCCGATGTTGCTGGTGAGGTTGTTCAGGTCCTGCAGGAATACAACGGCCTTGATTTTGCGCTGGTGCTCCACGGACCATTCCAGCAGCTGGGTCAGGTACTCCTGGTCCACCGGGGGGCCATCCAACACCAGCAAGAGCTGGTCGTCGCCCTCAGCGAGCCGCTCAAAGATGCTTTCAATCCGGTTGGCGTTGGAACGCGAGGAGGGTAGCCCAAGTGTTTCGATGACGCTCATCAAGAAATGGCGCGGTTCGGTGACCGTGTTGGTGTTCATGTATAGCCCAAAATGGGTGCCGCGTCCGGAAGTGGGAAAGCGCGTCTCAGCCAGCTTCATGGCCAGCATGCTCTTGCCGCTGCCACTGCTGCCTGAGACCACGCCAAGGTTCTTGGCCGGGTCTTTCTGGCTGCTGATGAAGTGGTGGGTGGCTTCCAGCGCCTGGCGCTGGCCGCTCAGGCCCGGGTAGAAAAAGCGCGTATCCCCAAAGCGCGTAAAGGGGTTTTCCAAAAGGTCAAAATGGATAAGGTCAACTGGAGTAATCATTCACACCGCCGTCAAATTAATCTGAATGTAGGGTAGCACCTGGCTTTAGTTAAGTCAAGTGCTTAATGATAACAGATTACTTTGAGAAAGTGCTGTGAATATTTGAATCAAAAAGTGCGACTAACTTGTAAAATCGAAAAACTAATGTAAAATCATAAATGACTATTTTGCACCTGTGCACACCTGAGGAACTGATATGGCAATTATATCCCTGATTAATCGCAAGGGCGGTGTTGGCAAATCCACCATCAGCGTCAACCTGGCAGCCGGGCTGGCCACTTACGAGTCGCGCAAGCCGGGCAGCAAGCCCGTGTTGCTGATTGACATGGATGACCAACTCAGTGCCACCATCACCGCCATGGGCGGCGGATTCGACGATAAGTTCGTCCCCATCATCACCGCGGAAACGAACTACGCCAAATCCCTGGCCAATGGCTATAGTGCCTCGGAGTCCCTGATTGTTGATTCCCTGCTCCCGCGCGACCGGCGCGAAAAGGTCAAAATCTTCCGCACCAACAAGGCCCACATGGACGGGTTGGAGGCAGCCCTCAAGGAACGCGAAGAGCCGGCCTTCCAGCTTACGTATTTCCTGGAGCCAATCAAAAATGATTTCTCCTACATCATCATCGACAATCCACCCTCAGCCGGCATGCTGCCGATGAACTCGCTGGTGGCCAGCACGCACGTGCTCATCCCCATCGAACCCGACGGACTGAGCCTGATTGGCCTGGCTGACATCCTGCGCATGGTGGAAAACGTACGCAAGACCACCAACCCCGGACTGGAAGTGCTTGGGATTATCCCCTCGCGGTTCCGCATGGTGCGGCGCCAATCGCGCGACGTAATCGACGACATGGAACGCATGTATGGGCACCTGTTGCTGCCCTACGTCAAGGACCTGGCCGAAATTTCTGCTGCCACCACGGCCGGCTATGACGTATTTTCCTATTGCCCTGAGAAATCCCAGGCCTATCGCTGCCTGTCCAACCTGGTGGACGCCGTCCTGGGCAAACTCGGGGGCTGAGGCAGGCGCCTGGGCCGGCAGGTGGGTGTGCCCATGGGCACACATGGTCTTCTCCGACCTCCCGGCAGGCAGAACAAACAACGAAAACGCTCCACCCGTGGCAGCCTGAAGCCGCGGAGTGGATGGAGGAAGAACAAACATGGCCAAACCAGAAAAACGCAGTTTTGACAACCTGATTAATGTGACCTCGGACGCCTTCAACGCCAGTTCGGCTGTCACCGAAGACACCCTGGCCGACACGCCCAAGATGGTCAACCACCGTCAGAGCGTTTACCGCGTCCCACTTGCCATGATTAGACCGGACCGCTTCCAGGCGCGCTTTTTGTTGCCCCTGGCCCTGCGCGAGGCCTTTTACAGCGGCGAGCTCAGCTGGGCCGAAACGGTGCGGCGCTGGAAGGACATGGCCACCACGGATTACCTCATCCGCCAGGAGGTGGAAGAGCTGGAGAGCCTGGGCCAGTCCCTGCATGATACCGGCCAAATTAAACCCATCACCGGGCAGGTGATTAACGAAGAAGGCCGGGATGTCTTCCACATGCTCACGGGCGAACGCCGCTTTTGGGCGACCGCGTTCAAGGCGGTGAACGACGGATACGAAACGGAGCCCTACGTCCTGGCGCTGATTGATAACCAGCCTTCGCTGGAGAAGCAAATTGCTGAAAACATGGCCTACAAGGCCCTCACGCCAGTGGGCAAGGCCCGCGCCGCCGCACGCCTTGTGCTGCAGGCCAATGGCATCCATCCGGGGCCTGATGAAGACGAAACCACATTCTTCCGCAGGGTGGGGGAGCTGCGCCTGAGCGACGAGACCCGCGATACGCTCCAGCGCCTGCTGCAGCTTGAACGCACCTATTATGGCCGGCTGATGAAATTCTTTGAGCTGGATGAGGCCCTGCTGGAAGTGTGCGACCGCTCCGAAATGCCCGAACGCGTGTTGCGCGAGATTACCCAGTACGACCGCAAGCTGTGGCCGGCAGCCGTGGCTTTTTACGCGGAGCACGCCGGACGCACCTACCAGGACGTGCACGCTTTCCTGGAGCGACAGCTTGGCCATGAGAAGACCCGTGCCGCGCGCCTGCCCGCCGACCCGGCCACCAAATCCGCCAAGGCCCTGCGCCGCGTGTTGCGTGGCGTGGAGGAGCTGCCCCAGGACGATAAGTTTGGCGCCCTGGCGGACGCCCTGGTTGGGGATGTGGATAAGGCCGAAGCGCGTGTGCTGGTACAGCGCATGGAACAACTTACCGGGGTGCTCAAGCAGCGTCTTGAAGCGCTGAAATAGACGCGACAAGCACCAAAAGCTACCCAAGCCCCCCGCGCGAGCAAGCCCGCGCGGGGGGCTTTTGTTACCGCTGTCGGGCTCGCTCCACGCCCGCGCCGGGCAGGCAAAACCGCGTGGCCTCCGACCGGTTTAGTCCCCGGAAACTGCCCTCGCGTCGATCCACAACCCCAAGCTGGCGGAGCACAAAGCTTCAAAGCGCTCGTGTTTTTGTCTCGGCCATATCTCTGCGTAAACACTGCCCTGGTCGCCATGCCGGTATGGTCTGCCCATTTTCTGTTTACGCAAGCCTCGGTTTCAACCCAGACGATTCCCCGACCTTTCGCCCGGGATGGTTTTTCTGTCTCTTTTTCACCAACTTGAACCCAGAACCAACCCTGGCCATCCGCGCGAGCATCCCAGTGAAGCTGGCAGCCAAGCCAATGTTTGAAGCCTGCCCAGCCCCGCCAGATCCACTATGTGTGGAAGGCCATAAACACCCCAATCAGGTATTCTCGCCCTGGTTATCTGCCAGCACTATGCTATTCGCATGACCAAGTGTGCCCATGGGCACAGGTAATCATGCGTATAGGTTAATAGAATTCAGCTGATAGTCTCAAAATGACAAAAAAGGATCAACCCCTCACCCGATTGTGTTCGTCAACAGCCCAACCATGGCCATCACAGGGCACGCGAGGGCAATATTCAGCTCACCATTTTTACCCATTCATGGCAGGCAGAGTGGGGTGGGGTGGTCAACGCCTCGGGCAAAATGGCTGGCATCTTTGCCTGTCACTTTCTACTCAGAGCTCCTTTTCTACCCCCAAGGCACGCGAAGGCAGGTTTCTTTTCCTCGCGGGCGATTTTTTCCGCGCTTTAGGCCAAAAATCAGCCCGTAAAAGGCTTTTGACGTCCAATAACGGCCGTGGAGCCATTCAAGCCGGCTAAGCGGCATTTTTGCGGGGTTAACCATCCACCCATTCGCGTCTCCCACGCCATCCATGGCTGACTGTTTGACCCCTTCCCGGGCCTCACAGGCTCCGCCAGTTCAAGCGCTACCTGTGCCAGCCTGCCCGCTAAAATCCACGCGTGACAATTTCCTCCGTCTGCCTTCCACTCGCCTGCCAGGCATAAAAAACAAGCTGACTTATGGGTCAGCTTGTTTTTTACTGTATGGTATTCCGGATTAGGCCATGTCGTAGCGCTCGACCTTAATCTGGGAGGCTGGCACTTCAAGCGCCGCCAGGTTGCGATCCATTGCGGCCAGCATGGGCTTGGGGCCACAAATGAAGTAGAACAGTTCCTTGTAGTTTTCAGGCAAAATACTCGCCATCAAATCCTTGGTGATGTATCCCTTGCAGGGGCAATCAGCGCGCTGGGGTTTTTCCAACACCTGGACGAACTCAAGGTTCATGCGCTTTTCCAAGGAGGCAAATTCCTGCTGGTAGAGCGCGGTATCCTCGCACAGGTCCCCGTAGAACAGGTAAACCGGGCGTTTGTCGCCACGATCGGCCAGAGTATTGAGGACGCTCATCATGGGCGCCAGACCGATACCGCCAGCGAGCAGCACCATGCCTTTTTGAGTAATCGGAAGGTTGGTGTTGAACGCGCCGTAAGGGCCATCCACGAACACGCGGTCACCGGGTTTGAGGGCGGGGATCTTCTTGGTAAAGTCGCCAACGGCTTTGATCGAGAAGCGCAATTTCCCTTCCGGTGCTTCCGCGCTGCCAGAGATGGAGAAGGGGTTGCGGCTGATGATGAAGGGCGATTTAGCCACGCTAATCCAGGCGATTTGACCGGCCTCAAACTTGAAACCCTTATGTCCCTTTGGCTTGAGGTTGAGGGACTAGGTGTCGCGGCTCTCGGCAACGACCGACTCGACTTCGTAGGGCTTGGAGGCTACGAGTAGGGGATGAATCAAGCGGATCCACAAGGCAATGACCACCCAGATTGCGATTTCGATGATCCAGACCCACTTAAACAACGGTCGGCTCATGTAGTAATCGACTTTGAACAGGTGGATCATGCCAAAAATGAGGATCGCCAGGGTGAAGAGATCGTGCAAAACCAGCCAGAGCGTGTAGCTTAGCTTAAGCTTCAGCCGCGCGACGGAGGTCACGCCGATGAGCACCAAGCCAGCCAGGCCAATCCAGCCGGCTACAACTGTCCAACCCCAAATCGGGCGCATGACCATGCTGGTCACAATCAGGATGAGAGGATGAACCAACACCAACCCGATGGAAACCAACGAGAGCTTGTGATGGACGCGGTAAACCGCGTCCATATCCAGGACCACAGCCATGAAGAACAACTTGCCGATCTGGCTAAGCTGCGTGCCGGCCAGCGCCAGGCCCAAAGCGCCCAACAAGACCGAGACATTGATTAATATATTGCGGTTTTGCCACTCCACCAACATCGCCACCACCGGCGCCAGTATCAGCGCGAAGAAGACGATGTAGAACAGCACCCGCTTGGTTGAAGCTTTCATCAAATTTCCTAACTATCTATGCCAATCCGTGGGATTACGGACGGGTCAGACCAGCGGTCGTGACGCCACTCTTCGCGGCCAAATCCTCGATGGAGTCGTACATCAGCTGCAGGGCGTACTTGGCGTTATGCACGTAGGCACCGGGTTCCTTGGTGACGAACATCAGGTTGTAGGCAGCCTTGAGCATGCGGGGTGTGAAGCCCTTGAACTGGTTCGGGAAGGCGGCTTCGTCTTCACCGATAGTGCCATCGGCATTGGTGTCGATATAAGCGTAAGGGTAGGCTTCGGGATTGAAACCGAACATTTGGCCAGTCACAGCCGCGGAGTAGCCGCCCAGGGCCTTGATGAGCAGGGCGCGCATGCCTTCGATTTCATCATAAATCGGTTCCACGGTGCCGTCGCCATCATAGTCGACCTTGGACATCGAGACGGTCTTGTAATCTGCGTAGCTATTGACGCCAGCATGGCAGCTGGAGCAGATGGTGGCCTGGCCCTCGGGGGGTGTCTGCAGGTGGGTGCTGTGGGGATCATGGCACTCGACGCAGGTGTTGACGGTATCGGAGTGCTCGAAGGTACCAACGTAGGACTTGCCGTCGTACTGGAAGCCGGAATTGCCATCGGCGCCGGCGTGCACGGCAGCGGCCGCAAAGTAGTGGGCGCCCATCATCGTGGAGTCCGCGATGACTTCATCATCAGGCAGCCCAGCCGCTTTTTTGGCGACATCAGGACCAGAGCCCATGCCACTGTGGCAGGTCATACAGGTGGTGCTGGAGCCGGTATCGGCGAGGGTCGTCCCGGAGGGCAGAGCCACGGTGGTCATCGCCGCTGCGGCGGAACTGTGGCAGGCGGTACAGGAGACAGGGTCGTTGATTTGCGCGGCGACGTCAACCTTGCCTACAGTGGAGCCATCAGCGCCGAAATAATCACGCGCGCCGTCTGTGCTGTGGCATTTGGCGCAGGTGGGGGGAATTTCAGCGGGATCGCTCTCGTTCCAGTGGGTAAAAGCTTCGGACGCGGCATCCGCGTGACCGGATTTTTCCCATTTCGCGGTGATGTCCTGGACGGACACACCTTCTTCTTCGACGGCGGCTTTGGTTGAGCAGCCAACCCAAACAACCAGGCCAAGCGCCACAACCAACAGTAGAACAAATAAAGTGCGTTTTTTCATATTCCTCTCCGAGTCTAAATATGATGGGGTTAGTAATACTACAAAAAAGATTATAAATGTGAAGGGGTCAAGCTGTCAATGTGAAAAAACACACAATCTTGTGAAAATTATATAAAATAGAAATATATCTAAAATATTATTTAACTGGGAAATTAACGGAAAACACGCCCATATATGGCACTTTATGCGCTAAAACCGACATCTGCACGTACCAGCAGGGGCGAGGGGCCAGGTCGGCCCAAAACTACCTGGATGCGATTCGTGGAACGAGGGTTTTTGCTTACATCCCTACAGGCAGGGTCCGTTTTTCGGTCGGATTTACTACCAAACAAACCAGGTCCACCTCGGGGAATTGCTTTGTGGATACAGGTTGCAATCGACCAGGAAATATTCGTATAATTTATTAAATTACAAGGAGTATTACATGGCACCCATACTTGAAGCCCGCCATCTGGTCAAGCAATTTGGCGACCTGAAGGCGGTAAATGACGTCAGCTTTGAAGTTGAACAGGGCACCATCTTTTCCCTGCTTGGACCAAATGGCGCGGGTAAAACCACCACCATTTCCATGCTTTCCACACTCATCAAACCCACCAGCGGGGACGCGCTCATCGATGGGTTTTCCATCACCCGCCAGTCGGTTGAGGTCAGGCGCGCCATTGGTGTGGTCCCCCAGGAAATCGCGCTCTACGAAGACCTGACCGCCATGGAAAACCTGGTCTTCTGGGGCCAAATGTACGGCCTCTCAGGCCAGGCCCTGCGCGCCCGGATTGGGGAGGTGTTGGACCAAATCGACCTGCGCGACCGCGCCAGGGAGCGGATAAAGACTTACTCCGGGGGCATGAAACGCCGCGTCAACATTGGCGTCGGCCTGCTGCACAAGCCCCGGCTGCTCTTCATGGACGAGCCCACCGTCGGCATTGACCCCCAGTCCAGGCGTGCTATCCTCGACTCGGTAAAGACCCTGCGGGATGGCGGCATGACCATCCTCTACACCACGCATTACATGGAGGAGGCCGAGGAGCTCTCCGACCGGGTGGGCATCATTGACCACGGCCAGCTGATTGCCCTCGGCACCCAGGCTGAACTGACCGCGCGCGTGGGTGAGACGGATACGCTCATCCTGCACCTTGGGGAGAACGAGGACCCCCACCACCTGGTGGAGGCCCTGGCCACCATCCCCGGCGTGCTAAAGGTCAACCCATTGGATAGCCAGGTCTCTATCATCGCCACTTCAGCGGAGGAAATCCTGGCGCTGGTGGTTGGCAAGGCCAACGAGCTGGGCACGCGCATCCACTCCGTGGACATGCGCGAACCCAACCTGGAAGCAGTCTTCCTGCACCTCACCGGCCGCGCCTTGCGGGATTGAACACATGGACTTCAAGCGTTTGTTCATCATTGCCTTCAAAGACCTGCGCCTCATCTTCCGCGATCGCTCGGCGCTGGTGCTCATGTTGCTGGCTCCTTTTGTGTTAACCCTGGGCATGGGTGCCCTCACAGGCCGTTTCTCCGGTGCCGGGACTTCCACCTTCGAAGATATCCCGTTCCAGGTGGTCAACCAGGACCAGGGTGAGCTCGCCGCCGCCCTCATTCAGGTTTTTGAATCGGAGGACCTGGCCGCGTTGCTCGCGCCCGAGATAATTACTGACCCGGTTGCCGGACGCCAGGCCGTGGATTCCGATAAAAGCGCCGCGTTTATCCTCATCCCCGCGGGCTTTAGCGCCAGCGTGCTCAGCCCCCAGGCCCCCAACAGCGTGCCACCCCAAATAGAATTTTATGAAAACCCCACCCGACCCAATAGTGCCGGCCTGCTGCGTTCCATCCTTGACCAGTTCCTGGCCCAGGTGGAAATTGGCCGTGTCTCCGCCCAGGTGGTGGTGACCCAACTGCTGCAGCACGGCCTGATTGCCCCCGCCCAGGCAGCTGAAATCGGTAAAAAGGTCGGGGTAAACCTGGCCACCCGTGGCGCGGCTGACGTATCCGCCCAGATTGAGGTTAACCAGGAAGTCAACGAGGCCCCCAAGTTTGACATCCTGGCCTACATGGCTCCGGGCATGGCGATGATGTTCCTGATGTTCACGGTCACTTATGGCGCCCGCTCCCTGCTCGTTGAGAACAGGGATGGCACCCTGCAACGTATGTTGGTGGCCCCCACCAGCGCGGCCAATGTTTTGGGCGGTAAATTTGCCGGCATCTTCCTCACAGCCGTGGCCCAGCTGCTCATCCTGATAGGTGGCACCTCGCTACTCTTTCGGCTGCAATGGGGCGACCCCCTGGCCGTGTGGCTTCTTATCCTGGCTGCCGCGGTTGGTGCCACGGGCTGGGGTGTGTTCTTTGCCGCCCTGCTGAAAACACCCGGGCAGGTGGCGGCCACCGGCTCCGCGGTGATGCTGCTTTTTGGCCTGCTGGGAGGCAGCTTTTTTGATATTTCCATCTTGCCCGGGCCCATCCAGGTTTTCAACAAGATAACCCCCAACGCCTGGGCCAATGCCGGTTTTAGCACCCTTTCCGCTGGTGGCGGGCTGCGGGATATTCAGCCTAACATCCTGGCCCTCCTGGTGATGGGCCTGGTGCTTTTTGGCGTGGCCAGCGTATGGATTAGCCGGCGCGGCCTGGGCAGGAAGTGAGCCGTTAGTGCGTAAAACCCTCGCCATCATCCTGAAAGATATCCGTCTGCGTTTTGCCAGCCCGGTGGAATGGCTCTTTTTCCTCATTCTGCCTGTCATTTTCATCTTTATCCTCAGCGGTGGCACGGCTCCCCTTGAAGATAACCGGCTGGGATTGTTGACCGTGGACCAGGTCCAATCGCCGCTATCCCAGTCGCTCCTGGCGGAACTGGAAAAGTCCAGCTCGGTGCGCCCAATCCCCACGGAGCTGCAGGACGCGCTGGACCAGCTCTCCGCGCGCCAGGCTTCCTCCGTTTTGATTATCCCCGCGGGTTTCACGTCCGAGGCCTTGCGGGCGGGCACAGCCCATTTGGACCTCCGCCAGCAGAAAAACAACCTCAACGCAATGGTGCAGGAGCAGGCGGTTCAAACCGCCCTGGGCCGCGTGAGCGGCCTGGTGGAAATCGCCACCGAGAGCATCGCCCAGGCTGAAGCCATCCGCCCCTTTGAGAGCGACGCGGCCCGCCAGGCCTATTTTGACCAAGCGCTCCAGGCCGCCGGCGAGCAAATGGCCGCCGCGCCTCACCGCGTCGTCGTGGTGCGGGGTGGCACGCAGGATAGCATTGAATACGACCCGCGCGCCAATAGCACTGCCGGCCAGATGATTACCTGGGTCTTCATCCCCCTGATTGGGCTGAGCGCCATGTTTGCCATGGAACGGGCTGGTGGCACGCTGCGCCGCCTGCTGGTCACGCCGACAACACGCGCGCATTACCTCAGCGGCACC
>JAKOSR010000038.1 GCA_029777225.1 Chloroflexota bacterium
AAATATGGATACCACGATTCAATATATCAACGCGATGGAAATTTTGGACTCCCGCGGCAACCCAACCGTTGAGGTTGAGGTTGTCCTCGGTGATGGCAGTTTTGGCCGGGCCGCGGTCCCCTCCGGGGCCTCAACCGGCATTCACGAAGCCCTGGAATTGCGTGATGGCGATAAAGGCCGCTACATGGGCAAAGGCGTATTGCAGGCCGTCGAGCATGTGAACGAGGATATCGCCGAAGAATTGCTTGGCTGGGATGCAACCGACCAGAAGGCCATCGACATGGTCCTGTTGGAGATGGACGGCACCCCCAATAAATCCAATTATGGCGCCAATGCCATCCTGGGCACCAGCCTGGCTGTGGCTAAAGCGGCCGCCGCTTCCATTGGGCTGCCCCTCTACCGCTATCTCGGCGGTGTTTATGCCCACGTACTCCCCGTCCCGATGATGAACATCCTCAATGGTGGCGCGCACACCAACTGGCAGTCCACCGACGCCCAGGAATTCATGATTATGCCGCTCGGCGCCGAATCCTTTGCCGAAGGCCTCCGCTGGGGAGCCGAAATCTATCACACCCTCAAGGGCGTTTTGAAAGCCCACGGGTACGCTACCCTGGTTGGTGATGAGGGCGGTTTCGCGCCGGCGCTCAAGGCCAACAATGAAGCCGTGGAACTCATCCTTGAAGCCATCGAAAAAGCCGGCTACAAAGCTGGCGAACAGGTCTGCATTGCCCTGGACCCCGCCGCCTCCGAGCTCTACGATGACGAAACCCACCTCTATAACCTGCGCAAGGAAGGCAAACAGCTGACCAGCGACCAAATGGTGGATTTCTGGACCAACTGGGTCAATCAATACCCGATTGTCTCCCTCGAAGATGGTTTCGCCCAGGACGACTGGGAGGGTTGGAAGCACTTCACCGCCCAGGTGGGGCACCGCCTCCAGGTGGTTGGCGATGACCTGCTTGTCACCAATCCCGCCCGCATCGCCCGCGCGATTGAAGAGAAATCCTGTAACGCGCTGCTGGTCAAACTGAACCAGATTGGTTCCCTCACTGAGACCATGCAGGCTGTCACCATGGTTCAAACCAATGGCTGGCGCGCGGTCTGCTCGCACCGCTCCGGCGAAACTGAGGATGCCACCATCGCCGACCTGGTCGTGGCCATGAACATGGGCCAGATTAAAACCGGCGCTCCCGCCCGTTCCGATCGGGTTGCCAAGTACAACCAGCTCCTCCGCATCGAGTACGAATTGGAAGAGACCGGCCAATACGCGGGATGGTCAGCCTTCTCCTTCAAGCGATAAACTTTTACAAGTTTTCCCGGCAAGGCGGTCATCTGACCGCCTTGCTTGCTTAATCCTACCGCTTGCCTGCTATAATCTCGCCCATGCGAAACAACGTTGAAACGCCTTGCCTGCAAACCATCCAGGCTGAACTGGTCAATTGTCGCCGTTGCCCGCGCCTGGTCGCCTGGCGGGAGGAAACCGCCCAAACCAAGCGTCGTGCCTTTCGGAACGAGGCGTATTGGGGCAAACCTGTTCCAGGCTTTGGGGACCCCGCCGCCAGGGTGCTGGTGGTCGGCCTCGCACCTGGCGCGCACGGTTCCAACCGCACCGGCCGCATGTTCACCGGCGACGCTTCAGGGGATTTTCTCTATCCGGCCCTCTATCGTGCGGGTTTTGCCAGCCAGCCCATGGCACTCAACCGTTTCGACGACCTCTGCCTAAAGGACCTGTACATCACCGCGGTGTGCCGCTGTGCACCGCCGGCCAACAAGCCAACCCCGGCAGAATTACTCGCCTGCCGCCCGTGGCTGGAACAGGAAATGGAAGCACTGGTCAATTTGCGGGGCATTGTGGTTCTGGGTCGCATTGCCCTGGACGGTCTGCTCGCCACGCAGCGCTTTGCCCATGTCCCCAAATCCCAGGTCGCGTTTGGGCATGGAGTGCTCACCCGGTTGGATGGCGACTTGCCGTGGATACTCTGCTCCTATCATCCCAGCCGGCAGAACACCCAAACCGGCCGCCTGACCGCCGCCATGTTCGACAGCATCTGGCAACAAGCCCGCGCGCTCGTCGCTGATATAATGTGACCCAGGAGAATCCATGCCATACCCCGTCGCCCACCCCAAAGTACTTGAACGCGCCCGCCAGCTTGTGGCGCTCAACCCGATATTTCTGGATACCGAAACCACCGGCACGGGTCCGGGCGACCTGGTTATCGAAGTGGGTATTGTCGATTTGGCGGGGAACACGCTATTTGATGGCCTGGTTAACCCGGGTATGCCCATTCCAGCTGAATCCAGCGCTGTAAATGAGATTACGGACGCGATGGTGGCTAACTCCCCTCGCTGGCCGGCTGTCTGGAGCCAGGTGGAACCGGTGCTGCGTAACCGCGCGATTGGGATTTACAATGCCGAGTTCGACATGCGCATGCTTCGTCAGTCCTGCCAGGCGCATCGCCTTCCCTGCCGCCTCGAGGACGCCCAGGCCTTTTGCATGATGAAGCTGTTTGCAGCCTACTACGGCGAATGGAATTCGCGCGGCAACGGCTTCCGCTCGCAGAAACTGGAATTTGCCGGGCGACTCTGCCAGATTGACCTGCCCAACAACCATCACGCGGTTGACGACGCGCGGCTCACCGCGGCATTGCTCTGTTACTTGGCCAGCGTTTAATCATGGTGCTTACCTGAGTGATTGACTGCCACCTTATCCAAAAATCGCGCAGTTTCTTTGCGTGATCTCAGTACGATGTATGGTTTTCCACTCGTTCGCAGCAGTTCCAGGATCTTTTCCCGGTGTGTACGGTTGAAATTCCAAATCCATGTCAAGAATTCCCAATCAACTTTTTCGGTGCAACCAGGAGCCATATCAGGCCGATTTTGACCGCGGTGGCTTATGGCACGCCAAAGCACATTCCAGAGACAGGAACCCCTTGGCAAGTCGAGATAGATGACCATGTCAGCCTTTTCCAACCTGAATGGTAGCGTACGGTTGTAATTCCCATCGATAATCCAATCCTCGCGGCTTGCTTCAGTTTGAACCAATGCGTCAAAGGCTGCCTTTTCCATCTCTTTCCAGCCAGGTAACCAAAAAAGACGGTCCAAATGGACCACGGGAAGTTGAAGTAATACTCCCAATCGGCGGGTTAATGTGGATTTGCCACTGCCCGCGCAGCCAAGGACGACCACACGATGGCAGGAGGTGGGAAGGTTTTGAACGATTGCTAGGCGCATGGTTCCATCTATCCGATAGCAGATTATTCTATCCTGTTCTCCTGTTTCCCTTGACAAGAACAATTCTCTAGTTATAATATGAACACATGAGCAAATATTCATATAAAAAAAGTTGGAATTGATGACAACTGACAATACTCCCAAGGTGCTCGAATTCCAGGATGCGGATAGAATGGCGCAGACTTTTAAAGCCCTCGCCGACGTCAGCCGGCTACGCTTGCTGTCAATCCTGTTGCAAGGGGAGGCCTGCGTGTCCGATTTAGCGGAGGCTACTTCAAACAGCCAAAGCGCAGTTTCGCACCAACTCAAATCGCTGCGGGAAATGAATTTCGTTTCCACGCGCAGGGTGGGGAAGCAAATCTACTACCGAATTGATGACGACCACATCCAGGACCTGTTTACCAGGGCACTGGAACACGGCCGGCATCTCAACCCGGAAAAGGGACAAAACTAATGGAAAACCAATCCAACGAGCGGGCTTGCGCGACTTGCGTGCCCTTCACCCAAATTGATTCAGAAGAAATCATTAATCCTGGCCTTTCAGACCGTGCTGGAAAAATGACCTTGTCCGGCTTCTGGCAGTCCTATCGCCAGGGCGAAGACCTAAAAGTCGTTGTTCCCGGCGTCCTCCTGATGGTACTTTCCTTTTTCCTGCCCCGCCTGGGTCTTTCTGCTGAGACCCTCAAGTGGGTTCAGCTGGCTCTCCTGCCCCTGGTGGGTTGGCCAGTGTTTCGGGGCGCCTTCTTTAACATTTTCCGCGAGCGCAGCCTCTCGATGAACGTGCTGATGAGCGCCGCTGCCATCGGTGCCATTTGGATTGGGGAGGCCCCCGAAGCCCTCGTGCTCCTGGTTTTGTTCAACCTCTCCGAGGGATTGGAAACCTACACCAACGCCCACGCCAGGCTGGTCCTCGCGGAGTTTGCCGACCTCGCGCCCAAAACCGCGCTGCTGGTTTCCGGTACGTTGGAAACCACCATCCCCGTGGAGCAACTCCAGCTGGGTGATGAGATAATCGTGAAAGCAGGCGAGCGTTTCCCCATGGATGGCCTTGTACTCGAAGGTCAAAGCGATGTCGACCAGTCCGCCCTCACGGGCGAGAGCCGGCTTATCCCCGTAACCCCAGGTGATGGCGTCCTTTCCGGTTCCATCAATGGCCAGGGTTTGCTCAGGGTCAGGATCACCCGCCTGGCACAGGATGCCACCATCCAGCGTATCATCCACCTTGTCACCGAAGCCCAGTCCAGCCGCTCCCCCCGCCAAAAGAAAATCGACCGTTTTGCCGCCGTATATACCCCTATCATTCTTGGTGTCGCCCTCCTTGTGGCCGTGGTTCCGACCCTTTTCTTCCGCCAGCCACTTTTAAATACCCCCGCTGGCTACGGCTGGCTCCATCGCGCCCTCTCCCTGCTGATGATTGGCTGCCCATGCGCGCTGGTGATTAGCACGCCTATCACCCTGATTAGCGGGCTCACCCGCGCGGCGCGTGAAGGTGTTGTATTCAAAGGCGGCGTTTTCCTGGAACAGCTTGGCCAGGTGAGGGCCATGGCCTTTGATAAAACCGGCACGCTCACCCTCGGCCGCCCCATGGTTTGCCAGGTCAAAGCGGTGGATTGTCAGGGAACTGAAGACTGTGAGCGCTGTGATGATTTACTCGCCCTAGCCGGCTCGCTTGAACAGCACAGCAGCCACCCGCTCGGCCTGGCTGTGGTTGAACAGGCCGAAGAGAAAGGCCTGCTCGGCAGGTATTCGCCCGCGGAAGGCCTGGTTAACCTGGCCGGCAGGGGCCAACAGGGCTACATCAATGGCAAACTGGCCACCATCGGCAGCCTGCCCCTCTTCCTGGCCGAACACGAAACCCCTGCCGCCCTGGCTGCCCAAACCCGCGCTGCCGAAAACCAGGGGCAAACCACCATGCTGGTCTGTGATGGGGAGCGTGTTCGCGGCTTCCTGGCGGTGGAAGATGAAGTCCGGCCTGAGTCAGCCGCGGTGCTTGCCGACCTGCGCGGAATGGGCATCCACTCCGTGATGCTGACCGGTGATAATACTGGCGTCGCCACCCGCGTTGCCGGGCAGATTGGACTGGAAGAAGTGCACGCGTCGCTCTTGCCGGAAGAAAAAATGGCCCTTTTGGGTCAGTTACGATCCAAATATGGCCAGGTGGCCATGCTGGGGGATGGCATCAACGATAGCCCAGCCCTGGTCAGCGCGGATTTGGGCATCGCCATGGGGGGCGCCGGCAATGCCCAGGTGCTCGAGACCGCCGATGTGGTCCTGATGAAGGACGACCTCAGTCGCCTGCCCTTTGCCGTCAGGCTCTCCAGGTTCACCAACCACCTGGTCCAACAAAATATTCAAATCAGCCTTGGTGTGAAATTCCTGGTGGGCGTGCTGGCCCTCTTGGGTCTGACGCCGCTCTGGGTGGCAGTGCTGGGGGATATCGGCATTTCGCTAGGCGTCACGTTGAATGGCCTGCGCGCCGGTCGTTTTGAACAAGCCCTAAGTCCCAGCTTAGTTAAGCACGAAGGTAAGGTCCCAGTTCCCGGGTGAGACCTGCTTGGTACGGGTTGTCACGCTGGCAAAGGTCATCCAGGTGCTGCCCGGCTTCAGCTTCAGCGGGCTGCCATCCATGCCGAAGAAGGTGAACGGCTGGTCTGGTCCCGAAGATTGCCACGTCCCAAAGTACATCCTTCCGTCGCGCAGTAGCAGCGCGCGTTGTTCTGGGTCCCCTTCGCGCATGTCGATGTCAAATAGCTCGGGACCATAGGTGATGTAATGGGAAAACAGGATGATGACGTTATCAAACCCGACGGCTTCCTGCGTATCCCGATCCCGCGTTTGTGCCAGCGTGATGATGCCGGTGGGGTCCTGGTAATCCTGCCAGAGCATATACCTGCCCTCCGCTTCGTCATAGCGCCAATCCATCACGGAAAAATCCGCATACATGTATGAGAGCCGCTCTGCGTTCTCATCCCACGCGCTGGCCTTCGCGTCAAATTGCATTCCCTCCAGCGCCGGCACAAATTCCTCCGTCCCCAGGCCGGCTATGTGCTCCCTAAGAGCGCTCGAATCCACCATGGTGTTCCCGCCTAGCGCGTCTGTTTCCGTGCAGATGGCCGGGCAGCGGGTGAATCCGCGGGAGAACTTCCTCCCGGGCAACACGGAATTAAACACACCCTCAATCATGTTTTCCGCGCTGGCATACGCAAGATTGGCCTGGTAGTGCTCAGCCAGCCGCGCGTCAATAAGCCGCCCAGGCGCCAGTGGCCCAACCGTGGGAGCGTTTCCACCGTAATAGAGCGCGGCCAGGTGGTTCATCTGGAAACCAAGGTAATACTCAAACACAATGTCCGCTTCGGTCAGCCCCACCTCTGGCCTCAGCAATTGGGGCCAGTTGGCAATTTTCACCAGGATGGGGCGCTGCTGCAGCAGCGCTTCGTCGCTGGGCGGTTCGCCCGTGAGGGGGTTCAGGACCTCTGCCGCGTTCAGTGCCAGCAGGTTGGCCTCGGTTGGTGCTTCAATCGGCCAGGGTGTGGCACTGGGCTGTGGGGTGGGCGTATTGCCATACGCGATTTGCGTTTGTAGTTGCTGAGCGTTTAACGTGGGGGTGGCTGTGCCGGTGGATGCTGCCGGCGTCAGTTGCGGGGGCGTCTGCGTGCCCCGGCATCCCCCAACGAGGCCCAGCCCCACCCCTGCCAGGGTCGCGAATATAACCAGCCTGAAAAGGCGAAAAGCTTGTTGCTTCATCAAAATCGATTCTAACATGCCAGCCCTGGAGTGTGCCTTTCCAGCAATATGGGCCAGCTAATTTCTCACCCTGATCCGCTTTTCCCCACGAATTTTGGGCTTATTCCGGCTTGAGTTGGCACCAACCCAGGCTGAGGTCCCACAACGCCGCTTGCCGCCTGGGATCTCTGTATTCAGCCCGGGGTTTGGCCAGGCGTTTACGGCTAAAGTATTGGCCGGTCACCTGCTCCACCTGAGGGTTGATGGCCAGGTTGACCACGGCTTCAGCGCCTTCATGCAAATCAACGGCCTTCAGCCAGCTCCACCCGATGAGCTTGGTGCTGGTGATAACGCCTGGGTGCACGCAATTCACAGTCACGCCATCCTTGTGCGTGCGTTCGGCCAGCGCGCGCGTAAATAGGATGAGATACCCCTTTGACCGGCAATAGGCCACCCAGCCCCAATACAGCTTTGGGTTGGGCAGGCCCTTCAGTTGCGGGCTGACCAGGTAGTGACCAATGGAGCTCAGGTTCACCACCCTGGCCGGCGCGCTTCCGGTGAGCAGGGGTCTCAGCAGGTTCGTCAGCAGAAAAGGCGCCAGGTAATTCACCGCGAACGTCAACTCATATCCATCCACGCTCTGCTGGTGCCGGCTGGTCATCAATCCCGCGTTGTTAATCAGCACGTCCAGCCGTTTTTCGCTTTGCAGAAGGGTGACTCCCATCCTGCGCACCTCTTCCATGGAGGAGAAATCCGCCAGCACTGGCACCAGCTTGTCGTTTCCGCTTTCCTCCCGGATTTGCGCGATGACCTGGCCCAGTTTTTCCGGGTTCCGGCCGTGCAAAATTAACCTCGCGCCCTTTGCAGCCAGGATGCGGGCTGTTTCCCTGCCAATGCCATCGCTTGCCCCGGTGATGAGGATGGTTTTTTCGCTAAGTTTGTTTGTTTGTGTCATGGGTGAGAATTATAGGCACGCCTGGGGTCGCGGTCAATCCAGAACTTCTCCCTTACGTGTTCATTTGGAGACACGAGTCCCTTGATGGGGTTATAATCGCCAAAACAGACCTTTGGGAGGGCTCAGACATGAGAATTGGCGTTCCCGCCTATCGCTTTGACTACTATACCAACCTGAGAACCATTGTGAATAAGCTCCCTGATGTGGCGTACGTCCCGGTCAGGGATTTATACGGCTTTTTGCGGGGCGCCGCGTTGCGAGTCAATCGGGTTGTTGGCAAGCCCCTCATCCCAACCTTCAATTTGAATAACCAGTTTGAGGATTTTGACCTGAACAAGGTGGACCTGCTCCATTTCTCCAATGGGATAAGCTATGGCAAGATCCCCTGGATCTCTTCCTTTGAAACCATCCTTCCCCGTTTCGAAAACCTCGTCACACGCCACCAGGGGAGCCAGGCCCAGCCGCTGGTTTTGGACAATCTCTCCAAACGAGGCCTGGAAGCCTTGTGTGGCAGTGCCTGCAAGCAAATTATTGCCTGGTCCAGGTGCGCCGCCAACATCCAAAAAAACCTACTAAACAATCTCCCTCCCATCTATACCCAGCCCATCCTGGAAAAAATGGTGGTCCTGGCTCCGCCCCAGGAGGTAATTCGTGCCTTACCCCAGGAGCGGCAATATTCAACCGCTAATCCGATTCGTTTCCTGATGGTTGGCGCGGCATTCTTCCGTAAAGGCGGGCGCGAGACCTTTGAGGTGTTCGAGAAGCTGGCAGCCGAAGGTTTGCCAATCCATCTCATCCTGGTTTCCTCCTTGCGGTTGGAACCTTACGCGGCCCAGGAGACCGAGGCCGATGTGGCCTGGGCAAAAGGCATCATTGCTTCCCAGCCCGCCTGGCTTGAATACTATGAGGATCTTCCCAACGCGCAGGTTTTGGCGCTGGCAGATAGCGCTGACGTGGGCCTCTTGCCCACCTGGGCCGATACCTATGGCCTGTCAGTCATTGAAATGCAGGCTGGCGCTTGCCCCGTCATCACCACGGATATCCGTGCTATTCCAGAAATGAACGACCCCAGGGTCGGTTGGATGATAAATGTGCCCAAAAATGCCCTGGGCGAAGCGCTCTACACCACGCCGGAAGAGCGCGAAAACCTCCACGCAGCCATCCTTGGCGGGCTTGAACAGACCATTCGCGAGATTGTTGCCAACCCTGCCGTCATCGCCATCAAAGGCGAGGCTGCGGCCGAAAAGATAAAGCTGGAACATTCCCCTGAAAATTACGCTGAAGCCTTGCGCCAAATCTACCAAAAGGCCCTCAGCGCGCGTTAACCCGGGCTGCCACGCCCTCTTTTCCTGCGTGAGCGATGCCGTCTGGCTGTCCAAAACCTGCACACCCCCATCGGGAAATCATTGCTGAGGGCGAGTATAATATTCCGTAGATTAACCTATCGAATTCCAAGGAGCTGCCATGATAGTCACAACCAAGAAATTATTTGAGCACGCATACGGCAAGTACGCCATTGGCGCATACAACGTTAACAACCTGGAGCAGATTGTCGGTTTGTTCCGGGGTAACATCGATTCCCAGGCCCCCTTTATTATCCAACTGAGCAAAGGGGCGCGCTCTTACACGAACAAAGCCTTCCTCGAGGGTCTCATCCGCGCGGCTGACCAGGTCTATCCCGAAGCGATTTTCGCGGTGCATCTGGACCATGGCGACGAAGCGACCTGTTACGACTGCATCGACTCCAATTTCTACAGCTCGGTCATGATTGACGCTAGCAGCCAGCCCTACGAAGAAAACATTGCCATCACCCGCCGCGTGGTCGAAGCCGCGCATGCCAAGGGCATCGTGGTCGAAGCCGAACTCGGCATGCTCGGTGGTGTTGAGGAGCACGTCAAGGTGGACGAAGCCAACGCCAAGCTGACCGACCCCGCCCAGGCGCGCGATTTCGTCGAACGCAGCGGTTGTGATTCGTTGGCCGTGGCCATAGGCACCAGCCATGGCGCCTTCAAGTTCAGCGGCACTCAGAGCCTGCACTTCGACGTCCTTTCACAGATACAGCAGAAGCTGCCTGGCTTCCCGTTGGTGATGCATGGCTCCAGCTCGGTTCCCCAGGAAGAAGTCGCCCGCATCAACGCGGCCGGCGGCAAGCTCGGCGGTGCCAAGGGCGTGGATGCCAGCCAGTTCCGCCAGGCTGCCCAGCTGGGCGTAACCAAGATTAACATCGATACCGACGGTCGCCTCGTCTGGACCCGTGTACACCGCGAGTTCTTCCTTGAGCACCCCGAGAAGTTCGACCTGCGCGACCCAGGCAAGATTTACATGTCCGAATATGCCAAGTTCATCGCCGCCAAGAATGATTATCTCGGCAGCATTGGCCAGTTGCCCGACGTTCGCAAGTTCCTGGAAGCCTAATCAGACATGCTACCGATTGAAATTCGTCCGGATATTTTCTGGGTCGGTGTGAACGACCGGTCCACGGGTCTCTTTGAAGGCCTGTGGCCGATTGATAACTGCGGCATTTCCTATAATGCCTACCTCATCCGCGATGAGAAATCCGCGCTAATTGACCTTTCCAAGGAAGCCTTCACCGATGATTTCATCCGCCAGGTTTCCGCCCTGGTTGACCTTTCTGAGTTGGATTACGTCATCATTAACCACATGGAACCCGACCACTCCGGGGCGCTTACCCGGCTGCGCGAGCTGGCCCCCAAAGCCAAGTTCTTAGGGATGGCCAAAGCCATTGCCATGATGAAGGATTTCTATGACGTGACCGAAAACGTGGAGGTCGTCAAGCACGACCAGACTCTTAGCCTGGGCAGGCACACGCTGCGCTTCCTGTTCACCCCCCTGGTGCATTGGCCTGAAACGATGATGACCTACGTTGAGGAAGACCAGATTCTCTTCTCCTGTGATGCGTTTGGGGCCTATGGCGCGCTCGATGGCGCGATTTTCGACGACGAACATCGAGATTTGTTGGGCGCGGAACAGGATGCCCTGCGCTATTACACCAATATCGTCGCCGCTTATAGCAAAAATGTGCTTCAGGCCATCGACAAGGTCAGCGCGCATCCTATCGCGATCGTCGCGCCTTCCCACGGCCTGGTCTGGCGCAAGGACCCTGACCGGATTATCAAGCTCTACCAACAGTGGGCCAAATACGCCACCGAGCCGGCGGAACCCGGTGTCACTGTGCTCTACGGCACCATGTATCGCAACACGGAACGGGCCATGAATTACGCGCTGCAGTCCATCCACGCGGCTGGCGTCCCGCTGGAAGTCTTCAATGTCTCAGTCGAAGACCCCAGCTACATCCTGCCCTCGCTTTGGACCAAACGCGGCCTGCTTGTCGCCTGCCCAACCTACGAGCGGGCCATGTTCCCGGCCATGGTACACGCGCTCAGCATAGCGGAAATCAAAGGCGTCAAAAACAAGCTCGCGGCCTACATGGGCAGTTGGGCCTGGTCAGGTGGTGCCAAGGCTGTCTTCGATGGCTTCGTCGAACGCCTCAATTGGCAGCCGGTGGGCTCCGTCGAATTCAATGGTTCCGCCAAGGAAACCGATATCCAATCTGTTCAACAGATGGCTCAACAGCTGGCTGAGGCCTGCATGCAGGGATAGGTGTTCTCCATCCATTACAGCCCTGTATGCATTGGCATGCAGGGCTTTTTTGTTGTTCAACGAAGGAAAGTGCGCGAGGCGCGCAAGCCAGAATGGTATAATTTTCATTTCACGAGTGAGGAGCAGGTAAAATGAGCGAAGAAACACCCACCAAAACCAATTTCATCAAGCTGATTATTGATGAACATAATCGTACCGGCCGTTTTGGTGGCCGGGTGCACACCCGTTTTCCACCCGAACCAAACGGCTATCTTCACATTGGCCACGCCAAGGCATTGTGCATTGATTTTGGCATCGCCGAAGAGTATGGCGGCTTCACCAACCTGCGCTACGACGATACCAACCCGGTCAAGGAAGATACCGAATACGTGGACGCCATCAAGGAGGATATCCACTGGCTGGGTTTCGACTGGGGCGACCGCGAATATTACGCCTCTGACTATTTTGAGCCGCTCTACGAAATGGCGCTCACCCTGATTAAGCAGGGGAAGGCCTATGTGGACGAGCTCTCCCCGGAAGAGATGCGCGAGTATCGTGGCACGTTGACTGAACCAGGCAAAAACAGCCCCTGGCGCGAGCGTTCCATCGAAGAAAATCTTGATTTGTTCACCCGCATGCGAGCCGGGGAATTCCCGGATGGCAGCAAGACCCTGCGCGCCAAGATAGACATGGCCTCGCCCAATTTGAACATGCGCGACCCCGTAATGTACCGCATCCTGCATGCCACACACCACCGTACCGGTGACAAATGGTGCATCTACCCCATGTACGACTTTGCGCATGGCCAGTCCGACTCCATCGAGGGCATCACCCATTCCATGTGTTCGTTGGAATACGAAAACCATCGCCCCCTGTACGACTGGTTCCTGGACCAGCTCGGCATTTTCCATCCGCAGCAGATTGAATTCGCTCGCCTCAACCTGACCCACACGGTCATGAGCAAACGCAAGTTGCGCCGCCTGGTGGAGGAAGGCTACGTGGATGGCTGGACCGATCCGCGCATGCCCACACTCTCCGCCATGCGCCGGCGCGGATTTCCCGCCAGCGCGGTGCGTAAATTCATCGATGTGGTCGGCGTGGCTAAAAATGACAGTTTCGCCGACGTGGAGCTGCTGGAGCACATTGTCCGCGATGAACTCAACCAGGTGGCCAAACGCCGCATGGCCGTGCTCAAGCCACTCAAGGTCGTCCTGGATAATTACCCACAGGGCCAGGTCGAAACCTTCGAGATTTCAGATTTCCCGCAGGACCCCGAATGCCAGACCTCGCGCCAGGTGCCGTTCAGCCGCGAACTTTTCATCGAGCAGGACGACTTCATGGAGCAGCCCATCCCCAAGTACTTCCGCCTCGCTCCCGGGCAGGAAGTGCGCCTGATGAACGCCTACTACATCACCGCCACCAGCGTTGAAAAAGACGCGGAAGGCAACGTCACCCTTGTCCATTGCGTCTACGATCCCGAAACCCGGGGTGGAATGTCCCCTGATGGACGCAAAGTAAAGGGCACCATCCATTGGGCCTCGGCACCGCATGCCATCGCGGCTGAAGTGCGTCTCTACGACCAGCTCTTCGAGGATAAACAGCCCGAGGATTTGCCCGAGGGAGAATCTTTCCTCGACCATGTCAACAAGGAATCCTTGCAGGTAGTGAAGGCCTTCCTTGAACCGGACCTGGCCACCGCGCTCTCTGGGCAGAGCTTCCAGTTCGTCCGCAACGGTTACTTCACGCCGGATAACAAGGACAGCGTCCCTGGCAGCCTGGTTTTCAACCGCACCATTTCGTTGGTTGATACCTGGGCAAAGATGCAAAAGTAGGTAAAAAAAGCAGCCACCCGAAGGAAACTTAGGGTGGCTGTGGTAAGATTAATGCCCTTAACGGGCCCGTAGCTCAATGGCGGAGCAGGCGGCTCATAACCGCTTGGTTGAAGGTTCGAATCCTTCCGGGCCCATTTTCCATTTACCCGCGAAATATGGGCCGCTCTCCGACCCCCTGCCATCAGCATCCCGTATCGTCATCTTTCACATCATTTCCACCCTCCCCTTGCTCCCAAACCAAATTCTCTCCGCCACCTTCTTGAAGGACGGACAAAGATATCAGGCAAAGCCTGGGACCGATTACTTGTAGTGGAAGTGGTTCTATCTCGCTCTTACCGGTCTACAGGCCGCGCGAGAAACTTGACCGCAGGTCTCCGATTGTAGATTCTCTGAGCTAGAAAGTGCGTTCCACCTCTTAACATTACAAAACCGCACCTGATTGCCCGTCTGCAGAATATCCCTCGAAGTGTTGTCTGGGTCGAAATTTCCAGCCTTCTGCTTGGATGGTGCCTGCCCAGAATGCCAGCGGCTCATTTTCAGTTCACTCATCCTTCCCACTTACCACCCCTTCCTATCCACCAACTTTGTTAACACACCCAACTTGTGTAAGGATTGCTGTTTTCCTGCCCGCGCAGCCGTGATATATTGTTTTTGTTGCAACTGCTCCAACCAAGGCATTTGCAACGATAACAAAATCAGGAAAAGGTGTCATGCATAAAAAGGTCTTATTAGCAGGTGGTTGTTTTTGGGGTATAGAAGCGCGTTTCCAGGCAATTCCGGGTGTTATCAGCACCCAGGTCGGTTATTGCGGCGGAAACATGGAAAACCCCACTTATCAAGATGTCTGCAAGGAAATTACAGGCCACGTGGAAACCGTGGAAGTAACCTACGACGACGCGGTCGTTTCCCTCAAGCAATTGCTGGAAGCCTTCTTCCAATTTCATGATCCCACTGACGCCGCCTACCCTGGCCTCGACTACGCATCGCAATACCGCTCGATGATTTTCTACGAATCCGACGATGAGCGCGACATCGCCGAAGAGGTCATCGCCTTCCTGGATATTTCCGGCCTTTACGACCGGCCCATCGTCACCCGCGTCATCCCCGCCTGCACTTTTTTCCCCGCCGAGGAATACCATCAGCACTACTACGAGAAGCACGGCCTGAGCGTTTTCCCCTCCGACGAGGAATAAATTTTGGCCAAAATTTTATTGGGGGGTTAAGGGTATAATTTGGGTATGACTAATGAAGCAATTACAAATGGCAATAAAGAAAAACGTATCGCCATCCTGATTGATGGCGATAATGCTCAATCCAGCCTGATTGAGCAAATCGTGGTGGAGGCCGGCCGCTTTGGCAATGGCACCATCCGGCGCATTTACGGGGACTGGACCACCTCCAATATGAAATCCTGGAAAGATACGCTCAACTCGTACGCCTTCCAGCCCATGCAGCAATTCCGCTACACCATTGGCAAAAACGCCACCGATTCCGCGATGATTATCGACGCGATGGACATCCTCCACAAGGAACAGGTGGACGCCTTCTGCCTGGTCTCCAGCGATAGCGACTACACCCGCCTGGCCACCCGCATCCGCGAAAGCGGCAAGCAGGTGGTTGGCATCGGCCGAAAACTCACCCCGCGCGCTTTCGTCTCCGCCTGCGATGTTTTCATCTACACCGAAAACCTGGAAGAACGTGAAAAACAAAAAAAGAAGGTCGCCGCCAAGCAGCAGGAACAGGTCAAGCTCACCCCCAGCGAGGTGGACTTGATTGATAATATTGAGCAGGCAATCGAGATGGTGGGCACTGATGATGAGGGCTGGGTCAGCCTTTCCGAGGTGGGTACTGCCCTCCGCCGGATTGACCCCGGCTTTGACCCCCGCACCTACGGTTCCAAGCAGCTCGCTCAGTTGGTGCGCGCCAAGAAACCTTTCTTTGACCTGAAAAAACCCACCGGCAAATCCATCATCCTCATCCGCTCCAAGGAAGAGGACTAACGTTCTTCCCTTTCTCAACCCTCTCCATTCAACCCAGCACCCGTTCCGCGGGTGCTTTTCCTATGGAGTGGAGCCAGGCTGCTGGGTTTCCAACGCTTTGTTTACCGGGCCAACAGTGCCAAAGCCTCTCTCTTTACCATTTAGGTTCAAAGCACTTGATACTCTCCCAGCACCCGAGCCTTGCGCGTAGCTTAACAATCAATAATACAGGCCCACCACTCCCGCGCCATCCGATATAATGTGACCAATACGTGAATCAAATGGCTGGAGCAATGATGACACCTGAAATTGAAGCACCCATTGCAATCGTCGTCATGGGCGACGTGATGGTGGATTACCAGTACGACATCGCCACTTTCCCAATTTCCGGGCAGGATGCCGCCATTCTTTCCGCCCGTGCCACCCTGGGCGGGTCGGCCGCCAATGCGGCCCTGGGTCTCTCGCATCTGGGGGTCCCAACCGCCTTCGCTACCAGGGTGGGGACCGATTCACTTGGCCGCAAGGTGCTTGAAGCCCTTCAATCCACCAGCCTAAACCTCGAAACCGTGCAATTCGGCCAGCAGACGGGCTACACCATCACCTTCATCGAAGCCAGCTCCGAGCGCACCATGTTCTCCTTTCGAGGCTGCGGTGCCGACCCCTTCGACCTGACCCCGGCGCTGGAATCCGAGTTGCGCCGCGCCCGGTTACTCCTGCTCTCCGGCTATTCCCTTTTACAGCAGGAACAGGCCGCCTCCGTCCTGCGCGCTGCCACGCTTTTCAAGCAGTCCGGCGGCCAGGTGGCCCTGGACCCCTCACCCATGATCAACCACATCGACCCATCCCTCCGTGCTGTCATGCTTGGCCTGACGGATATTCTTTTGCCAAACCGCAGCGAAGCCGAAGCCCTGGTTGGCCCAGGCAGCGTGGAGGCACAGCTCCACCGGCTGACGGAGCTTGCCCCCTGCGCGGTCATCAAGCAAGGCTCTCAGGGCGCCTCCGCGCTCACACGCCCTGGCTGGTCGTCGGCCTCCAGTGAAAGCCAATCCGCTCCATCTATCCTCCACGCGCCGGCCCTGCCTGTCAAATCCGTTGATACCACCGGTGCGGGTGATGCCTTCAATGCTGGATTCCTGGCCGCGCTCGCCCGGGGCGAAAACCTCAGCCAATGCCTGCAGGCCGGCAACGCCCTCGCCGCACAGGTGGTCGTGGTGCGGGGCGGCTCCACGTTATACCTGCCCGGCCTTGATTTTGGCATCCTGTAGTCCACTCGCGCGTTCCCCTCTTCCAACCAAAAATAAACCACCCGCGTCGCGGGTGGTTGTGGCTTTCAATGATTATTAGCTTAGTCGTTGGATGGGTAACCCGTGATATCCCTGATTTCCCGGTAGAGTGGGCCCAGCCGGCTGTACATCTTCAGGTACACCCGCTGATACAGCTCCTCGTAAATCTTGTGGTTCTCCGCCTTGGGCTCAAAGGTATCCAGCAGGCGCGTCATTTCTTTCACCGCCGTTGGGAAGTTAGAATGTAACCCCAGCCCCACTGCCAGGTCCATCGCTGCCCCCAGCCCGCTGGCCTCATACACATGAGGCCGGCTGGTCGGCAGCCCGAAGATGTCCGCGGTCAGCTGCATCGCCGCCCGGCTCTGTGAACCTCCACCGGCTACCCGCACCTCGGTGATCGGCACCTTGCTGCGCTTCGTGGTCTGTTCGGCGCCTTCCCTCAGTGCGTAGGCCAGGCCTTCCAGGATGGCCCGGTAGAAGTGCGCGCGGGTATGCGCCGCGCCAAAGCCAATCACGGCGCCTTTGGCTTCCGGCCCGGGGTTCTTCAGCCCGGGGCCCCAATAAGGCTGCAGCGTCAATCCCAGTGAGCCGGGTGGAACGGAGTTGACCAGGTCATCAAACAGCGTTTCTGTCGCCACGCCTCTCTCTGTGGCCAACCGTTGCTCGTTATGTCCAAATTCGCGTTTGAACCACGAGACCATCCAGTACCCGCGATACAGCTGGATTTCAAGCGAATAGGCCCCCGGGACCGCGGAAGGGTAGGGCGGGATAAGCGGCACCACCTCAATATACTTTTCGTGGGTGGTGTTGATGGTGGCAGCGGTGCCGTAGGATAAACAGCAAATGTTGGGTGCCAGCGTCCCTGAGCCAAGTACCTCACAGGCTTTGTCCGCCCCCGCGGCGATAACTGGCAACCCCTCGGGGATGCCTGTTTCCGCGGCTGCCTGGGCCGTGATTTCGCCCATTTTGCCCGCGGGTGGCACCAGCCGTGTCAGCATCGACGGCGTCACAGGGATGGCCTGCCATTTCCAATCCCCCTTTGACGCCCATGTCTGCTTCTTATAGTCAAATGGCATGTAGGCCACCTGCGCCCCGACCGAATCGACCATCTCCCCGGTCAGCAGGTAGGTCAGGTACCCCGAAAGCAGCAAGAATTTATCCGTCTTGTCCCAAATCTCGCGTTGGTAGGTCTTAATCCAGTTGGCCTCCGCTTCCGACTGCAGGTACCCCACGGTCTCCGTCATGCCCGCAACCTTGAACAGCGCGCCCCACATGCCGCCCACCGGCTTGAGCCCGGGTGTGCGTCGCTGGTCCGACCAGTTGATGACCGGCCGCAACGGTTTGCCGACCTTGTCCAGGTTTACCAGGTTGGCGCGTTGCGTTGTGATGGTCACGCCTTTAATGGCGGATTTGTCCACGCCGGGTTTGGTCCACAGTTCCTGGCAGGCCTGGCAAAGCGCGCCCCAAAACACGGGCGCCTCCATCTCTGTCCAGCCTGGCTGGGGGGATTGGTACTCGGGGTGTTGCACCTGCGCTTTGGCCAATAGGTTGCCCTGCGGGTCAAAGATGAGTGCGCGTGTGGATTGTGTGCCGACGTCGATGGATAAAAGTTGTTCACCAGCCATGTTAATCCTCCAGGTCCTTGCTCCAGCGGCGCTCTGCCTGCGCTGGGCTCATGTCCAGCCCCAGGGTGCCGCCTGGATTCATGATGTTATTCGGGTCAAAATGACCCTTCAGCAGCCGGATGACGTCCATCTGCTCCTTGCCAATTTGCTCTTCCAGCCAGGGTGCTGTCTGCTTCCCCACCCCGTGGTGGTGGCTGATGGAAGCCCCTGCCTTGGTAATTGTTTCCAGGATGCCGTACTGCAAATCGAGGTACTCCCTCAGCGTCTCCATCCGCGCGATGAAGATGAAATACAGGTTGGCACCCTGTGGGTAACAATGCGAGATGTGCGTCATGCACACCGTCCCCGGCCGGCTCTTCACGAAAGCCCGCGCCTGGGCGTGCACCGTCGGCATCTGCGACCACGTGACCCCACATTCGAGCGTGTCAATCAGAACACCATAGTCCTGCAGGTCCTCACGCATGTAGGGGTCGCGAAATCGGTCCTTTTCCCACGTTTTAGTGACGCCCGCGAACGAAAGCTCAAAGGCCCCATAACGGCGGAATATACGCCGCATTTTTCGGTCCAGGTTACGACAGAATTGCCTTTCCCCATCGGTAAATCCCAACATCAGGCATTTTTGCATTGGCTGGAAGCCCATGGCTTTCAGCAGCGTGTCCGCCAGGGTGTCCTCGATGTGATAAAGCTTCATCATCACATCGGTCTCTTCGGGGTCGGATATTCTGAAGACCGATGGGAAGCCAAATTCGCCCTGCATCACCTCCCGGCTGGCCGCCTGCGCGTCCTCCCAGCTCTTGAACATGTAGCTAAACCGCACCCGGTTTTCCGGTTGCCAGTGGCAGATGCGCAGGGTTGCCTGGGTCAAAATGCCAAATGAACCCTCCCCGCCCATCATCACCTGGTCGAAATCCGGTCCGGTGGCTGCGCGCGGTTGTGGGCAGGTTTGGAATATCCCCCGGGGCGTAATGTAACGCTGCGAGAGCACCATGTCCTCGATTTTTCCGTAATACGTCGAATTCTGCCCCGCGCCGCGTGTGACAATCCACCCCCCCACGCTGGAGTACTCGAAGGATTGTGGGAAATGCCCACAGGTGTAAGGCCTTTTTGCTCCCAGTTTTTCTACCGCGTGCTGCAACAGGTCCTCCAGTTGCGGCCCGCTCATCCCGGCCTCCACCGTGACGGTATGGTTAATTTCGTTCAGTTCCACCAGCCGGTTCATATGCCTGGAAAGGTCAAGCGTGATCCCTCCTCGGGTGGCTTCCATCCCGCGTGTGACCGAGGACCCCCCTCCATACACGTAGATGGGCAGCCTGTGCTCGTTGGCATACCGTACGATGACTTCAATTTCCGCCTCCGTCCTCGGCGCCACCACCACGTCCGGCAGGTTCTCCACGATTTTCTTGCGCAACCGGATGGCGTCAATCATGCCGTGCCCATACGAGCGCGCCACGCGCGTGTAAGTGTCCGTGGCGATATTCTCGCGTCCGCAGGTTTGTTCAAGTAGGGCCATGTCCGCCGGCTCCAGCTGGTTAGGTGCGCTTTCAGCCACCTCGTCAAGGCAAAATTGCCCGGGCTGTGTCAACTCCTCCGGTGCCAGTCCAAGCTGGTCCACCAGCAGTTTCACCAGTCCGCTGTTTGGGTGCTTGATACCCGCCGGGTCGCCCCACTTGAAAAGCGCGCGATACGACCCCTCCGGGGTGACGTCCTCGTACCAGGCGGGTTGGATGGTTTCTTTCTTGGGCATATTTCTCCTTCCTTTTTTAAGCGCCCTTGGGTGAGGGACTGTAAGCTTCGTCATAAATCCGGGCGTAGCGCGCGGTTTCCATTTCGCAATGCGCGTCATCCCAGCCGAGTTCCGCCTGGCAAAGCGCTTTCACGCGCGGGAGCATGTCCTGGGCTCCGAAGGGTAGTAACATGCCCAGCCGTGTACGCCGCAGCAGCAGGTCATCCAGGTGTTCCACCATGCCGGCGCGTGCGTTATAGCGTATTTCCGCCCAAATGGCGGGTAGGTTCTCCACCCGTTGCAGCTCCTCCTCGGAGGCCCCCCGGACCACCTCTCCCGCGGCTTTCCCATACCGACCGCTAAGGTACGCCAAATCAGCCCGTTGCAGCCCATTGACCGCTTCCATAGGTCCGGGTTTCTCAAAAAAGGGTTTGCGCGGCCTGGCCTTCTGGCCCAGCATTGGCAGCGCGGCTTTCAGCGTGTCCTCGGCCATCAGCTCGAAGATGGTCAGCTTCCCGCCCGTGATGGTCACAAGTCCCTGCTCCTGCATCACGACGTGCGCGCGCGATTCCCCCGATGGATTGCTCGCGTCCCCGCGTACAATCGGCCGCAGGCCGGCAAAGGACGAGATGACCTTTCCTCCGTCCAGGTTTTGCTTTGGGAAGAGCGCTTGCGCCGCCGTCAGGATGTACTCTTTTTCCTCCGCCGTGCAAAACGGCTCCTGGTTGAGTGGATAGGGGTGGTCCAGGTCGGTTGTGCCAATGATGGTAGTGCCCTCCCACGGTATCGCGAACATCGCCCGCCCGTCCACCGGGTGGAACAAGGTCACTGCATATGGGATGGGCAACGCGTCGCGTGAAAAGATGAGATGGGAGCCCCGCAATGGCCGGATGCGGGCTGGCGCGTTCACCTGCGCTCTCAACACGTCCGTCCAGGGTCCGGTGGCGTTCACCACCACCCTGGCCTGTATCTCCAGGCTGCCAAGGTTCTGCGTGGAACAATCGCTGACGGCTACGCCCCGCACCTTGCCATCCTGCCCCTTCAGCAGGCTTTCCACCCGGGCGTAGTTTAACGCTACGCCGCCTTCTGCCTGCCCCTCCTGGATGAGACGCAGCACCAGCCGGCAGTCGTCCAAGCGGGCGTCATAGTACAGGTACGCGCCTTCCAGCCAAGGGGCTGAAAGTTCCGGGATGGCTGCTCGCGCCTTGTCCGCGCTCAGGTGGCGGTGCTTCCATTTTGGGGCCATCAGGTCATACAGCGTGACGCCAAAGGAGAGCATCCCGCGTTGTCTTTTTTTTGCTGAGTAGGGCATCATGAACGCCAGCGGCGTCACCAGGTTGGGGGACTCCCTCAGCAGGTGCTCACGCTGCTTCACCGATTCCCGTGTCACCGTATATTGCTTGTTGCGCAGGTACCTAAAGCCCCCGTGGACCAGCTTGGAAGACTTGGAAGAAGTCCCGCTGGAAAAATCGGCTTGTTCCACCAAAAGCGTCCTAAAACCTGCCGAGACTGACCGGCGGAAAACACCCGCGCCGGTCACGCCCCCTCCAATGACGATGATGTCCCATTTCTGTTTGAGTAGGTCCCAGGTTTGTTGTCGCTTGGTGGTTGCTTGCATAGTTTTACTCCTCTTGTATTGGTGCTTGTGCCTGCCAGAAGGCCAGGCTGGTCTGCATCACTTCCCGGGTCAGTGTTTCAGCGCCACGCGCGTCTTCCCTGAGTGTGGCCTCAGCCAGCTTTTGATAAAACTCGCGTGAATAATCCCGCGCCGGCTTGGATGCGAAGTACAAAACTCCGGCTGTCAATGAGAGCTCCACGAAACTGTTTAGGAAAAGCGTGAAAACGGGGTTGCCTGAAAGGATTGTCAGTTCATGGTGGAGTTGTTGGTCCGCCTGGGCAAAATCCTCCGGCTTGTCTGGTAGTGTGACCAACCGCGACAGATAAACTGCCAGTTCCTTAGGGGCGTTTTGCACCGCCAACCGGGTGTAGGCCGGCGCGAGCGATACGCGCGCCTCCAACAGCTTGCTGACGAAATCAGGCGTGAGGGTTTGGGGTTGCCGGGCCAGGGTGTTCAGGATGAGTAGATTGCCCTCGCGCAGGTAGTCGCGCACCAACGTGGGCTTGCCCTGGTGTATCCGCAGCCAGCCTTCCCGGGCGAGGCGTTGCAGGGCTTCCCTTAGGGTGGGGCGGGTCACGCCCAGGCTCAGCGCCAGCTCGCGCTCAGGGGGCAGCGCGCTGTGGATGGGAAAAGTGCCATCCAAAATCGCGTTGAGTAGGCGTTGTTCTGTGAATTCCGCCGGCCTTGAGAACGTGCTTCGGGCTTCCATCATCCCTCCTTGGGTGAGTTGGTAAGAGGTCTGACCAGTTGGTAAAATTTTAGACACGAATGCCAAAAAGTTCAAGGGTTAAAACCGCCCGCTCGCCTGTTTTACCGCTATAATCAGGTCAAACTGTCCGTTGGAGGTGAATGTGGCCGAAGCCTATGCTGAACGTGAGATTTTCAGCCCTGTCTCTCTCTGTGATTCTGCCGGAAACCTGAACCGCGAGGCCGTCGGTTGGTCACGCCACCCGTTGCATCATTGCGCCCTCAAAGGCCATCCGCTGCGCAAAAAACGCTGGAATTACTGGTGTGTCACCAGCCCGCACGAACTTTTTTCCGTCACGCTCTCCAATGTCGATTACCTCGGCCTCCCCTTCGTGTACTACATCAATTTCGATACGCT
>JAKOSR010000039.1 GCA_029777225.1 Chloroflexota bacterium
ATGACATCGCCCCCCGCTTTACCAACCGGCCCGGTGGGTACACCCGTGTTTTGAAGTTGGGACCCCGCCAGGGTGACAACGCTGAAATGGTCTTGCTCGAGCTGGTCTCTGAGTAAGCGACCCAGGATATTATTTTTGCCTTTACCTTGCTGAAAAGCGGAAGGCATGGCACATTACAAACTTATACTCGCTTACGACGGCACGCAGTACCACGGCTTTCAACGGCAGGCAAACCGACAGACCATCCAGGCTGTTTTTGAGGAAGCTCTTCGAAAAATAGGCTGGCAGGGCCGGGCGGTGATGCCTTCGGGCCGGACCGACAGCGGTGTGCACGCGCTCGGGCAGGTGGTCAGTTTCAATTTTGACTGGAACCACCCAGACGAGACCCTTAGGGCGGCGCTCAACGCGTTTTTACCGGCGGATATCTCCGTACGGCAGGTAGCGCAGGCCCATCCTGGCTTTCATCCGCGTTACGACGCCCTGAGCCGGACCTACCGCTACCAGCTTTACCAGGCCCAATCGCGCGACCCGCTTGTGGACCGCTACGCCTGGCGGTTGAGCCAGGAGCCTGATGTGGAACGCATGAACCAGGCAGCCGCGTTACTGATGGGTGAGCATGACTTCCGGGGGTTTGGAAAAGCCCTCCGGGAAGATGGCACCACCATCCGTCGGATAGAACAAGCTGAATGGCACAGGGATGGGGACCTGCTGGTCTTTTACATCACCGGCAATGCCTTCCTGTACCACATGGTGCGCCGGATTGTGCATGTACTTGTGCTGGTTGGCCAGGGGAAACAGGACCTGGAAATCGTAAAGCGAGGTTTGGAAACAGGATCCACGGGAATCGTGGATTTGGCTCCAGCCCGGGGATTGACGCTTACGCGCGTCCGGTACCCGGAAGATGAATAGAAGCGTAACGCCCCCGCAGGCAATGCCCGGGCGCTGGTATGATGAGAATGGAGAAAGTTAAAGTGGATAAAACATACGTTCCTAAAGGACAAGTTACCGGTGAGTGGTATCTCATCGATGCTGCCGGTGAACCCCTGGGCCGCCTGGCGACCAAGATTGCAGGCCTGCTGATTGGCAAACATCGCCCGGACTATACGCCCGGTGTGGTGATGCAGGATCATGTGGTGGTGATTAACGCCTCCCAGGTCTATGCCAACCCAACCCGTGTGGAAGAGAAGAAATACTATCATCACTCCCTTTTCCCCGGTGGATTGAAGACCGTGGGTTTCAGCCGCCAGATGGAAACCCATCCGGATCGTGTTATCCGGTTTGCCGTGCGTGGTATGCTCCCCAAGAACCGCCTGACGGCCCGTTATCTGGATAATCTCAAAATCTATGCCGGGGCGGAACATCCCCACCAGGCTCAGAACCCCAAGGTTTTGGAATAAAGGCAATAAAGAGGAATTATGGCACAATACTTTGAAGCTGTTGGTCGACGCAAGGAAAGCACTGCCCGCGTGCGCATTGCCACTGGCACCGGTGTTTTCACCATCAATGAGAAACCTGTGGAAGCTTACTTCCCCCGCACAGGCGATGTGCCTGTGATCCTGCGCACCCTTGAAGCGGCTGGCCAAAGCCCCACCCTGATGGACATCACGGTCAAGGTTGAGGGCGGTGGCGTTAGCGGTCAGCGAGACGCGGTCAAACTTGGTTTGGCCCGCGCCCTGGTCACCATGGACGAAGGTCTACGCCCCACCATGCGCGACCACGACCTTCTCACCCGTGACGCACGCATCAAGGAACGCAAGAAGCCAGGTCTCAAGCGCGCCCGCAAGGCTCCTACTTACACCAAGCGTTAATTCGCGTTCGAGGTTCGAACTGGCCGCTGCCGTCAGGATGGACCTTCACAGCAAATGGCAACTACACAGGCTGTCCAATGGAAGTGTTGGACAGCCTGTACCGTATTTGAAAGCTGTTTGAAGCTTTTTGGGGGCCGCAAGGACGAGGCATGGATAAAAAAGGGATTGTGATTGTTGGGCTCGGCCCGGCTGACGCGGGCAAAATCACCCGCGAGGCCTGGGAATGGCTCTCTGGCTGCCAGGAAATTTACCTGCGCACCAACCTGCACCCGGCCGTACAGGGCCTGCCCCAGGGGCTGCTGGTGCGCAGCTTTGATGAGGTCTACGAGCAGCATGACGCGCTGGAGGATGTGCTTATGGACATCGTGGAGCAGGTGTTGGCGCTCGGACGACGCCCTGAGGGCGTGACCTACGCTGTGCCTGGCAGCCCGTTTGTGGCAGAAGAAACCACGACCCGCATCCTGGCCGCCGCTGCAGAGGTGGGGCTCCCCGTGCGTGTTTTGGACGGCCTTTCCTTCATCGAGCCAGTGTGTTCCGCCCTCGGCCTGGACCCCACGCCCCAACTGACCCTCGTGGATGCTCTCCACCTGGCTTCTCTGCATGTGCCATCGTTTCCGCCCTCCGTGCCTGCATTGATTTCGCAACTTGGCACCCGGGAAGAGCTTTCGCAACTGAAGCTGACGCTGATGGCCAATTACCCGGACGATTACCCCGTCCGGCTGGTACGGGATGCTGGTATGCCCAGCCAGCGCGTGGAAGAGCTGCCGCTGTATGCCATTGACCGCGCGGCAGGCCTGGGCTTGCTCGCGACGCTGTACCTACCGGCCCGCGAGAATGGCCGGTCTTTTGAGGACTTCCAGGAAATCATCGCCCGCCTGCGCGCGCCCGATGGCTGCCCCTGGGACCGCGAACAGACCCACCTTTCCCTGCGCCCCTACCTCATCGAAGAGGCCTACGAGGTGCTGGAGACGCTGGACCAGGAAGACAGCGCCCACCTTGAAGAGGAACTGGGCGACCTATTGCTCCAAATTGGCCTGCATGCCCAAATCAGCACCGAAGATGAGGACTTCAAGATGACTGATGTCATCTCGGCCATCAGCCGCAAGCTCATCCGCAGGCACCCGCATGTCTTTGGCGATATGGCAGTGGCCTCGGTGGATAACGTGCTGACCAACTGGGAAAAAATCAAGGCGAAGGAACGCGAGACGAACGGCACGCCCGAAAAAGGTATGCTGGATGGCATCCCGAGCGCGCTGCCGGCACTCACCCAGGCCGACCAGATTCAACGGCGGGCCAAGCGGGTCGGTTTTGACTGGCCTGAGATTGGCCCCGTGGTGGCCAAGGTGGAAGAGGAACTACGCGAGCTGCTTGAAGCCCAAACCCCGGAGGAACGCCAGTCGGAAGCCGGCGATGTGCTGTTCGCGGCCGTCAACCTGGCGCGCTGGCTGGATGTTGACCCAGAAATCGCGCTGAGAGAGTGCAACCAGCGCTTCCGCGCGCGCTTTGCATATATCGAAAACAGTGCCAGGGCTTCCGGGCGGCGTGTGGAGGAGCTCTCGTTTGAAGAAATGGACGCGCTTTGGGAACAGGCCAAGCGCGCGTCACGCGAAGTGGATGAATCCGGCGACAAAAGGGGCCACGAATGAGCCTGAATAACGAACGCCCAGAATTGCCTGCCCCCCAGGGCGGCCCAAACGGGGTAGACCCCGGCGAAGGACGCGCGCTTCAGCCAGTAGCCAGACAAGGGACGTCTTCTGAGACAGCCACAAGCACAGCCATGGCTGGCCGGCAAATTGCCAGGGCCGCGGCTATCGTCATGGCGGCCTTCATCATCAGCAACCTGGTTGGATTTTTACAAACCACGGTTATCTCACACGCTTTTGGCACCAGCGCCCAGCTTGATTCTTTCAACGCGGCCAACCGGGTAACCGAGCTGCTCTTCAACTTGATGGCAGGGGGTGCCTTGGGATCAGCTTTCATTCCCATGTTCACCGGTTTTATCACGCGTGGTCAGCGCGAGGACGCCTGGAAATTAGCCTCGGGCGTGTTTAATGTCGTTTTTGTTGTGCTGGTTGGGGTAACAATTTTGGCATATGCCTTCGCGCCATGGCTGGTGGAGCACGGATTGTTTATGCTTGTGCCAGATTCAGATCCGGTGCAGCTTGAACTCAGCGTCCGCCTGTTGCGCATCATGCTCCCCACGGTGGTGATTTTTGGCATCAGTGGCTTGTTCATGGGTATTCTCCACTCGCACCAATCCTTCTTGATGCCGGCCATCGCGCCTATTTTATATTCCGGTGGCATCATCTTTGGCACACTCGCTTTACCCCATACCTGGGGTATTGACAGGGTGGCTTATGGCGTGTTGATTGGCGCAGTCCTGCACCTGCTGGTGCAGGTTCCAAGTGTCATCAGATTGCCGCAGCGCTTTTACACACGGGCGGCCGGGCTCAAGGACAAAGCTGTACGCCAGGTGGTCAAGTTGATGGTCCCGCGTCTCATCGGCGCCGGGGTGGTTCAGCTCAATTTTGTGGCCAATACGATTATCGCGCTATCCCTGGGTGAGGGTTCAGCCAGTGCCGTGGCGTTGGCCTTCACGCTAATGTTGATGCCCCAGCGTACCATCGCGCAATCAGCCGGGATTGCCTCGCTGCCGACGCTCTCCGCCCAGGCTGAACTCGGCCAATTGGACGCGCTGCGGAAGACCCTCTCGGGGATAATCCGGGTCATCCTTCTGTTGGCCATCCCTTCCACAATAGGCCTGATCCTAATCCGATATCCACTGGTGCGGGTTTTATACGAGCGAGGCGCGTTCACCTCGCATTCAACGGACTTGGTTTCCTGGGCGCTGCTATGGTACTCGGCGGGCCTGGTGGGCCACAGCCTGGTGGAGGTGCTCAGCCGGGCGTTTTATGCCCTGCACGACACTAAAACGCCCGTATCGGTGGGCGTGATTGCCATGGCCATAAACATCCTTCTGTCTTTTGGGCTGGCCAGCTTATTTGAGCGGGTTGGATGGTTGCCCCTGGGCGGCCTGGCGCTGGCCAATTCGCTGGCTACCGCGCTTGAAAGTGTGGCCTTGCTTATCATCCTGCGCCGCCGCCTGCAAGGGCTGGAAGGCCGCAGAATTTTGCAGGCCGCGGGAGTGGGTCTGCTCGGAAGCGCCCTGATGGGAGCGATGGTTTGGGGCTGGTTGCGCTGGACCACAGCCTTTCATCCCGTCATCGCGCTGGCGGGCGGGCTAGTGCTTGGTTTGGTTGCTTATGCCGTTGTTGTCTGGCTGGCGAAAGTACCGGAAGTGTTCGCGCTGGTTTCAAGGTTGAAGCGCCGGCTGCAGCGCAAGGGCTAACCCCGGGTGAGATTTTGGGCGGAACAAGGAAAAGAAAACCTGAGTTGTTTCGAGCCAGGCGTAGAAAGCCTTGCAAATTGGTCAAAATGCGGAAAAATGTCCATTCCACGCAGCCTCTGTTACAATACTAGCGCCAATAACTATTCTTTCGAGGTGGCTTGTGTCCAATCAACCCGATTCCTTCTTAACCATTGCCCATCAAGTAATTGAAGATGAAATCCGGGAACTGCGCAACCTGGATGCCGCCCTGGATGAAAATTTTAGTACTGCCTGTCGCATGATTTTGGACTGCTGTGGGCGTGTGATATTCAGTGGTGTTGGTCATTCAGGGCATGTGGCTGAAAAATCGGCTGCCAACCTTGCCAGCCTGACCCGCCCGTCCTTTTTCCTGCACGCCGGCGAAGCAGCGCATGGCGACCTGGGCGCGGTGAGCGGGGACGACCTGGTCATCTTTATTTCCAATAGCGGTGAAACTGAAGAAATCCTGCGCCTGCTCCCACGCATGAGGTCCATTGGCGCGAAAACGATTGCCATCGTTGGCAACCTGCAATCCAGCATGGCCCAAACCTGCGACCTGGCGCTTTCGCATGGGGCGCGCGAAGAGGCAGGTCCGATTAAGTACGCTGGTTCCAGCACGGCCCTGAACTGCATGGCGCTTTGCGACGCGCTTGTGATGGCCACCTCCGTTGCCAAAGGCATGACCGAGGAAGCCTATTGGCATGTGCATCCAGGTGGAGCAGTCGGCAGCCGGCTGGGCGCGAAATTCAACCATTCCAAGTCCTGACACGGATTTTTGTTACCTTTAATTGAGACCTTTAGGCCGGGCGCGATGGCGCTGTTATTAACAATATTGCCAAAAAGCAGGCAATTTACCAATATTCTTGTGAAAATTGCTTGACACTTGCTCAAAATGTTATAATATAAACATAAATACCTTGTCGAATGAACATTAACGAACACGCTCGGATGGAGATCCTGCATGCTCCCAAACCTAAGGCACCAAAAAATCCTGGAATACCTTGAGAGGAACGGCTCTGCCACCGTTTTGGAGTTGGTGAACGAGTTTGGAACCTCCGAAATGACCATTCGCAGGGATTTACAGGCCCTGGAAAAGCGTTACCTGCTACGTCGTGTGCATGGTGGCGCGTTAAGCGCCCGGGGCAGCAGCTATGAACCGCCTTATCTCACGCGAGTCATGGAAGATATCGAGGAAAAGCGGCGCATCGGCAAAGCGGCGGCAGCCTTAATCAAGAATGGTGATAGCGTTAGCCTGGATACAGGCACCACCACCCTGGAAGTCGCCCGCAACATCGTCAACATTTCCGACCTGACGGTCATCACCCACAGTTTCCCCATCGCCACCCTGCTGGTTGAATCCTTGCGCAACCGCCTGATTTGCACCGGTGGTATTTTACGCATGGGGGAGCTCTCCATGACCGGAGACCTGGCCGTGCGGGCCTACGAGCAATTTTACGTCGACAAGCTCTTCCTTGGTGTGGGTGGCATTGACCTCAAATTCGGCCTGACCGAATTTAACCTGGATGACACGCTCATCAAGCGCTCGATGATACAGAATGCCAGGGAGGTTATCGTGGTGGCAGTGGCCACCAAGTTCAACCATATTGCCTTTACCCGGGTTGCCCCACTCAAGGTTGTCTCCAAAATTATTACAGACAGCTCCCTTGACCCTGCCTTTTTGTCTTTGTACGAGAAGGAAGGCGTGGAAATCATCCTGGTATGAAGCTTAACAGAAGGTCATCCACGCGGTGCCTCGCCTTGCGAGTGAAGGAGGTGGTTGGTTCTACATACTAAGAAGCACTGTAAATGACAGTTCAGCCCATTTCAAACCAATTAGGAGAAAAGAATGAAAAAACTTAGTCTGCTTGTCTTGTGTGTCATGTTGTTGGTTACTGTTTTAGGGGCATGCGCTCCCGCCGCGGAGGTTACTGCACCCGAAGAGACCGCCGCCCCAGTGAAGGAAGCCAAGGATTTGGTCTTTGCATCGGTCGTGAAGTCCATCGGCGATACCTGGTTCATCCGTTATGAGACCGGCATCAAGCAATTTGAAAAAGACTACGGCATCAAGTCCTTCATGGAGGGCCCCTCCCAGCCTGATTCCGCAGCCCAGGTTGCTGTGATTGAAGACTTGATTGCCCAGGGTGTGGACGTCATCATCAACGTTCCCTATGGTGTACCGGAAAACGAGCCTGCCCAGAAGAAGGCCTTGGACGCCGGCATCATCGTGATGGGTCACGAAGCTGAGACAGCCAAGGAAGGCACCCTCACCTATGACGTGGAAGCCTTTGACAATTGCTCTTACGGTGAGGAAATGATGCGTGAACTCGCCACCCGTATGGGCGAAGAAGGCAAGTACATCCAGTTTGTCGGTTCCCTGACCAACGCGTCCCACAATACATGGACCGAGTGCGCGAAGGCCTACCAGGAAGCCAACTACCCCAACATGCAATTTGTGGCCAAGTACGAATCCAAGGAAAACCAGGAAAACGCCTACAATATCATGAAGGATGCCCTCAAGGCCACCCCTGATATCAAGGGCGTGCAGGGCTCTGATTCAGGTGATATCCTGGGTGCCGGGCGTGCGGTGGAAGAAGCTGGCCTGGCCGACAGCATCTCCGTGGTTGGTACTGGCATCGCCTCTGACGCTGGTGAATTGCTCAAATCCGGCGCGGTGGACCTGGCCATGGCCTGGGATCCCGGCATGGCTGGTTATGCCTGCTCGGTGATTGCCTATAAGCTGCTCCAGGGCGAAAAAATTGTGGAAGGCATGGACCTGAAAGTGCCCGGTTTTGAAAGCATCAAGATTGGCAAGGGTCCCAATGGCGTCACGGTCATCTACGGTTCCGCCTGGATTAAGATTACTGTCGAGACCATGGATCAATATCCATTCTAGTTGTTGTAGAACATCGTCAGAACGGGCGGTTGAGCCTCTCAGCCGCCCGATTTTCAATCGCGTTCAGAAATCGAGATTTTACCCATGACAAATGAAATCCTGCGTGTGGAAAACGTCAGTAAAGCGTTCGCGGGCGTGAAGGCGCTGGACCAGGTGAGCCTGACCTTACAGGAAGGCGAAATCCTGTGCCTGGTTGGCGAAAACGGGTCGGGCAAATCGACCATGATTAAGATTATCTCCGGGGTCTACCATCCCGACCAGGGCGACATCATCATCAACGGGCATAGCTACAAGCAACTGACGCCGATTGAATCGATGCGTGAGGGCGTGCAGGTGATTTACCAGGATTTCTCCCTGTTCCCTAATTTGTCCGTGGCTGAAAACCTGGTCATTAATGAGCAGCTTTCGAGCGGCCGGCGATTAGTAAATTGGAAGGAGACTTACAAAACCGCCGAGAGGGGTTTGGAAGAAATTCATGTCTCCATCCCGCTGGACGCCATGGTCAGTGAGCTTTCCACCGCAGACCGACAGCTCATCGCGGTCACCAAAGCCATCCTGGCGGAAGCCCGAATCATCATCATGGATGAACCCACCACCGCGCTCACCCAGAAGGAAATCCAATCCCTCTTTGAGGTGATTAACAACCTGAAAGCCAAGGGCATTTCCACCATTTTTGTCAGTCACAAGCTCAACGAGGTGACTGAAATTGCGGACCGCACGGTAATCTTCCGTAATGGCAGGAAAGTGATGGACCAGGACGCCAAAAACCTGGACATCAAGACCATGGAATTTTACATGACCGGCCACGAGCTGGACCTGGATAATTCCCAACTGGCCCAACCAGACCAGCAGGCGGCACCGCTCCTTGAAGTGGAAAAGCTCGGACTGCGCGGAAAATTCAAGGATGTTTCCTTTCAGTTGAGGCCGGGTGAAGTTTTGGGCATCACGGGCCTGCTTGGTTCTGGCCGTACGGAACTGGCGCTGGCCCTCTTTGGGGAGACGCCCGCAGACTCCGGGACCATTCGCGTGGAGGGGCGCGAAGTGACCATCCGATCCATCCAGGATGCCATGCGCAACCGTATCGGTTATGTTCCGGAGGACCGCATCCTCGAAGGCCTCTTCCTGCAGCAGACCATCTCCGACAACATCATCGTCCGAATCATTGACCAGATGGTGAATAAAATCCACCTCATCCGCGCCGGTGCCTCCAAAAAGGTGTCGGACGAGTGGATTGGGCGGTTAGAAGTGAAAACCCCCTCGGGAGAGCTGCCTGCCAAGAGCCTTTCGGGTGGTAACCAGCAACGCCTGGTGCTGGCCAAATGGCTGGCCAGCGACCCCAGGATCCTGATCCTCAACAGCCCCACCGTGGGCGTGGATGTGGGTTCCAAGGCCTCCATCCATGAACTTATCCGCAACCTGGCCAGCCAGGGCATGGGTATTCTCCTGATTTCAGATGATATTCCAGAATTGATGCAGACCTGCAACCGGCTCATCCTGATGCGCCGTGGCCGAACCTTTGGCGTCTTCGATCGTGAAGACATCACCGAGGAACAGCTCAACCAGGAAATGGTTGCTGATCGCGTTTTCTCCATCTGATAAGAAAAAAGCAGGTAAGGCATGCTTAAAAAAATAGTAAAAAGCAGCGAATTCGTCACCTTTACGATTATTGTCCTTTTATCTCTGATTATTGGCATCATCAACCCGGCTTTCTTTTCACTGGCCACGGTGTTTGATGTTTTGCGCGCCTCGATTGTTGTCAGTATCATGGCCTTTGGCTTGCTGCTGGTCATCATCGCTGGCGGCATCGACATTTCATTTGTAGCCTTTGCCGCGCTTGCCTCATACGGCACGCACATGTTTTTGCTCTCGCGCGGCTACAACGGGGGCATTTTTCTGTATTACGCGATTGCCTGCGTCATCGGGCTGGGCGCCGGTTTGTTGAGCGGGTTAATCGTCACCCGGTTTAACCTGCCCATTTTTGATGTTTCGCTGGCCATGATGACCATGTGGTACGGCTTTATTCGCTTTTTCATTGGCTCAACCAAGAACTTCAAGCTCCCAGAGGGCGCCGTTGGGTATTATTCCCGCTTCCTGGTGACGGTGCGGGACCCATTTGTGGGGGAGGCTGGGCTGCACTTCTCAATCCTTTACGTGCTGATTATCGGCGTGCTTATCCACTGTCTGCTCAAGTACACCACGCTGGGGCGGGGCATCTTTGCCATGGGAGGAAATCGCGAGGTGGCCATCCGTTCAGGTTTCAACATCAAAGGCACACTTCTGGTGGTTTTCGGCATCCTTGGCGTGCTCTCGGCATTCGCGGGTGTGACCCACAGCTTTCTCAGTCGGCATTTTGAACCCACCCTGTTCATGACCCAAAACCTCGACGTCATCGCGGCTGTCATCCTCGGCGGCGCCTCGGTTACCGGGGGCAAGGGCTCGGTGCTCGGCACGTTCATGGGCGTCATTCTCATCCAGCTTATCAACCGGGCGATGGTCCTGACGGGCATTACCGTTGAGTGGCAACAACTGATGATTGGGCTCGTGTTGGCGTTTTTCATCTCCATCCCTGCCATCCGCGATTTGATTAACAAGCGCGCCAGCCGTGCTGTTGAAGTGCCGGAAGAAATTTAGAGCCGGGCGAACAGGAAAGAAGCATGAATACAACAAACCTCAAACCCAAAGTTCGTTTTGAAATGCAGACACTTCTGCTGGCCGGTATATTGGTCTTCCTTCTGCTCTTTTTTGGGCTCAACGACCAGGGTTTTCTGGCTGGCCGCAGCATCTCCTCCATGGCCATCCAGCTGCCAGAAATTGGCATCCTTAGCCTGGCCATGATGATTACCGTCATGATTGGCGGTATCAACCTTTCCATCAACGCCACGGCCAACCTGGCTGCCGTGCTTTCAGGTCTCTTCATTCTGCGTTTTATGCCAGAAAGCCAGGGTCCGATGGTCATCGTGGCCATGGTGGGGATTTCACTGCTGATTGGCGTCATCACCGGTGCCATCAATGGCTTTTTGGTGGGGTATGTGGGGGTACCCTCCATCCTCGCCACCCTCGCCACAATGAGCATTTTCACTGGAATTGGCGTCGGCCTCACCAAGGGCCAGACGGTCACCGGCTTCCCTGAGGTGGTGGGCAGCGTGGCCAGCCTCTCACCGTTGGGCATCCCCATGCCTTTCCTGGTCTTTGTGGGCATCACGGTTATCGCTTACATCCTGCTTGGGCGCACCACCTTTGGCTTCAAGACCCGCATGCTGGGCACCAACCCTGTGGCCTCGAAGTTCTCCGGCATCAACAACAAAGCTGTCATCATGCAGATTTTCATCTTCAGCGGCGTTCTTTCTTCGATTGCTGGTGTTCTCATCATGAGCCGCACCATGTCGGCTTCCAACGCGTACGGCACCGCCACGTATGTGATGTTGACCATCCTGATTGGCGTGCTGGCCGGCGTGGTTTCGGGCAAAGGCAGCGTTCTGAACATCTTCATCACCGTCTTTATTTTGCAGGTCATCTCCACCGGTTCACACATGCTGCTGGCAGGCGTGCGCGGCAGCTCGTTCTTCAAGGATTTTGCCTGGGGTGTGCTCCTGATTATCATTTTCATCATCAACTACTTCACCCACGGGCGAAGGAAGGAATAATTTAGGCGCGTTCAACTGGTCCCGGGGGGGGATAGCCATCTTGAAAGGAGAGCTCGCGTGGAAGAACAATACTTGCTAGGTGTGGACATTGGCACTTATTCCTCCAAGGGTGTGCTTGTGGAGGCGAACTCAGGGCAGGTGGTGGCGGAGAAATCCATTGAACACGGCCTTGAAATGCCAAAGCCGGGCTGGGCTGAACACGACGCGGATGGGGTCTGGTGGTCGGAGTTTTGCGTCATCACCCGCGCACTCCTGGAAAGGAGTGGCGTCAGGCCTGAAACTGTGAAAGCAGTGGGCACCAGCGGCCTGGGCGCCTGCGCCCTGCCAATTGACGCGCAAGGCAAGCCTCTGCGTAAAGCCATCCTCTACGGCATTGACACGCGCGCCCAGGCGGAAATAGATGAACTGGAGCAGATTTTTG
>JAKOSR010000040.1 GCA_029777225.1 Chloroflexota bacterium
AGCGTGCCCAGGGCGCAAACCAACAGCAGGATGGTGGACATGGCCAGCGCCTGGCCGTAATTCAGCGCGCCAGGCTGGGAAATGTAACGGTAAATGGCCACCGGAATGGTCGGCATTTCGGGGGTGCTCAGGAAGCTGGACGCGCCGAACTCGCCTAGCGAAACCGTGAACGCGAAGACCATGCCGGCCAGCAAGGGACGGAGCAGGAGGGGAAGGTCCACGCTCCAGAAGACGTGCAAGGGGCCGGCCCCCAGCACACGCGCGGCCTGGCGCAAGCTCTCCGGGATGCCGCGCAGGGCGGAGGTGAGCACGCGCAGCACCAGTGGGAGCGCCACCAGGGTGTGCGCGATTGGGATGAGCAGCGGGAAACGTGGATTGTTGAAGGGGGGATGGTTAAAAACGACCAGGAAGCCCAAGCCAAGCGTCACCGCGCTGGCGCCCAGGGGCAACATCAGGACGGGTTCCAAAACACGGCGCAGTCCGCCCTGCCTTTGCATGGCGTAGGCTGCCAGCAGGCCGAGGATGCCGCTGAGGACCACCGTGACGAGCGCGTACAGGATGGAATTGCGGATGGCCAGCAGGGGCGGCACGTAGAAAAGCGAGCCGGTGCGGTTTTGGAACAATTCCAGGTAGTAGCGCAGGGTGAGGCCTGTCTGCACGTCGCCACGTTCCCCGCGGGCGGCTTCCAGGGTGAGGAAGGAGCGCGCGACCAGGCTGAGCAAGGGGGCGGCAACCAGGAGGACCAGGGTCACGATGAGAACAATGGCCAAAAGCTTCTCGGCTGGCTTACGGGGCCGCGGCAGGGGGGTGGACTCCAGGTTGAGGGCGGTTTTCCCCACGCGGGGGAGTACCTGGCGGTTGTAGAGCAGGGTAATCAGCAGCGTGAAGGACAGTTGGACCAAGGAAAGCAGGCTGGCAAGCGGCAGGTTAAGCATCTGCATGGCTTGCGTATAGATTTCCACTTCCAGGGTGGCAAAGCGCGGCCCGCCCAACATCAGCACGACGCCAAAGCTGGAGAAATTGAATAGGAAAACCAACAGCGAGGCGCTCAGGATGGAAGGCATGAGGAGCGGGAGCGTGACTGTTTTGAAAGTCTGCCAGGGGGAGGCGCCCAGCGTTTGGGCGGCCTGGTGCAGCCGGCCACTGAGGCGGCTCCACGAGGCGGAGACCACGCGAATAACCACTGAGGTGTTGTAAAACACGTGCGCCAGCAGGATGGCCGGCAGGCTGTTCAACAGGTGGATGGGCGCGCTGGGCAGCTTGAAAAGCGCCATCAGGCCAAGGTTGAGCAGGCCTCGCGGGCCGAGCAGCGCATTAAAGGCGGCCGCGGTCACCACGGTCGGGAGGATGAAGGGCAGCAGGGTTAGCAGGCGCAAGGTTTTGCGGCCTGGGAAGGTGAAGTGAGAAAAGAGGTAAGCGGAAGGCAGGCCCAACGCCAGGGTGAGCAGGGTGGAGAGCAGCGCCTGCCAAACTGTGAAGCCCAGGGGGCGGGTGACTTGTTCGAGCTTGAAGGCGGCCAGCCCCTGGACGAAGGCCTTGGAAAAGGCCAGGCGGAAGATGGCGACAAGCGGCTGGTAGAAAAAGACGAGCACGAAGGCCAGTGGCACCAACCACAGCCAAGCGCTCCTTAATTTCACCAACCGCCGCGAGTTTTGCATGCTTTACTTCAGCATCAGGTCCGTCCAAGCCTGCACCCAGGCCTCCCGGTTGGCCGCGATGAGCGCGGGGTCCAACCTGGCGGGGTCTGTAATTACCTGGCTGGCAACCTGGAAAGCCTCAGGCAGCTGGGCGCCGGGCAGAACAGGGTAAACGAACATCTGCAGAGGCATGTCCTCCTGGAAGGGCTGGCTGAGCATGAAGTCGATGAACTTTTCGGCCAGCTGCCTGTGGGGCGTGTTTTTTAGAATCCCGACGAATTCCACCTGCCGCCAGCAAGTGCCATGGGCCGTGATGGAACCGGTGGGGGATTCGGTTAGCGGGGTCTCCGCGTAGAATAGCTCGGCAGCCGGGCTGGAGGCGTAAGAAACCACCATGGGCTGCGGACCCTTGCCAGAGGAGCCGGAGAAATTGGTGTAGTAGGCCGTCTCCCAATCTGAAACCACGGCGACCCCGTTGGTCTTGAGCTGGCTCCAGTAGTCCTGCCAGCCGTCCGCGCCATACTGGGCGATGGTGGCCAGGAAGAAGGCCAGGCCAGGCGAAGATGTGGCCGGGTTTTCCACCACCAGCAGGCCGGCGTAAGCGGGGTCGGTGAGTGCCTGCAGGCTATCCGGGATGGCCAGGTTACGCTCGGCGAACCAGGCTTTATCGTAATTGATACAGACGTCACCATAATCCACAGGGAGGACGGCGTGGGTGGGGTCCAGCTGGAAGGACTGGGGGATATCCGCCAGGGCCTGGGCCTGGTAGGGCTCAAAAAGGTTCGCGTCCAGCGCACGTGAGAGGTAGGTATTGTCCAGGCCGTAAAACACATCAGCCGAGGGCGTGCCGGAAAGCGAGGTGAGGATGAGGCGGTTGAGCGCGGAGCCAGTATCACCCGCCTTGACAAAGCTGAGACTGGCGTTGTTATCGGCTTCGAATTTAGCAATCAGCTCAGCGCTGACGGCAAAGGAATCGTGCGTCATCACGGTCAGGACCGTGGGCTCAGTGGCACTTGGGGGGGCGGCATTGCAGGCGCCCACCAGCAACAACATAAAAATAGTTATTGAAACGATATTCTTTTTCATCGTGCTCCTAAATAGCCCCGCCGTTGAGCGGAGTGTGAATAAGCAACAGGCTGCCGCCGGCCAGGTGGACTTCCACCTGGCCGCCGAGGGCGACATTGCTGATACCGCGCGCGGTGTCTGCCCTCAGTGTTTCGTGCTTGAGGGGGTATTGCAGGCCCGTGGTGCTGACCCCCAGCGCGTCGCCATTGCAGGGGACGAGGGAAACCAGGTCGCCTGGCTGGGTGGCCAGGAGCGCGTAAGAACGGACCAGGCGCACTGAACAAGTACCATCGTCCAGGCTGCAATCCAGCCCGGCCAGGTCTGGCCGGGAGAGCAGTGCCAGGTTACCGAGGGTATGGTCCAGCCTGCCACCGAGGGCGCCCACAACCAGAACGCGCTGGAAGCCGCGCTTGAGAACTTCATCCAAAGCAAGTTCAAGGTCAGTCTGGTCTTTTTCAGGGGGAAAGCGCAATACCTCGGTGAGTTGGTTGCCAGGCTTGGCCAGGACCGCGGGGGGAAGGGAATCCAGGTCCCCGATGAGCAGGTCCGGGGTGAGCCCAAGCGCCGCGAGGTAGCGCCAGCCGTTATCCACGGCGACGAGGACGTCAGAGGGGCTGATGGTTAGCCTGGACAGATGGCTGGCTTCTCCGTTGGCGAAGAGCACCGCGCGCGTCCAATTTTTCATAAGAAAACACCCTCCTGCCCTGGGAGGGTGTTATGGTGCACGTGTTTCCATCCCTCCGCCGGCATGATCCGGATCAGGTTTTGCGGGTCGGACCTTATTGGTCCCTCTCAGCCCTGGCTGGGCTCCCCGTGTTCTTGATGGATTGAATCTTACCACATGCGCGGTACGCGAGGGCCGGCCAAAACCGGCCTTGTAAAGGGTGGGGAGGCCGGCCTGGTGCCGGAAAATGGGCTAAAATACATTCCGATGAAAGGAACCGCTTGGAAAACACGCCCCCTATCAGCCTATTATTAATTGAGGACTTTCCGGTTACCCTGGAAGGGCTAAAAGCCTGTTTCGCGGGTCAGCCGGATTTTGTACTGGCCGGCTGCGCGACGACCGGCGCTGAAGGCGTGAGCCTGGCTGCTGGCGCGCTCCCGGGGTTGGTCATCCTGAACATGGCGCTGCCAGACATGGACGGAGTGGAAGCCACCCGGCGCGTGCGGGAGGCTTCGCCTGGCAGCCGCGTGCTGGTGTTTTCAGGGCAGGCGCCAGACCAGGGGCTGTTTGACGCGCTGCACGCCGGCGCGAGCGGTTTTGTGCCCAAGCAGGCAAGCATGACAGAGCTGCTCAACGCCGCGCGGACGGTCGCAGCTGGCAAGAGCTACCTGCACCCGACGGCGCTTGACTACGTGATGAGCCAGTTGAGCGCGCCTGACCCGGAGCCACCGGGCGACTTGCTGCAGGCGTTGACAGAACGCGAGGCGGATGTCCTCGCTGGCATGGTGGAGGGACTGAACAATTCCCAAATCGCGAAGAAGCTTGTGGTCAGCCCGGCCACCGTGCATACCCACATCAACCATATTCTCAGTAAACTCGGCGCGCGCAGCCGAACGCAGGCCGTCGTTTACGCGCTGCGGCACAAACCCCGCACGTGGTCCTCTCCAGGGCGGAACGGGGAGCAAGCCTAGAGCTTATTATTGCCACCCCGCAACAATGTGGAGCGGGAAAAATCCAAGAAAAATGTTACTGGAGGATTACACAGACAGGGAGATAGGCCCGTCTCAACCTTTTGGTTGAGGGGAATTCAACCTGGAAGGCACCATAAGTTCAACCCCCCAGCCGGCGCGCGGATTGGCAGGCCGGCCTATACTGTTGGCATAACAAAGCGTATGGAGGAAGAAATGAAAGAATATATCGTGTCACGCTGGATGACTTCACCCGTGATTACCGTCACACCTGAGACCAGCCTGGAAGAAGCCCGGCAGCTAATCGCAGCCCACCACATCCGGGCCCTGCCTGTGGTTGAGGATGACAAATTAGTTGGCATCATCACCCGCCGCGGCCTGCTGAGGCTGGACCTTTCGTTCGTGGATGAGGGTAGCGCTGAGGCCGGCGCTCCGCATGAAATCGAGACCATGCGGGAGGTCATGACGCGCCGGCCCATCACCGTTACTGGTTCAACCAGCATGGCTGAAGCCGCCCAGATTATGCTTGAGAACAAGATTACCGCGTTGCCTGTTGTACACGGCGAAGACCTGGTGGGCATCCTCACCAATTCCGACGTGATGCGATTTTACACGGCCAGGCACCAGGATATCGGCGCCGAGTTGCTCATCCGGGACTACATGACCGAAAATGTGGAGACCATCGAACCGGACGGGGCGTTGCTTGAAGCCCACCGTCTGATGAGCATGGGGCATTTCCGCAGCCTGCCGGTGGTCAAGAACGACCAACTGCTTGGCATCATCACCCGCACAGACCTGATGAGCAGCGACCCATCCCGGCGTTTCTCCCGCAACCAGCAGGAGGAATCCATGCAAATTTTGACCACGCCGGTGGAAAAGATTATGTCCGCGCCGGTCATCACCGTTCGGCCGGAGTCCAGCGTTACTGAGGCGGCTTTCCTAATGATGGACAACAAGATTCACAGCCTGCCCGTGCTGGACGCGGAGCAAAAGCTGGTGGGCATCTTCACCGAAAGCGACCTGTTTCTGATTACGTCGCAGAAGTTGAATAATTAATTTGCCATATCGCGGGCGCTCTTTGATGAAGGGCGCCCGTTTTATTGGGGGGTGCATGGGAAGGGGCCATATGCGCAAAGCGGCCAGGGGTTTGACCAAAAATGAATCATAATGAGTCCTCAAAAGTAGCATTTAATCGAAGAAAGGTGTATAATTTTAGGTTCACCGTCCAAAGCAAAATAAGGGATGGGCTATTGACTCAATGAAATATCGGGTCTATAATGAAATATTGCTCTATTACTTTTCTATCGCGTGGCTCACGGATGATTCCGCCACGCGTTTTATCGTGTTAGGAGATGTGAATGACTGACTTGATGCCTCCAAAAACATACGCCCGCATTCCGGTAGGGTTGGAGCTGCCCCAATTAATCCAGGTGCAACTGGACTCGTTCCAGCGCCTGAAGGAAGAAGGGCTCGGAAGCCTGTTCAACGAGATATCCCCAATTGCCTCCTATGGCAATGAATTGCGTCTGCATTTTCCCAGCAATACACCGCTCTCCGAGGAATTCGGTCTGCGCTACTGGTTTGAAGAACCCAAGTATTCGATGGAAGAATGCCTTGAACGGGATTTGACTTACGCCTGCCCGCTGTATGTTTCAGTGCTTTTGGAAGGCAGCACGCAAAGCGAAAAAATCAAGCAGGACCTCTTCCTGGGTGATTTCCCCGAGATGACCCCTAAGGGCACCTTCATCATTAACGGCACCGAACGCGTGGTGGTTTCACAGTTAATTCGTTCCCCGGGTGTGTACTTCCAAGCCGAGGTTGACCGCACCACGGGTCGTTACATGTCCACCTCCAAGCTTATCCCCGACCGGGGGGCCTGGATGGAGTATGAAACCCGCAAGAATGATTTCATTATTCTCAAGTTCAACCGCAAGCGGACCATGCCAATCACCATCTTCCTGCGCGCCCTCGCGGCTGTGGATGACGGCATGCCCGATTCCCCGCTCAAGACTGGCACCAACGAAGAAATTTTAGCGCTCTTCGCGGACGTGGACAACAACCCCGAACATCCCTACATCCTGTCCTCTTTTGAGCAGGAGCCCAGCTACCAGCTGACGGGCAACCAGACCATCGCTGAAGCCGCGCTAATTGAGTTCTTTAAGCGCCTGCGCCCGGGTGAGCCGCCCACGCTGGATAACGCCCGCAACCACATCATTGAACAGCTGTTTGACCCGCGCCACTATGACCTCGAAAAGGTCGGCCGCTACAAGTTAAACCAGAAGCTCGACCTGCAGGATATCGTCCCGATATCCCATCGCATGATCACGAAATATGACGTTGTGCGCCTCATCAGGCACATGATTCAAATTAACAACGGCGTGATGCCGCCCGATGACATTGACCACCTGGGCAACCGCCGCATTAAGACTGTTGGCGAACTCATCCAGAACAAGCTGCGTGTTGGCCTGCGGCGCATGGAGCGTGTCATTAAGGAACGTATGTCCATCCGGGACCAGGGAGGTTCTGTCTCCCCAATCAGCCTGGTGAACATCCGCCCGTTGGTGGCCTCGCTACGCGAATTCTTCGGTTCCAGCCAGCTTTCCCAGTTCATGGAGGAGACCAACCCGCTCTCCGAGCTGCGCCACAAGCGCACCGTCTCGGCCCTGGGCCCTGGTGGCCTGCGCCGTGAACGCGCCGGCTTCGACGTCCGTGACGTGCACTTCTCGCACTACGGCCGCATCTGCCCGATTGAAACCCCAGAAGGCCCGAACATTGGTCTGATTGGCCGTTTGGCGGCCTATGCCAAGGTAAACGAGTATGGGTTCATCGAAACCCCGTACCGCAGGGTCTATCGCTCCATGAAGGGCAGCGACCCCAAGCTTGTGGACCACCTGCTCCGCCAGGATATCATGGATATCGATGGGGGAACGCTTTTCAAGGCCGAGACCCGGGTGACCGAGGAAATGGCAGCCAAGATTCGCGAACTCGGCATCCAGAATGTTCTGGTGCGGCCCTATGTGAGTGATGAATACGAATACCTGTCCGCTGACGCGGAAGATAAATACGTGATTGCCCAGGCGAACGCTCCGCTAAACGAATACCACGAGTTTGTGCATCGCAACTCCTGCCGCTTCCACTCCACCTTCGCGATTTACGATTACGAATATATCGATTATATGGATGTGGCCCCGAACCAGGTGGTCGGCATCTCCGCCGCGCTCATCCCGTTCCTCGAGCACGATGACGCCAACCGCGCCCTGATGGGCTCGAACATGCAGACGCAGGCTGTACCGCTGCTGCGCCCCGAAGTGCCGACCGTTTCGACCGGTATGGAAGGCGCTGCTGTGGCAGATTCCGGCCAGGTGATTATCGCGGATGAGGACGGTGAGGTTATCTCCGTAACCGGCGAGAGCCTGGTTATCAAGCAATCCAATGGCGACCTGCGCCATCACAAATTGCGCAAATACCAGCGTTCAAACCAATCCACCTGTATCGACCAGCGTCCGGCAGTCCAGAAGGGACAATTTGTCCACAAGGGCGACGTCATTGTCGACTCTTCCTCCACCGAGGATGGCAAACTGGCGTTGGGCCAGAACGTGGTGGTTGCCCTGGTGCCCTGGGAAGGCTTCAACTTTGAAGACGCCATCCTGATTTCAGAGCGCCTGGTTGAGGACGACCGCTATACCAGCGTCCACATTGAAAAATACGAAATCGAAGCGCGCGATACCAAGCTGGGCCCCGAGGAAATCACCCGTGAAATCCCCAACACCGGCGAGGATACTATCCGTGACCTCGATGAGAACGGTATCATTCGCATCGGCGCCGAAGTCGGGCCTGAAACCATCCTGGTTGGTAAGATTACGCCCAAGGGTGAGAAGGAACTGACCCCGGAAGAACGCCTGCTGCGCGCCATTTTTGGTGAAAAGTCCCGCGATGTGAAGGACACCTCCCTGCGTATGCCCCATGGCGAGCGCGGCATCGTGGTGGACGTGAAGGTCTTCAACCGTGAAGACAACGCCGACCTCAACGCCGGCGTGGACAAGATGGTGCGTGTTTCGGTTGCCCAGCGCCGCAAGATTACCGCTGGCGACAAGATGGCTGGCCGGCACGGCAACAAGGGCTGCGTCTCTATGGTGCTGCCTGTTGAGGACATGCCCTTCCTGGAAGATGGCACCCCGGTGGATATCATCCTGAATCCGCTTGGCATCCCGGGCCGTATGAACATCGGCCAGGTGCTGGAAGCGGAATTGGGCTGGGCTGCCCGCAGCCTTGGCTTCCGCGCCATCACCCCCGTCTTTGACGGAGCCACCGAAGCTGAAATTGAAGCGGAACTCGGCCGGGCCTGGATGATTGACGAAGCCTGGAAAATGACCGCCGTCAAGGGTTGGGAGATGCTGAAGGGCGTTGAGTACGACCCGGAAATGATTCGCGATGATGACTTTGTGCGCCTGCTCTACCTTGAACAGCGCCTGGGTAATGACCGCGAACAAGTGTATGCCATCAAGGAAAACCTCGGCGTTGCCCGCCGGGTAGCGTTGAACCTGTGGCTGGAAGACAACGGGTATGACCCCAAGGCCATCTTGTCCTTCCCGGAAAACAAAATCGCGACGAGCGAACGCTCCGCCCAGGACGACCGCGCTGTACGCGCCTGCCTGCGACTTTGGTCCAAATTGCAGGACCGCGAAATTAAAGAATCGCTCAGCACGCCTGAAATGGTTGAACAGGCCCGGGCCATCATGTTTGAAACTGGTGTTCCCGTGCCGACGATTGGCAAGCAATTGCTGCGTGACGGCCGCACCGGCATGTTATACGACCAGCCGGTTACAGTGGGCGTCATGACCATGCTCAAGCTGCACCACCTGGTTGAAGATAAGGTACACGCGCGCTCAACCGGCCCATACAGCCTGGTGACCCAACAGCCGCTCGGTGGCAAAGCCCAGTTTGGTGGCCAACGCTTCGGCGAAATGGAAGTTTGGGCGCTGGAAGCTTATGGCGCCGCCCACACCCTGCAGGAAATGTTGACGGTCAAGTCGGATGATGTCATTGGCCGTACGGCCACGTATGAAGCCATCGTCAAGCGTGAGGCCATCAGCGCGCCTGGCATCCCCGCGGCCTTCCGTGTGCTCGTCAAGGAACTCCAATCCCTGAGCCTGGCCGTGGAAGCCATCATGGAAGACGGCGACATTATCAAGTTTGGTAAGGACTCCGAGCGTAACCAGCCACCCCGGATGCAAACCGGTTTACTTGGGCTTGGGCAGGATATCCTGCCTGGCGCGGGTTTCTTTACCAACTAACAAGAATTTAACAGCTGCCGGAAGCTACACTTCCCCAGGCAGAAAATGATTACCATCGGGCCAGCCACCAAAAGCTGGCCCGGTTCTTTTTATGGAGCCAGGTCTGGCCGGGAGGGTGACCTGTTCACGCCGTGGACCCGTGACGCGAGGGGCACTCTGGACCGGGCAGGTTACCGTGTGATTTTGTCAATTTGCCAATTGTTTCGCGCGTTATTGATTAATGTATAGTAAAATAGCGCGTCGGTCAGTGGAAGGCGTCCGCGTGCGGGTTACACGGCCTCGGAGGCAGTTTGAGGACCGCGGTTTGGAATTGAAAAGCCAACAAACCTTGACTCTTGTTGGAACTACATGGTAGAATAGCCCTTCGCATCCGAAAGGCGAATTCTTTTCTGATGCGAAAATGCAGAACGCAGACCCGGGCCATCCGTGTTTTTGATGGCCTTGATTATTGAATAATTGTTTTAATTTTAGGTACGGAGGCAAAGAGTGCCAACAATTAACCAACTGGTAAGGAACGGTCGCAAGACGAAACATCAGAAGAGCAAATCTCCTGCTCTGCAATTCACGCTCAATTCCGAGAAGCAGCGTAGGACGCGCCAACCCAAGGGTGCCCCGCAGAAACGCGGAGTTTGCACCATCGTGCGCACCATGACCCCCAAGAAACCGAACTCAGCGCTACGCAAGATTGCCCGTGTTCGCCTTTCCAACGGCATGGAAGTCACCGCGTACATCCCGGGTGAGGGCCATCAGCTGCAGGAGCACAGTGTTGTGCTCGTGCGCGGCGGCAGGGTGAAGGATTTACCTGGTGTGCGGTATCACATCGTGCGTGGCACGCTGGATACCACCGGTGTTGCCGATCGTAAGCGCGCACGTTCAAAATACGGCGCCAAACGTCCGGAATCCAAGTAAAAGGGATGAAGACGGGCAAAGGGCCAGCCACGCCATGTGAGGCGGGCACCCCGCGCCTGTTGATACTGAGGAGTCATCATGTCAAGAAGAATTAAACCCGAAAAACGAGAAGTCATCCCTGACGTGCGCTTTAACAACCAGCATGTTCAGATGATGATCAACCGCATCATGCTCAACGGCAAGAAAAGCACCGTGACCACCCTGGTGTACGACGCCATCGACGCCATCAGCGCCAAGACCGGCAAGGAAGGCATTGAAGTCTTCGAGCAGGCCTTGCGCAATGTTGGGCCCGCCATGGAAGTCCGCCCCCGCCGTGTGGGTGGCGCCACTTACCAGGTGCCTATGGAAGTCTCCCCGGAACGCCGCCTGACGCTGGCCATGCGCTGGATTATTGCTGCTTCCCGCGCCCGCTCTGGCAAGAGCTACTCTGAGAAACTCGCTGGTGAATTGATGGACGCCGCTGAAAACCAGGGCGCTTCCATTCGCCGCAAGGAAGAAACGCACAAGATGGCGGAAGCCAACCGTGCTTTCTCTCACTTCCGGATGTAGGCCCGTACCTTAACAGCCCAGGTTAAAATGACAGATTTTCCGCTCGAGCGATATCGCAATATTGGCATCATTGCACACATTGATGCCGGCAAAACGACAACCACCGAGCGGATTTTGTTTTATACCGGCAAGACCTATCGCCTTGGTAATGTGGACGATGGCACTACGGTCACCGACTGGATGGACCAGGAACGTGAACGTGGCATCACCATTGTCTCCGCTGCTGTCACGGCGGAGTGGAAAGACCACCGCATCAACCTCATCGACACCCCCGGGCACATCGACTTCACCGCCGAAGTGCAGCGCTCGCTGCGCGTGCTGGATGGTGGCGTGGTAGTGTTTGACTCGGTGCAGGGCGTGGAACCCCAAAGCGAAACCGTTTGGCGACAGGCGGACCGCTACCAGGTGCCCCGCATTTGCTTTGCCAACAAGATGGACCGGGTGGGCGCTTCTTACAACCGCACCATCCGCAGCATCCATGACCGCCTGGGTGCCAACGCCCTGGCCATGCAAATCCCGATTGGGCGTGAATCCGCTTTTAGTGGCGTGATTAACCTGCTCGAAGAGAACGCGGTCTTTTTCGACGATGAAGCCGGCCTGGAGCCGCGCGTGACGGATATCCCCGCGGAATACCAACAGGAAGCCGCTGAAAAACGCGCCGTCCTGGTGGAACGCATCGCCGAGCTGGACGATGACCTAACGGTCAAGTTCCTTGAGGGCGATACCCTGACCCTGCCTGAATTGAAAGAAGCTTTGCGCAAGGCCGTACTGGCCAACCTGGCTACACCCGTCTTCTGTGGTTCCAGCCTCAAGAACAAGGGCGTTCAAATTGTTTTGGACGCGGTGGTGGATTACCTCCCCTCACCTTTGGATATTCCCCCGGTCAAAGCCACCCTCCTCCGGGATGGCAGCGAAGTGTTGCGCGAAGCCCGCGATGACGAGCCGCTCAGCGCGCTGGTGTTCAAGATTGTCACCGACCCGTACATGGGCCGCCTGGCTTACATCCGCGTGTATTCTGGCAAGGTCAAGCAAGGTGGGACCGTGCAGAACTCCTCCAAGGATAAAAAAGAACGCGTTGGCCGTTTGCTGCGCATGTACGCTGATCGCCGCGAGGACATCACGGAATTGGGTGCTGGTGATATTGGCGCCATCCTGGGCCTCAAGTTTAGCTTTACGGGCGACACCCTGAGCGATTCAAGCGCCCCGGTGGTGTTGGAAAGCATTCACTTCCCGGACCCAGTCATCTCCATCGCGATTGAGCCCAAAACCAAGGCGGACCAGGACCGCATGGCCGAATCTTTGAACAAACTTTCAGAGGAAGACCCCACCTTCAAGGTGCGCCAGGATGAAGTAACCGGACAAACCGTTATTTCGGGCATGGGCGAGCTGCACCTGGATGTGCTGGTGAGCCGTCTGTTGCGGGAATTCAAGGTGCAGGCGAACGTGGGCAAACCACGGGTTGCCTACCGTGAAGCCATCACCCGCCCGGTGGAAGACGTGCGGTACAAGTACACCAAGCAAAGCGGCGGCCACGGCCAATATGGCGACGTGGTCATCAACCTGGAACCCCTGTCCAACGGCGAGGGCATCCAGTTTGTGAACAAGATTACCGGCGGGTCCATTCCCAAGGAATACATCCCCGCGATTGAAAAAGGCGTGTACGAAGCCGCGGAAAGCGGCCCCTTAGCCGGTTTCACCATGACCGATATAAAGGTCACGCTGGTGGATGGTTCGTACCACGAGGTGGACTCGAGTGAAATGGCCTTCCGGATGGCTGCCATCTTCGCCATGCGCGAAGCGGCTGAAAAAGCCGGCCCGGTCATCATGGAACCCATCATGAAAGTGGAAATCACCGTCCCCGAGGAGTACACCGGCGATATCATCGGCCAGGTGAACGCCCGTGCGGGCAACATTTTGGGCATGGACGAACGCTTTGGCAATGCCAAGGCCATCGACGCTGAAATCCCGCTATCTGAGATGTTTGGGTATGCCACCGAGCTGCGCTCAGCGACCCAGGGCCGCGGCGTGTTCACCATGGAGTTCAAACATTACGCCCAGGTGTCCGAGAGCATGAAACGCAAAATCCTCGGAGAAAAGTAAAATTGTGAAAAACGGGTCGGCGCAAGTTCCTGGCCGGCCTTTTTGAGATATCAACGCAGAACGATTTAGGAAAACTATGGCAAAACAGAAGATTAGAATTCGTTTGAAAGCTTATGACCACCGCATTTTGGATCAGTCCGCCAAGCGCATCGTGGAAACCGCGGAACGCAGTGGCGCGCGTGTGATCGGCCCCGTTCCGTTGCCGACCAAAATGGAGAAGTTCACGGTTCGCCGTTCCACCTTCATCGATAAAGACTCCCAGGAACACTTTGAGATCCGCACCCACAACCGCCTGATCGACGTGATGGAACCTGATTCCAAGACCATCGACATGCTGATGCGTCTCAATCTGCCTGCCGGCGTGGACATCGAGATCAAGCTCTAAGGCGGATCTCCGGTTGTTCCGGTGTGCCGTGAGGTAGGGCTGGAAGAATCGCGACAACCCAAGGGGATTATTGAAAGCGGTTATTTCGCTTTCAGAGAATTAGCGTTCCCATTTTTCAAATATTAGGCGGTTACACCGCCTTTTTGTTTTAAGTTCCACTTCGCGGATGGTCTGGTGTGTTTGTGTGTGTGTAACCCTAAACGCGTAACAAGTTGTTGACACGCGGGAACAAATTTTGGCAGACAGAAGTCCCTTATGAAATTGGTAGTATTATTCAACAAAAGATAATAGGGAGAAATATCATCATGAACAAGACGGGGAGCTGATGAGCACGTTCTACCTGAATACCATCGGCAAGAAGCTATATATTCCAATGATGTTTTCAGGAGAGTAAGCGATGAAAAGAACTCGATGCTTGATCATCGTAGCGATCGCGGTTCTCTGCGCCGGTTGCCAAACAAGCGTCATAGTCCCCGCCCGAACACTAACTCCTCAGATAACAGACCTGCAAACGCAATCGGAAAATGATTTTTCTCAGTTGCGGTGTGGAGATGGCTATTGCGTTGACATCATCCTGGATTTAGCGGATCGGTTGGAGACGCCCTTGCCACTCTGTGTCAAGGTTACTGCCGAGATCGAAATCGAGGACCTTTCTATCCTGCTCATGATTTGGCCATCAGTACTCATCAGTATTGAGGATGCCTCCATGAACGAACCCGGAAAGATAATCGCAAAAAACGGGGAGATCCTATGGAAAACACAGCTTAGCGCTGGAGAAGCAAAATACTTCTGCATTGATATACCTATCCCCTCGCCAAAGGACGTCACGTTTCTCGATATTTCTGTAGATACATGGTTAGGCTTCAAACTTGGGGTTTTTGTTGACAACTATGTCACTTTACGACAATCAGATGGTCGACTCACTATAACCTACGCTGGAACGCCTTACCCGACGGCAACACACGACCCACACGTCCCTGAATGTTCTTACCATTTCCCTCCGGACTGCCCAACCGCCTTGTACCCTTCTTTCACACCCGGGGTGACCATCCTGCCAACCAGGTCGACCCGCACTCCAACGCCATCATTAACACCATTTGCCAGTCTGCCCCCAGGGACCCCGACCTCCACACCCCTGCCATATCCCATTGGCGATCCAGAACCTACAACTGAGCCTGTTCCTTAACCTGCCTTGATGCCATTTGAGTTTTTTCGTCATGACCCGACCAACGGTAGGCTACAGATTTGATTTGACTAGGGTATAATCGAAAAGTTAGTTTTTGAGTGAATCAGGCGGTAATTTTCACAAATCGCTCTTGCAAGGTTGGAGTGATTGTGTTATATTTCAAAGGTTGCCCATAAAAGCAACGATATGAATTAATTTGGCAATTCAAGAATGCCAACCCGCGTGGGCAGAAAGCTACACAGGGTTCATTGACTGGATTGCGCGGAGATGATGCAGCTGGCCCAAGCTGACAGTCTCGCAGAAATAACAATAAACAGGAGAATAGTATGTTAAAAGGGCTAATTGGAAGAAAGATCGGTATGACCCAGATCTTCGATGAGAACGGCGCGGCTGTTCCCGTAACGTTAATCGAAGCTGGGCCTTGTTTTGTTTCCCAGGTCAAGACAGTCGAAACCGACGGCTACAATGCCGTTCAACTGGCTTTTGGCGAAGCGAAACCCAAGCGCCTGACCAAGGCGCACCTCGGTCACCTTAAGGTGAACGATCTCCCCCCCGTAAAGGTTTTGCGTGAGTTCCGCACCAAGAAGCTGGATGAAATCCAGGCTGGCGATAAGCTTGACGCGTCCGTGTTTGCTGCTGGCGAGCATGTGGACGTTGTGGGCATCTCCAAGGGCAAGGGTTTTGCCGGCTCTGTCAAGCGGTACGGCTTCAAAGGTGGCCCGCGTACCCATGGTCAGTCTGACCGTATGCGCTCCCCCGGTTCCTCTGGTTCCGGTACCACCCCAGGGCGTGTTTTCAAGGGTAAGCGCCGACCTGGTCACATGGGCGATGTTCAGGTCACTTCCTCCCACATCCGGGTTGCCATGGTGGATCCTGAGCGCAATCTGATCGCGGTCCAGGGTTCAGTCCCAGGCCCCAAGGGCGGGACTGTGGTAATCAAAGAGGCTCGCAAGCAGTAGGCTGCTTGTGTTGAATGGAGAAAGTTATCATGATTGTCGATGTCTATAACTTACAAGGTGAAAAAACTGGAACTGTCGATCTTCCGGAAAGCATTTTTGCTGCCAAGATCAACGTGGACCTGATGCACCAGGCTTACACCCGCCAGATGGCGAATGCCCGCCTGGGCACCCATAGCACCAAGCGCCGCGGTGAAGTTGCCGGCGGTGGCCGCAAGCCCTGGAAACAAAAGGGAACCGGTCGCGCCCGCCAGGGTAGCATGATTTCCGCCCAGTTTGTTGGCGGTGGTCGTATCCACACCCCCAAACCCCGCGATTACACCCAGGCCATGCCGCAGAAAATGCGTCAGGCCGCTTTACGCTCAGCCCTGACCGTCAAGGCCAGCCAAAAGGCTGTGGTGATGCTGGGTGATGTGTCCATGGAAGCCCCCAAGACCGCCGAGATGGCCAAGGCCGTCAAGACCCTGGCTGGCGAAGGGCGCGTTCTCTTCCTGGTCCCCGATAAAAGCGAAAAATTCGCAGGCGTGGTGAAGTCAGCCCGTAACCTGGCCAATACCCAGTTGTTGATGGCCAATTACCTGAACATCCGCGACCTGTTCCGATCTGAAAAAGTTATTATCCCGCTTGCCTCACTCGAAGTGATCAAGAGTTACCTGGGATAGGAAGGTGAAGCAGAATGAACAGCTCTGTATTTGATATCCTGCGTCGACCTGTCATCACGGAAAAGTCCAATTACCAGGCCACCAAACTTCACCAGTATGTTTTTGAAGTTGCCAGCTTTGCGACCCGTGAACAGGTGAAAACCGCCGTTGAGACCGCGTTCGATGTGGACGTGGTACGTGTCAACATCATCAATCTTCCTGCCAAGTCCGGGCGCAATTCCCGCACCCGTGGTTTGGCCGTGCGCGCCTCTGGCTACAAAAAAGCCATCGTCACGCTGAAACCGGGAGATAGCATTCCAGTATTTGAAGGGGTGGAGTAATGGCCGTCAAGATTTTTAAACCCAAGACCCCCGGGCAGCGCCACAAGACCAGCTATACCTTCGAGGAAATCACGAAGGATCGTCCCGAGCGCAGTCTCATTTATGCCCAGAAGAAAACCGCTGGCCGTAACTCCCTCGGCCGTGTGACCGTTCGCCATCGTGGCGGCGGTGCCAAGCGCCAAATCCGCATCGTCGACTTCAAACGCGACAAGACTGGCATCCCAGCCAAGGTCTCCGCGATTGAGTACGACCCCAACCGCACAGCCCGGCTTGCCCTGCTTGTTTACGCGGATGGTGAGAAACGCTACATCCTGGCCCCCATCGGTGTCAAGGTGGGCGATTCCCTCCTCTCCGGCGCGCAGGCCGAAATTCGCCCCGGCAACAACCTGCCTTTGGCGAACATCCCGGTCGGCACCACGGTCCACGCGATTGAAATGCAGCCTGGCAAGGGTGCTCAAATCAGCCGTTCCGCTGGCACATCCGCCCAGCTGCTCGCCAAGGAAGGCAAGTACGCGCACGTGCGTATGCCCTCCGGTGAGGTCCGGCTCGTTTTACAGGAATGCAGCGCTTCCATTGGCCAGGTTGGCAACGTGGAACACAGCAATGTCAAGCTCGGTAAGGCTGGCCGCAAGCGCCACAAGGGCTGGAGGCCCGAAGTGCGTGGCACTGCCATGTCCCCCCGCGACCATCCGCATGGTGGTGGCGAAGGCCGCTCACCCATCGGTATGGCTGGTCCCAAGACCCCGTGGGGTAAACCCACCCTGGGTTACAAGACCCGCAAGAACAAGCGAACGGACAACATGATTCTCCGCCACCGCTCCAAAGCCAAGCGCAAGTAGTACTTGAGAGAGACAAAGAAGGACGATTAACATGTCGCGATCATTGAAAAAAGGGCCATTCATTGACCCGAAACTTTTGAAACGAATTGAAGAGATGAACACCAAGGGCGAAAAGAAAGTCATTCGCACCTGGAGTCGCGCCAGCACCATCTTCCCCCAGATGGTCGGCCATACCATCGGTGTGCACGACGGTCACCGCCATGTTCCGATCTATGTGACGGAAAACATGGTTGGCCATCGCCTGGGCGAATTCGCCCCCACCCGCTGGTTCCGCGGTCATGTCTCCGAGAAATCGACCAAGTGAGGCAGAAATGGCACAAGAAATTTTAGCCAAATTATCCAACTTCGACGGCTCAGCCCAGAAAGTCCGGCTGGTTGTCGATCTCGTGCGTGGCAAGCGTGTCAGTGATGCCCTTGGCATCTTGAGCCTCACCCCCAACAAAGCCGCCGAACCCGTTCGCAAGCTGATTTATTCAGCCCTATCGAATGCGGAAGAGAATTACGGCGTCAGCCGTGATGACCTTGTGGTGTACAAGATTTTCGCAGATGAAGCACAGACCCGGAAGTGGCGCGAGTTTGGTGCCCGCGGCCGCTTCAAGCCGATACTGCGCCGTCGTTCCCACATCACTGTCGTTTTGCGCGAAATCGAGTAGAGGTAAGGAGTCATTATGGGTCGAAAAGTTCATCCAATCGGTTACCGTCTGGGCATCAACAAGCCGTGGCTTGGCCGCTGGTACGCTGAAGGCAAAGATTACACCGATCAACTGCACCAGGATTTGAAAATCCGCGAGTTGGTCCTCAAGGAAGCTGAGAAAGCCGGAGTCTCCGGTGTTGAAATCGAACGCTTCCCCGGCAAGGTGAAGGTCTCTCTCCAGACCGCCAAACCCGGCATCCTCATCGGACCCAAGGGCAAGAGCGTGAAAATCCTGCGCGAGTCCCTTGAAAGCCTCACAGGCAAGAAGATTGACCTGGAAGTGAAAGAGATTAAATCCGCGGATACGGATGCCTACCTGGTTGCGCAAAATATTGCCGGTCAGCTCGAACGGCGTATCGCCTACCGCCGCGCCATGAAACGCGCCATTCAACAGGCCCTGCGCCAGGGCGCTGGTGGTATCAAAATCTCCGTTTCCGGCCGCCTTTCAGGCGCGGAAATGGCCCGCCGCGTCACCATGCGCGAGGGGCGTGTGCCCCTGCAGACGCTGCGTGCTGATATCGACTTTGCCCGTACCGCGGCCACAACCACCTACGGACAAATCGGCATCAAGGTTTGGATTTATCGTGGCATCGTCATGAATCAACCTGAAGAAAAGGTTGAGGCCACCGAAGGCGTCTATGTCAGTGAGTAATTATCGGAAGATGTGAGGTACTAGATTATGTTGATGCCAAAGAGAGTAAAGTACCGCAAGCAAATGCGCGGCCGCATGAAGGGCAAAGCCCTGCGTGGTGCCGATGTGAGCTTCGGTGAATATGGTCTGAAAGCGCTGGAATGTGGCTATCTGTCCGCCCGTCAAATCGAAGCGGCCCGCCGCGCCATCGTGCATGAAATGAAACGCCGTGGCAAGGTGTGGGTGCGGGTCTTCCCAGACAAGCCCTATACCAAGCGCGCCGCCGAAACCCGTATGGGTAAGGGTAAGGGGAACGTGGACCACTGGGTGGCGGTTATCCGCCCCGGTCGGGTCATGTTCGAAGTCGGCGGAACCGACGCGGAATCGGCCCAAAAGGCCCTGCAGCGCGCGCGGTTTAAGCTTGGCATTCAGTCCAAGGTTGTGAACAAAGTGACGTTAGGAGAAGGTTCATGAACGCCAAAGAAATTAGAGAACTTTCTGTAGAAGAAATAAAAAACAAGATTTTGGATGCACGGCAGGAACTCATGAACTTGCGTTTCCAAATGGTGACGGGTCAGCTAACCGATACCACCCGCTTCAAGGTGATCCGGCGCGACATCGCCCGTTTCGAAACCATCCTGACAGAACGGGCGCGCCAAGCGAAGGAAGGTAAGTAATGAATAATCGTCGTCGTCTGATTGGTACGGTCGTCAGCAATAAAATGGAAAAGACCGTTGTAGTGGAAGTGTCCCGCACATATCAGCACCCGCTGTACCACAAGGTTGTGAAGGGCACCAAGACATATAAAGTCCACGATGAGCTGCAATGCAACGTGGGCGACAAAGTCAGCATCGTTGAGTCTGCTCCGATTTCACGCACCAAGCGCTGGGTTGTCGAGAAGATTATCAAGGTGGAAGTTCGCCAGGAAGGCGAGCTGGATGCTGTCTCTGAGGTTGTGGAAGGGGATGCGGCATGATCCAACAGGAAACCCGGTTAGTCGTTGCGGATAACACCGGTGCCCGTGAAATCCTGGTCATCCACGTGGTCGGCGGCACCAATCGCCGCTATGGTTATGTGGGCGACATCGTCATTGGCACTGTCAAGGCTGCCTCTCCGCAGGCTTCTGTGAAGAAGAGTGAAATCGTGAAGGCTGTCATCGTGCGCACCAGCAAGGCTTATCGCCGGCCAGATGGCTCTGTGATTAGCTTTGATGACAACGCCGCCGTTATCCTGGATAACGATGGCGTCAATCCCCGCGGCACGCGTATTTTTGGGCCTGTGGCGCGCGAATTGCGCGAAAAAGGCTTTATGAAAATCGTGTCATTGGCTCCAGAAGTCTATTAACTATTGATGCAGGAGTAATGTGATGAAAGCAAAGATACGCAAAGGTGATCGCGTCCGTGTGACCCGCGGAAGCGCAGATGATAAAAACAAAGTTGGCGAAGTAATTCGTGTGCTGCCAAAGGAAGAACGGCTGGTTGTGCAGGGTGTCAATATCGTGAAGAAGCACCAGAAGCAGACCCAGTCCGGCGGGCGGACCATCCCCTCCGGGATTAACGAATTCGAAGCGCCAATCCATGTTTCCAACGTAGAACTGGTGGACGCGGCTTCCGAGAAGGAAGCGAAAGCGGCCCGCGCCAAGGTTGCCAAGGCGAAGAAGCCCGCGACCAAGGCTGAGAAAAGCGCTGAAAAAGCGGTGAAGGCAGAGACCAAGAAACCAACGGCCAAAGCTGAAACCAAGAAGCCAGCGGCCAAAGCGGAAGCGAAGAAACCAGTGGCCAAGGCTGCTGCCAAGCCCGCCAAGCCGGCTGCCAAAAAGACCAGCGACAAGGGCAAGTAAGGCGCAGGTGAGTGAATATGAATAAATTACAAGAACAATACAAGCAGGAAATCGCACCCGCCCTTTTCAAGGAACTGGGACTGAAAAACGTCATGCAAATTCCAGCCATCGAAAAAGTTGTGGTCAACATTGGCGTTGGCGAAGCCCTGGATAACCCCAAGGCGCTGGAAGCTGCCGTTAATGACCTCACCATCATCACCGGTCAGAAGCCGGTCGTGATTGCGGCCAAGAAAGCCATTTCCAACTTTAAGTTACGCGAAGGCCGCCAGATTGGCGTGAAGGTTACCCTCCGCGGCCAGAAGATGTGGGCATTCCTCGATCGTTTGATCAACATTGCCCTCCCCCGTGTGCGCGACTTTCGTGGTATCTCGGCCGACTCTTTTGACGGCCGTGGGAATTACACTTTGGGTCTGACGGAACAGCTGATTTTCCCCGAGATCCAGTACGACAAGATCGACAAACTGCGCGGTATGGAAGTCAGCATCGTCACGACTGCTGAAACTGATGACCACGCACGGGCGCTGTTGACCAAGTTTGGCATGCCCTTCAGGAAAGGAAACTAATGGCTAAGAAGTGTATGATGTACCGCGAAATGCGGAGGAAATATCCGGGTCGTGTCGTGAACCGCTGCCGTGTGTGTGGCCGGCCCCGTGGGTATATGCGTAAGTTTGGTCTCTGCCGCATTTGCTTCAGAGAATTGGCACTTCAGGGAAAAATCCCTGGTGTAACGAAATCATCCTGGTAATTTGACCTGGAGGGATAGACATGACAATATCAGATCCAATTGCCGATATGTTAACGCGGATTCGCAACGTGGCCATGGCTGGACAAAGCCTGGTGGTCATGCCGAATTCCAAGCTCAAGTCCGAACTCGCCCGCATTTTGCAGGAAGAGGGCTACCTCGAGAGCTTTGAAATTGTGGATGGAAAAGTGGAAGGCACCAAGGAATTGCGCCTGAAGCTCAAGTACATCGGTGAACGCCGACACCGCCGCCCGATCATCACTGGTCTTACACGCGTCAGCCGCCCTGGCTGCCGGGTGTACACCTCCAAGGAAGAAATTCCCTGGGTTCTCTCGGGCATCGGAATCGCGATTATATCCACCCCCAAGGGGATTATGACCGGCCAGCGCGCCCGTAAAATCGGCGTTGGTGGCGAAATCCTCTGCAAGGTTTGGTAGGAGGAACAGAAATGTCGCGAATCGGAAGAATGCCCATCACCCTGCCCAAGGGTGTGGAGGTCAAGATTGAGGGAAACACGGTCACCGTCAGCGGCCCCAAAGGCAGCATGACTGAGACCTTCTCTCCCGAGATTGGCATCAAACTGGAAGATGGCGTTTTGCACATTGAACGCCCGAACGATGAACCACGTGTCCGCGCTTTGCACGGCACAACCCGTGCCCTGCTCCACAACATGGTGGTTGGCTGCGGCCAGGGGTTCGAACGTGAAATCGAAGTTATCGGCGTGGGCTACCGCGCTGAACTGAGTGGAAAAGACCTGATTCTGAACGTGGGTTACTCGCACCCTGTCAAATTTGAAGCGCCGGAAGGCATTTCATACGAAGCGGACGCGAAAACCCGCCTTATTAAAATCAAGGGTCATGACCGCCAGCAGGTTGGCCAAATCGCCGCCAATATCCGTGCCATCCGGCCGCCAGAGCACTACCATGGTACCGGCTTGCGCTACAAGGGCGAGATTGTCAAACTGAAGGCTGGCAAGGCTGGAAAGACCGGCAAGTAGAGGTAAAACAATGGCTAAAAAATCAAAGAACCAAGCTCGTTTACGCCGTCACATTCGCGTCCGCAAGAAGATTTTCGGCACGCCTGAAAAACCGCGCCTGAACGTCTTCCGCAGCATCACCCAGATTTACGCGCAGGTGATTGATGACCATAGTGGCGTCACCCTGGTCTCCGCGTCCACCATCGATAAAGAGCTCCGCGAGGCCGTCGCCGGCAAGAATAAGTCCGAGCAGGCCAGCCTGGTTGGTGAGGCACTGGCCAAGCGCGCCCTCGAAAAAGGTATCAAGACTGTGGTCATGGACCGCGGCGGATACTATTACACTGGCCGGCTGAAAGCTTTGGCCGATGGCGCGCGCAAGGGCGGCCTGGAATTCTAAGCTGAGGAAACTATGGATTTTAACGAATCATTCGAAGAAAAATTTGACGAGCGCGTTATAGACATCGCCCGTGTTGCCAAAGTTGTCAAGGGCGGCCGCCGGTTCTCCTTCCGGGTGACCCTGGTCGTCGGCGATAACAACGGCAGCGTAGGCCTTGGTATCGGCAAAGCCGCCACCGTGCCCGACGCGATGCGCAAAGCGACCGAGCACGCCCACAAAAACCTGCACAAGGTCAGCCTGTATGGCACGACCATTGCCCATGAAGTGACTGGTTCACAGAGTGGCGCGCATGTGCTGTTGAAGCCCGCTTCTGCCGGTACTGGCGTTATCGCGGCTGGTGGCGTCCGTGCGGTTTGCGAAGCCGCGGGCATCAAGGATATTCTGACCAAATCATTGGGCAGCAGCAATATGCTCAATATTGTCCAGGCGACATTTGACGCCCTGGCCCAGCTCAAGTCCCCCGAGACGGTCGCGATTGAACGCGGCAAGGATGTTAAGGATGTGACTCCTTACTGGGATCGGAGGAAGAATGGCTAAGGAAAAAGAAGCAGTAAAAATCGTGCGCGTCAAACTCGTCAAAAGCGGGATTGGCTACACTGTCCGCCAGAAGAACACGCTCAAAGCTTTGGGCTTCCACCGCCTGAACGAGGTTGTGGAACACGAAGATACGCCTGCCCTGCGCGGTATGCTGAACAAAATCTCCCATTTGGTCGAAATTGAAACAGAGGAGAAATAGGAATGCAACTACATGACCTCATCCCTAACGAGGGATCCAAGAAAGACCGTAAGCGGGTTGGTCGCGGTACTGGCAGTGGGCGGGGCAAGACCTCCGGCCGCGGTACCAAGGGCCAAAATTCACGCCAGGGTGGCGGCGTACGCCTCTACCATATGGGCGGTAACCTGCCTTTCTATCGCAAACTCCCCTTCATGCGGGGCGAAGGCTTCACGCCTTACCATCGTGTCCGCTATTCGGAAGTCAACCTCGACGCTCTCAAGCAGTTCGCTGCCGGCGCTGAAGTGACCCCTGAAACCCTGAAGGAAGCCGGTTTGCTGAAGAACGAAAGCAAACCCATAAAAATCATGGGCCGCGGCGAAATCAACATCGCGTTGAAAGTGAAAGCCCACAAAGTGACCGAAGGTGCCCGTCAGAAGATTGAAAAAGCTGGCGGCAGTATCGAAACCATCGATCTGGCCTAACAAAAAAGGAGTCCTGCCTCATGAAACGATCATCCTGGCGCTTCCTATGGAAATCTGAAGACATCCGCAACAAGCTGCTGATTTCGCTGCTATTGCTGGCTGTCTATCGCCTGGCTGCCAACATCCCCGTTCCTGGAGTTGATCGTGCGACGGTGGCCCAGTTAGCCCAGCTTTCGGGCACTGGAACAAACTTGATTGGCCTTCTGGATTTGCTTTCCGGCGGTTCTGTTTCCCGGTTCTCCATCCTGGCCATGGGTGTGTACCCATACATTACGGCCCAAATTATCCTCCAGCTGCTCCAACCGGTTATTCCTTCGCTTGAACGCATGATGAAGGAAGACCCCCGCCAAGGCCGCATCTGGATGGAAAAATGGACGGTCATCCTGACCATCCCGATGGCGTTGCTCTCCGCGTTTGGCCAGATTAATATCTTCAACCAAATGCTCGGCAGCTCCGTGATTACCAGCTGGGGCTTTACCGCTGACAAGCTGCTGCCCACCATGACCGCCATCATTTCGATGGTTGGCGGCACCATGTTTGGCATCTGGATTGGCGAATTAATCTCAGAATACGGCCTGCGTAACCAGGGTCTTTCGTTGATTATTTTCTCGGGCATCGTTTCCCGCCTGCCCCAGGGTTTGATTAGCATGTTGAACCAAAAGGAACCCTGGTGGGTGTTCGCCCTCGTGCTGGTGGTGTTGACGCTGACCATCTTTGCCATTGTCTTCGTCCAGCAGGGCCGCCGCAACGTACCGGTGATGTTCCCCGGGCGCCGGATTGGCACCCGCATGTCCATGCCAGTGCGCAGCAACCTGCCCCTGATGGTCAACATGGCTGGTATGATCCCGATTATTTTTGCCCAGTCTTTCCTGACCTTCCCCGCCATCCTGGCCTCGTTCTTCGTGAACTCCAAGGCCGCCTGGTTGTCGAAGTTTGCCACCTGGACCTCTTCCGCTTTTGGCGGTGATACCTGGTGGTACCCGATTATGTTCTTCCTGCTGGTTGTTGCGTTCTGTTACTTCTATACCGATGTGCTCTTCGCGCAGCAGGACTACGGCGAGAACCTTAAGAAACAAGGCGCCCAGATTCCCGGCGTTGTCCGCGGAAAACCCACCCAGGATTACCTGACCCGTGTGCAGCGGCGTATCACCCTGCCCGGCGCTTTCTTCCTGGGCCTTGTTGCGGTCATGCCTTATATCTTTGGCTACATTCTGCCCAAAGGCAGCTCCGGCATCTTCCTGATGTCCGCTGCCGGTTTGTTGATTGTGGTTGGAACCATTCGCGACACCGTGGAATACATTTCCACCGAACTCCATTTGCATGGATATGACGATCGGTTGATCAATTAGCGCGAGCAAGAAGGTTTCGATGAACGAAAAGGCGACTTACATTGTGATGCTTGGCCCTCCAGGGGCCGGCAAAGGCACCCAGGCCAAGGTCCTCGCTGAAAAGCTTGGCCTTGTGCATGTCTCGAGCGGAGACCTCTTCCGTGAGAACCTGAGCAATGAAACCGAACTGGGCAAGCTGGCTGCCAGCTACATGAATAAAGGCGAGCTTGTGCCCGATGATGTCACCATCGCGATGGTGAAAGACCGCCTTTCCCGCCCGGACTGCGCCCTCGGCGCCGTTTTGGACGGCTTTCCGCGCACGCCTGCCCAAGCCCAGGCCCTGAATGGCATTTTAGCCGAGATGAACGGCCGCGTGGACCTGGTGCCCTTCATCAGCGTTCCCAATGAAGTTTTGGTGGAACGTTTGGGTGGCCGCTGGATGAGCCACTCCGGGCGAGTGTACCATGCCATCAACAACCCACCCAAGGTGAAGTGGTTCGATGATATTGATGGTACGCCGCTGTATCAGCGCGAAGATGACAAGCCTGAGACGGTTCTTCACCGGATTAACGTTTATTACGAACAAACCTCGCCCCTGATTGAGTACTACCGGGCGGCTGGATCGCTGGTTGAAATTGACGGCACCCGCCCGATTGAACTGGTGACGGACGAGATTATGAAGGTGGTCAAGTAATGGTTGCTTTTGAACACAGCATCAACCTCAAATCGGAATCCGAATTGGCGGTGATGCGTGAGGCGGGTCGTTTGACTGCCATGGCGCTGGCCGCGGTGAGAGCCGCTGCCGCCCCTGGCGTGACGACCGGCGAACTGAATGAGGTCGCCGAGGCGCTCATGCGCGAGCATGGTGTCTACTCGCCTTTCAAAAACTATCCGGGGCCCACGCCCTACCCAGGTAGCATCTGCACCAGCATCAACGAAGAATTGGTGCACGGCATCCCTGGCAAACGCAAGTTGAAGGACGGCGACATCCTTTCGGTGGATTGCGGCGTGGTTTACGAGGGTTTCGTCGGTGATTCCGCTTTTACTATCGGGATTGGCGAAATCAGCCCATTGGCCCAAAAATTGATTGATGTCACCCGCACCGCGTTGGAACTGGGCACCGAAAAGATGGTGCCTGGAAACCACAGTGGCGACGTTGGTTACGCCGTGGAATCATACGTGCGCAGTCATGGTTTTTATTGTACGCACGTCTACACCGGTCACGGTGTGGGGCGTGAAATGCACGAAAACCCCATGCTGCCCAATTACGGGCAGCCCGGCCAGGGATTTTTACTCCGGGAAGGCATGACCATCGCCCTGGAGCCTATGGTCCTCGTGGGGACCCAGCACACCCGGGTGTTGCGTGACCAATGGACGGTTGTTTCCCGGGATGGGTCGTTGACAGCCCACCAGGAAAATACGATTGCCATCACGAAAGATGGCCCGGTAATTTTGACGAGTCTCTGAGAATCGCTCTTGCGTGAATCAGGCTATATACGATATAATAGCAACTTTGCGGTAGAAGAAGGAGTAAACTGATGAAAGTTTCAGCTTCAATTAAAAAGCGCTGTGGAAAATGCAAGATCGTCAAACGTGACGGTCGGCTCTATGTCATTTGCACCAACCCCCGACACAAACAGCGACAAGGATAAGGAATCATACAATGGCACGTATAGAAGGTGTTGACCTCCCGCGCAATAAGCGCATCCAAATTGGACTTCGTTATATTTTTGGCATCGGTCCCAAGACCGCGGATGAAATCCTGGCAGCCACCGGGGTTGACCCTGATATCCGGGTTAAAGACCTGCCTGAGAACGAGGTTTCCAAGCTGCGTGATTACATCGGCCAGAATCTGAAGGTCGAAGGCGATCTGCGGCGCGAAGTCCAGATGAACATCAAGCGCCTGGTGGAAATTGGCTGCTATCGCGGCCTGCGCCACCGCCGCAACCTGCCCCTGCGCGGGCAGCGTACCCGCACCAATGCCCGCACACGCAAGGGCCCCAAGAAGACGGTTGCTGGTCGCGGCCGCCGACGTGGAGCAACGAAGAAATAGCATACAACTGGCTTGATCGCGCCGGGTGGGGCACCCTTTTCCCCTGCGGCATCCCGGTCTTTGATAGCCAGATATGAAAAGAACGAGTGAGGAAAGAATATGGCAAAACAAGCACGTACAGCGCGACGGACCACGACATCCCGTAAAGTCAAGCGCCAGATTTCAACAGGACAGGTGCATGTATACGCGTCTTTTAACAACACCATCGTCACTGTGACTGACCTGCAGGGCAACACGGTTTGCTGGGGAAGTTCCGGATCGGCAGGCTTTAAAGGCTCACGCAAGAGCACGCCTTTCGCAGCCCGCATGGCCGCGGAACAAACCATGAAAGTCGCCCAGCAAATGGGCATCCAGGAAGTGGAGCTGTTTGTTAAAGGCCCCGGTCCTGGCCGTGAGTCTGCCATCCGTGCTGTTCAATCTTTGGGCATCAAGGTCAGGCTAATCGCTGATCTGACCCCTGTACCCCATAACGGATGCCGGCCCCCCAAGAAACGCCGCGTGTAGTTAATTAGAAAAGGAAAATATAAAATGGCTAGATATACTGATGCTGTTTGCAGATTGTGCCGTCGTGAAGGTGAAAAACTTTTCCTGAAGGGCAGCCGCTGCTTCACCCCCAAATGCGCCTTTGAAAAGCGCGGGTATCCCCCGGGCATGCATGGCAAAACTTCCTCCGGTCGCCCCGACCGCGAGTCGGACTATGCCAAGCAGCTGCGCGCCAAGCAAAAAGTTCGCCGTGTCTACGGCATCTACGAACACCAGTTCCGCCGCTTCTACAGCCAGGCTGTTGCCATGCGCGGTCTGACCGGTTTCAACCTGCTGCAGATCCTGGAAACCAACCTCGGTAACGTGGTTTATCGCCTCGGTTTCGCGGCCAGCCGCGCGCAGGCGCGGATCCTGGTTGGCCATGGGCACTTTCTGCTCAATGGCCAGCGAGCGGACATTCACTCCATGAGTGTCAAGGTTGACGATGTCATCACCGTGGCTGAGACTTCCAAGGACAATGTCTATTTCAAGAACCTGCGTGAAGAAGCAGAAGGACGCACACCCCCAACCTGGTTGGCGCGCGATTTGAATAATCTTTCCGGTCGCATGTTGCGCTTGCCCGAACGTTCGGAAATTGACGGTAACCTCAACGAACAACTGGTCGTTGAATATTATTCTCGATAAACAGGATCTTAGTTCAATCTTACTTAGAAGATAGATTGGTTAGGGGTAACCGTGACAGGAATAAAAGAATTGATTACACCAAGAGTGGAACGGGAAAGTAACACCCGTGATTATGCTCAATTTACAATAAGCCCGCTTGAGCACGGCTTCGGTGTCACACTCGGCAATGCTATTCGCCGTGTGCTGCTGTCCTCATTGGAAGGCGCGGCAGTTACCTCAGTGCGCATTAACGATGTCATGCATGAATTCAGCACCATTCCTGGTGTCCGCGAGGATGTCATCCAGGTGATGCTCAACCTGAAGCTGCTGCGCATGAAGTTACACAACGTGGAAACCGCTCAAATCCGCCTGGAAGTCAAAGGCGAAGGCACCATCACCGCTGCTGATATCAGCTGCCCGCCGGAAGTTGAAATCATCAACCCCGACCTGCTGCTGTTTAGCATCAGCGAAAAAGGCGCCAGCGTGGAGATGGAAATGACTGTGGAAGCTGGCCGGGGTTACCTCCCCGCCAATGACCGTCCGGAGCGTCTGCCCATCGGCGTTTTGCCCGTGGACGCGATTTTCTCGCCCATCCGCCGTGTCAACTGGTCGGTCACCAACGCGCGCGTTGGCCACAGCACCAACTACGACAAGCTTCTGTTGGAAATCTGGACAGACGGCACCGTAACGGCTGAAAAAGCCCTGATGGACGCGACCAACCTGCTCATCAATCAGCTGACCGATATCAGCGGTACCAGCGATGAAATGTTGGAAAAAGCGCCCCAGGCCGTTGAGGTGGAAACCCGTGTCAATTTTGAACAGAATGACACCCCGATTGAGAACCTTGACATCAGTATTCGTGTCATCAACGCCCTTAAGCGCACCGGTCTGACTACTGTCGGCGGTGTGTTGAACATGTTGGAAAAGGGCGATAACAACATGCTCTCC
>JAKOSR010000041.1 GCA_029777225.1 Chloroflexota bacterium
CGGGAATGGTGGGCGTGGGTTCAACCGGTACCGGCGTAACAGACACTGGTAGCGTGGCGGTGGGCTCCGCCGCGTAGATGGCCGCCTGGATGGGTGTATTGGTCGCTGCCGGGGCCAGGATTGGCACGCCCGCGGAGGGGGCATCATCCGGCCTGGCCTGCGGTCTGCCGGTTTCGTAAGCCAAAAAACCGCCGCCGAAGATGGCAATGGCAAGCAGTCCCAAGATCAGTCGGTTCTGCCGCTGCCTTCTTTCGCGCTGGACGCGTTGGAGGTGATTGAGTCTACCTGCCGATTTGGTTGAAATCGGCACGGCCATTGAAAGCTTCAATGGTTTGTCCATCTTTTGTTAGGTATCCATCGTATACACTGCCCAGGCTCGAAGCGACCCAGCCGCCCAGGATGAATGGCACGTCCCCATCCGCCGCGATCCAAACGCCGTTATATCGGCGGGCGATGTGAAAATGCGTGCCTGTTGACACGCCTCCCTCGCAGGAAGCGTAACCAATCAAGTCTCCTTCTTTAACATTCCTGCCGGCCGGAATCCGGTCCTGCTCGGCAATATGCATGTACAGGATTGTCCAGCCGGTATGCTCGGAACCGTCCATATCCAGGTCCAAAACCACCGCACCATTGCCAGACCTGACGATTTGGCCATCCGCCACGGCTACCACTGGCGTTTGGCTTTCAAAGCAGCCGTAATCTTCCTCGGTGCCGGGAGGTGCAAAATCCAGGGCAGCCCAGGTTGAACCGGTGCCCCAGCCCCAATGGGGTCCGCCGGTGTAAGACCAAACGTCCCCAGCAGCCAGTGGCAGTTCCAGCTCCGGTTGCTGTAAGTCGGCCGGCAGTAGCGGTTCATAGGTGAAGGCGAAGGGATTACCGAAAATCGCGTTGTATGTGGCATACAGGCCACTCTCGGCCACAGCCACCTTCCACTCAGGTTTTCCAAGCAGCAGGCCCAAAAAATATTGCACGGCGGCTGTTCCAGCGTTAATGGTGGGGTCAATCCTCACCACCTCGCCATCCGCCAGTGTCCACACTGCCACGGCCTGGTTTTCCCAAAGCGTGTAACCGCGGGTCAGCTCGTTGGCTGCCCAGCCGAGTTGTTTGTACAGACCTTTGTAATTGGTGTTCTTGAATCCCAGCGGATAGCTTTCGGAAACGCCCGCTTTTGAATTGCCCTTCAACCAGCCGCTTTGCTGTTCAATCACCACCAGCAACAGGCGTGGGTTGACGGAAAAATTATCCGCCACTTCCTGCACGATTTGCGTGCCCGTGAGCGAGCGGCCATCCTCAATTTCTTCCTGGTATGCCTGCAGCTTGCCATTGAACTGCCAGATGACGCCCGCCACATCAAAACCGACCATGGATGGACCGTAAAAAACCTCAGAATCCGGCACCGTTTTGAAGGCGGTCGCGAGTTCGTTGGCGCTGGCTGGCGGGATGGTGAGCACCTGGTCAGGGGTTATCAGGCTGGGGTCTTCCAAATCATTCACTTTCAGGATTTGGGCCACCGACACCTGGTGCCGCATGGCAATGGCGGCCAGGTTGTCACCCGAAACAACCGTGTATAGGGTGGATTCGGTCCGCAGCGTGGGCAGCGCGGCAGGACTGTTGGCTGTCGGCGTCGGCCCGGCGGGAGCTTGTGTCAACGTGACCCGCGGGATGGGGGTCTCGTAGGGTATGGGTGTGTGGGTGGGTTGGTTCAGTGCGGCGGGCAGCGTGGCCGAGGAAATCGGCGCGGCTGGGTTGTCATCTCCCGAAGGCACGCGCCATGGGTCATATTGCGTGATCGGCCTGAAACAACCGGTCAGGAAGGCCAGGCACATGACCAGAACCAGGCAGCCGCGGCCAAAGCCAGTTCTTAGGCATTGGCCGGTGTGAAAGGGCGTGCATGGAGAGGTTTTCTGCCTGTGTTTCATTCCACAACACGTTACATTATTCGTGCCAGAAGCGGGCATAAATCGAAATGATTAACTATTTATTTGCACTTAACAGGCACTGGAATATTCAACCAAGCCCGCCATTGACGTCTGCGGGTTTTGGGGTGGCAGGGTGGTGGACAGAAGGACTTAACCTGTAATTAACACTGGACAAAACCAGTTGACTGTGTTATTATCACAATTGTGAGTTCATTCATGCAAATGTGAATCAAGGGAGCGCTGATGGCCGAAAAATGGCAACGAAAAGGTCGCCTCGACCTCCTCGCGGATGTCGCTGAGCTTTACTACCTCAAAGGCGCGAGCCAGGCAGAAATTGCCCAGGAACTGGGCGTGACCCGCTCAATGGTTTCCCGTATGCTCACCGATGCCCGTGAACATGGCATGGTAAAAATCCAAATCGAACGTCCCATCAACGAAAATACCGACCTCGAACAAAAGCTGGTCAGGCGTTTCAAGTTACAAAAGGCCATTGTTATTGAAACCCTCAATAACCAAAACCGCCTTTCAGTCCTGGCCAGGGCGGCCGCGCGTTACCTGGCCGAATCCCTCGAACCAGGCCAAATCCTTGGCACGTCCTGGGGGACGGCTATTAGTGCCACTGCCGATGAGCTTCACCTCAACACGCCCATTCCGAGCGTCCGGGTTGTGCAGCTCTTGGGCTCATTGGGCGCGAGGATCAAGGTTTACGATGGTCTTTCCATCGTCAGAAGGCTAGTTGAAAAACTGGATGGCGAGGGAATCTATCTGAACGCGCCGCTCCTGGTTGAAAATGAAGAAGTGGCCGAAATCCTGCTGGCCAGCAGGGGCGTGCAGGAGACGCTGAACTACGGCTGCCAGGCCGATGTGGCCTTGCTGGGTATCGGCAGCACCAGTTTCGACTACTCACCCTATTACCTCGCTGGGCATGTCTCCCAGGAGGAATTGCTGGAAATGGTCGCGCAAAAGACGGTCGGGGATGTCTGCGGTATCTTCTTTGATATCAATGGCAAGCTCACTTACCCTGAACTGCAGAAACGCATTATTGGGATTGACATCGATAAGTTCCTGAAAATACCCGTTCGGTTGGCCGTGGCGGGTGGGCCTGAAAAGATTAATCCGGTCCTGGGCGCTTTGCGTGGGAATTACATCAATACTTTGGTGACCGATGCCAATACGGCCCAGAGTGTACTTATTCAATCATAGGTTCGACAATAAAAACGAAGGATTGAGGAAAAAATATGGTCATGTGGAAGAAGGAAGAGTTTGATAACTATCAAACTACGGATGTCCTTGAGACCGCCAATCGGTTGGGACTCGAAAAAGAAAAGCTGATTGAGATGTACCGCACGATGATGAAAATCCGCTTTTTCGAAGAGATGGCCGATAAGCAATACGCGCTGGGCAAGGTCCATGGCACCATGCACCTGTCAGCCGGTCAGGAAGCGGTCGCTGTGGGCTCCGGGTTTGCTATCAAAAAAAGCGACTACCTGCTCAACCACCACCGCGGGCATGGGCATTTCATTGCCAGTGGCGCGGATGTGAATAAGATGATGGCGGAATTCCTGGGCAAAGACACCGGCTATTGCCGCGGTCGTGGCGGTTCAATGCACATTGCCGATGTGACCGCCAACAACCTTGGTGCCAACGGCATCGTCGGCGGCGGCCTTCAGCTGGCCGTGGGCGTTGGGATTGCCATCCAGATGCGCAAAACCGACCAGCTGGTCCTCACCATCTTTGGCGATGGCGCGGCGAACGAGGGCATCTTCCACGAATCCCTCAACATGGCCGGCATCTGGGACCTTCCCATTCTTTACCTGTGCGAAAACAACCAATACGGCATGTCCGCGAACGTGAACCGGGTCTCCGCGAAAACTCCGTTCAAAGCGCGCGCGGAGGCCTATGGCATTCCTGGCTATTACATTGATGGCAATGATGTTCTGGCGGTTTACGAATTCATGAAGAACGCCAGTGAACACATCCGCGCTGGCAAAGGCCCCGTTTTCGTCGAAGCGCAGACCTACCGCTATTTCGGTCACTCAAAAAGTGACCGCAACCTCTACCGCACCAAGGAAGAAATTGAATATTGGAAGACTGTCGAAGACCCCATCGAGCGCTTCGAGGGTTTGCTCCTGCAGGCAGGCTTGTTGAAGGTGGAAGAAATCAAGGCGATGCAGGATGAAATAAACAAGGAAATTGAAGCAGCAGTCACCTTTGCTGAAAATTCACCAGAACCAGATGTAAAAGACCTGACGGAGTGGGTATATGCCTGAAAAAACTTATCGAGAAGCCATTCACGACGCGATGGTTGAAGAAATGCGTCGGGACGAAACTGTTTTCCTCATGGGCGAGGATATTGGCAGCTACGGCGGCGCCTTTGGCGTCAGCGCCGGCATGCTGGCTGAATTTGGTCCTGAGCGCGTCAGGGAAACCCCCATCTCCGAGCTCGGAATTGTTGGTGCGGCAGCTGGCGCTGCCATGGTGGGCATGAAGCCCATTGCTGAAATGATGTTCATGGATTTCATCCTCCTGGCGCTGGAACCCCTGATGAACCAGGCTGCCAAGGCCCGTTACATGTTCGGTGGCAAGGCCACCGTGCCCATGGTGGTGCGCATGGCCGGCGGTTCCGGCACTGGCGCAGCTGCCCAACATTCCCAATCACTGGAAAGCATTCTTATGGCCATCCCGGGCATCAAGGTGGTTGCTCCCTCCACACCTTACGACGCGAAAGGCCTGCTCATCAGCGCCATCCGCGACCCCAACCCCGTATGCTTCGTGGAGCATAAAGTGCTCTACAAAGTTAAGGGCGAAGTACCTGAAGGGGAGTACAGCATTCCCCTCGGCGTTGCTGAAATCAAGCACCCCGGCACCCAGCTTACCGTGGTGAGCTCGGGCATCATGGTATCCAAGTCCCTCGCGGTGGCGACCAAGCTCGAAGCCGAGGGCATTAGCGTGGAAGTTTTGGATTTGCGCACCTTGCGCCCCATGGACAATGAAGCCATCATCAAATCCGTCAAGAAAACCGGCCGCCTGCTGGTGGTGCATGAAGCGCCCCAAACCGGGGGTTGGGCTGGCGAAGTTTTGGCAGTTGTTGCGGGCAGCGAGGCCTTCGATTACCTCGACGCGCCCATGCGCCGCCTGGCTGGCAAAGACGTCCCAATTCCCTACAACCGCTTCCTGGAAGCGGCAGCTGTCCCGCAGGAGGCTGACATCGAGGCTGAAATCCGGGCGATTCTCAGTAACAAGTACTAGTCAGGAGGATGCATGCCCACACCTTTCATTATGCCCAAGATGGATATGGACCAGGAGGTCGTCACGATTATCTCCTGGTTGAAAAAAGAAGGCGAGCGCATCGAAAAGGGCGAGCCGGTTATCGAGGTCGAAACAGACAAGATTACCAGCGAGATTGAAGCCCCCGAAAGCGGCATCCTGGCCGGCATTCTCTACCAGGAGAACGAGGAAGCACCCGTGACCAAGGTGGTCGCCTACATCCTCAAGGAAGGCGAAAGCATGGATTCCCTGCCGGCTGCTGGCGCTCCCGCGGCCCCGCAGGTAGCCCAGCCTGCCGCTGCCCCCGTTCCGGCGCAGCCCGCCAAGCCCGCCGTCCCCGCCACCCCGCTGGCCGAGAAGGTCTCAGCAGACCTGCATATCAAGCTGGACCAGGTTCCCGCCAGCGGCCCCAAGGTTACCCGCAAGGATGTCGAATCCTTCGCTGAAAGCCTCAAGGAACAGGGCGAGCACCGCGTGCAAACCCCTGCCACCCCCGCCGCCCGGCGTCTCTCCGGTGAAAACGGCGTACCACTCGACGCGGTCAGTGGCACCGGTCCCCGGGGCCGGGTGCAAGCCGCGGATGTGCTCCACCAGGCTGCTGCCGCGCAAGTGGCGCCCGAAAAGCCTTTCAAGCCGGCCTCCAAGGCGTTGCCCGCCACCGCCGTGCCCTTTGTGGGCAAACGCAAGCGTATCGCTGAGCGTCTGACGGCCAGCTACCAATCCATTCCGCACATCTTCCTCACGGTCGAAGTGGACATGAGCGCGGCTGAAGCCGCGCGCAAGCGCGTCAACCAGTTAGCGGAAAAACAAGGCAAGCCCGCGGTCTCCGTCACGGCGTTCCTGGTGAAAACTGTTGCCTGGGCGCTTAAGCGCCACCCCTACCTGAACGCGACCTTGCAGGACGACAAAATCCAGCTCTTGCAGGATGTCAACATCGGCGTGGCCACCGCGCTTGAGGATGGCCTCATCGTCCCAGTTATCCAGGCTGCGGACCAACTTTCCCTCGCCGGCATCAACGAGCACCTGCGCTATCTGACCGCGCAGGCCCGCGCGGGCGCGCTCACCGCGGAGGAAGTGGCTGGAGGCACCTTCACCATCTCCAATCTGGGCATGTTCGGCATCAGCTCTTTCACTGCCATCATCAACCCACCCCAGTCCGCCATCCTGGCCGTCGGCACAGTCACTCGCAAGCCGGTGGTCGTGGACGAAAATGACACCATTGCCGTCCGACCCATCATGAACCTGACACTCAGTGCCGACCACCGCCTGGTGGATGGCGCCGTGGCTGCCGCCTTCCTGGCCGACCTGGTCAGCGCGCTCGAGGCACCGGAACTGGTACTGTATTAGAACTGAATAACTGTTAGTTTCCAGGAACATCCTATGTTCCTGGAGGATTGGAAAACGAAATGCCATTAAGCACTTACCTGAAAGAAGAGACCATCATCTTGGGATTGGAGGCTGAAACCAGCGCCGATGTCATTACCCAATTGGGTAAAAAGCTGGAAGAAGCCGGCCTTGTCAAGGACAGCTTCGTGCAGGCCGCCCTCACGCGCGAGAAGACCCTACCTACCGGGCTCCCTCTCGGCGGTGAGATCAACGCCGCCATCCCTCACACCGACATCGAGCACGTGCTTAAGTCCGGCGTAGCGATGGCCACGCTTGTAAAGCCAGTCACCTTCCAAAACATGGTCCTCCCCACTGAGGCTGTTGAAGTGCGCATCGCGTTTTTATTGGCCC
>JAKOSR010000042.1 GCA_029777225.1 Chloroflexota bacterium
AGGCCGAACTTGCGCGCGAATTCAAAATCACGCTGGTCGTGGGCGGGCACGGCCATGATGGCGCCGGTGCCATAGCTCATCAGAACGTAATCCGCAATCCAGATGGGGATGCGCTGGCCCGAGGCCGGGTTGATGGCATAGCCACCGGTGAACACGCCGGTTTTTTCACGGTCCACCGCTTCGCGTTGGATATCGGATTGGCGTTTTGCCTGTTCCTTGTAGGCCTGCACTTCGTCACGCTGGGCTGGGGTGGTAATTTTGTCCACCAAAGGATGCTCAGGGGAGAGCACCATGAACGTGACACCCCAAAGCGTGTCGGGCCGGGTGGTGAATACTTCAATCGAGTCCTCGGCTTCGGTTGGGAAGACAACTGAAGCACCGGTAGATTTGCCAATCCACTTGGTTTGCAGCGTACGAATAAATTCCGGCCAATCAATCCCATTGAAGCGGAGCAATTCCTCGGAATAGTTGGAGGAACGGAAGAACCACTGGTTCAGGTCCTTGCGGATGACCGGCGTACCGCAGCGTTCGCAGTGCCTGTCCTCACCCTGTACCTGCTCGCGGGCCAGCGTGGTATTGCAGTTTGGGCAGAAGTCGACCGGTGAAAACTTCTGGTAGGCCAGCCCGTGCTTGTAGAACTGCTCAAAGAACCACTGGGTCCAGCGGTAATACTTGGGGTCAGCCGTAATGATTTCAGCCCGCCAGTCAAAGGAGTTGCCCATGGATTTGAGCTGGCCGCGCATTTTTTCAATGTTGGCATAGGTCCAGGTCTTGGGATGAATCTTGTGCTTGATGGCGGCGTTTTCCGCTGGGAGGCCGAACGCGTCGAAACCAATTGGGAAGAACACGTTGTAGCCCTGCATGCGCTTAAAGCGCGCGCGGGCGTCCGGCGGAGTCATCGCGTACCAATGCCCGATGTGAAGGTCACCCGAGGGATAGGGCAGCATGGTGAGGGCGTAAAACTTGGTCTTGTCCGGGTCACGCTGGGGTTCGTACAAGCCATCCGCCTGCCAGCGGGCCTGCCACTTGGGCTCTATTTCGTCGGGTTTGTAATGCGGTATGCTGGTTGGGTCCATCATTTCGTGCTCCTTGGTTGGTTAAATAAAAAATCCCTGCGCGCAGGGACGAAGATTGCTTCGCGGTACCACCCTGCTTCCCATCATGAAAATGAGCAGCTCGAGGTCGCGCTAACGGGCTTCCCGTCCACGGCTGAAGGGCATCACCGTGGCCACGCTCCTGGTGGAGAAACAGGTGAGTGAGGTCTGCCGCGCTCCGGTGGCGCTTGCAGCGTTTCAGCCTTGCCGCTGCTCTCTGCCGGATGACCCATGGTCTGTTAACGTGTTTGAGCCTCTAGTATAGCACATTAAGGAGCATTCCCAATGGTGTTGTCTCGATTTTTTTTACTGGAAGCCTGAGAATGGGCTGGGTGGGTGGCCGGGGATGGCGAAGGGCGATGTTTGAAAGGAGCATGAGCGCACCCCCCCAAGTTTATACAAAGGTTGTAGTTCCAGCGCCAACCTTCTTAAAATGCGAATATTTACTGTTTCAAGAATAACGCAAAAGGAGTTACCTTGGCGAAAATGATTTTTGTTAACCTGCCCGTTTCTGATTTCCAGCGGTCCATTGACTTCTACAAAGCGCTCGGCTTTATGCAAAACATGGACTTCTCAAACGAGTTTGGTGCTGCGCTGGTTTGGTCGGATGAAATCTGGGTGATGTTATTGACGCACGATTTTTACAGGAAATTTACCGCCGGCCGGGCCATCCCTGACGCGCGGGAGGTTGCCCAGGTGCTGAACGCGCTTTCTTTTGACAGCAAGGAAGCCGTGGACAAGTTTGTCGCCGCGGCGGTTGCCAATGGAGGTACGTTATTGCCGGAGGTGGTGATTGAAGGTGCTGAGGGGATGTACGGCCGCGATATCACTGATCCTGATGGCCACATCTGGGAGGCCATGTACATGGAATTCCCTGCTGACGCCAAGACGTAAACCCTGACGTGCACCCAGGAAAGAAACATGAAAAACGAAATAGCCCCGGTGGATACCGGGGCTATGTTGATGCGGCCCACAGAAGTCTCCACACCGGCGCAGCCTTCTGATTCAGGATGGGATTGGGCTCTCGTCAGATGCCGGTTTTGGACGGGGGGTCATAAAGGGCAAGAGGTTGTAATACAGGCTCTTGCCAAAGGGGATGACCGTGTAGGGGGATACCAACAGGATGACGAGCGCGTAAAGCAAGGCGGCCAGCGGGTTGGCAAACTGGGTGCCCAACCCCGCGATGCCTGCCAGGCCACCCAACTGGCTAATAACCAGCTTGTAGGCCTGTTCATAGCCACACAGCCAGAGGGTTCCACTGCCAATGCGGCGTAAAAGCGCCCAACCTTGCAGCAGCCAGGCGAGAACAACGTTAAGCCAAATGACAGGAATGGCCTTGGCCAGCATGTTGACCGGACTGAGTATTCCCAGACGCGCGAAGAGGGGGGTGATGAAA
>JAKOSR010000043.1 GCA_029777225.1 Chloroflexota bacterium
ATCCTCACGGAAAACCACGCGGCGCAAGCCGGGCTCTGGTGCTAAATCCACCAATGGCCAGGTATCAGCAATCCCTTGCATGGCCAACAAGCAGGTGCTGATTTCAATCGGCTGCCTTCCAGAACGGTCCATAAAACCCAACTTGCCGGTTTTTGTGGGATGAAATTGCAGTTGATTTCGGTAATTCCAAGCCTTTTCTCCAGTGATCAGGCCCAGTATGGGTGGTTGGTTAATCTTCCCTATACGCTGGAGTTGATCTCGCAGAATTTGCAGTTTCATTTCGGCCTGGACTGGTTGCATCATATGTTGAAAATGGCAGCCGCCACAAATCCCAAAATAGGGGCAGGGCGGGATTATCCGCTGCGGTGAAGGCCCCAAAACCCGTGCGAGTGAAGCATGGATGTAGCTGCCCCTGGTTTCCGTCACGTTTATTTCCACCAATTCTCCGGGAAGAACGTAAGGGACAAATACGGTTTTCCCGTCGGGAAGACGGCCAAGGCCTTCTCCGCCCTGGACAATTTTTTCTATTCTGATGACAGTTTTTTCAACCATGCATTCTCCACTCGTGCTGTAAGCTTAATTTTACGCTAAAGATTCGGCAGGTCCATTTTGATGAAAAAACTGGATTCTTCCGTCGCGCTTTAAATGTAGAGCTTTAAAAATACGAATTATTGCCATTTATTGTGAAAAATTACACAATTATATTCTTACGAAGTTATAATAACAGGCTGAAAGGAGCATTACCATGAACCCAAAAGAACTTTCTGAAAATATTGTCCGAATTTTACATCTTGAAACTTACCCTGTTGCTGTCACCCTGTATGAAAAAGAAGAGGACATGCCCCGGCATCCATTGCCGCACAAACACAATTTCTGCCAAATTGTTTCAATGGCCAGAACGGCGAGCAGGACAAATGCGAGTGTTCCTGAGAAGATGATTTGCGCCTTTGGAGCTGCCAGCATTGGTCTGATAGAGACGCCTGAAGTCATCCGCTCAGGTGCTGCTGCCGTGGGAGCTTACATGGACGATCCTGTGGCTGCGAAGAATTTCATGAATAACGTCTACAAGCTGGGCGATACTGGCAAGAAGTACGCTGGGGTCATGGTGCAGGCCTTGGCAGATGTGGAAGAAGGCCAGAACCCGGATGTGGTGCTTATCTACTGTAATCCTTTACAGGCAATGCGCCTGATCCATGCCAATGCCTATGATACAGGCGAAAAGATTACCGCGGATACCGTGGCCGAAGGAGCGATGTGCTCCGCGGTTGGTTTCGCCGCTGGAGAAAAGAAAGCAACTATTGGCTTCCCCTGCGCTGGAGACCGCATCTTTGGCGGAACCCAAAGCTATGAGCTTGTCTTTGCCGCGCCTTATGATTGGGTGCAAGAAAAACTGGTCAATAACCTGGAACAAACTGCCAAAGGCGGTTTCTCGGTAATCCCCATTTCCCCCAACATGAACTGGACGCCAGCCATGCCATCGGCTTACACCATCCAACAAGATTAGCTTTGTGGAGCAAAGAGTCCCCTCCCATGCTGGTGGGGACTCATTCTTTTTCAGCGACCCCCGCACCTTGCGAAAATAAGAATTTCAGTTATAATGCCTGTCACTTCGGGCGGTTAGCTCAGTTGGTTAGAGCGTTGCGTTGACATCGCAAAGGTCGTAGGTTCGAGTCCTATACCACCCATCAAAAACACCCTCTCGCAGGGTGTTTTTTTATCCCCGTAAGTCCCGAATTTCCCTCTTTTCTCATCAAATTTCATTAATTGTTAAAGTTATCAAACAATTATTAACATCAATGTCACTTTTTCATGTTATAGTAGATTAAGTCTTTACGTTCTTCATGGAAAAATTGAAAATCGCTGTCATCTTCCTAGGTTAGCAAGGAGGTGTATTTGCTTATATACAATCAGAAGTGGTTCAATATCTTTACCCAATCTTTCACTGTAGTTAGAGGAGAAAAATGAAAAGGAACACTTTCTACACATTATTTGCGCTTCTGATAATGGCGAGCATGCTGCTGGCAGCGTGCGCGAGTCCTTCAGAGCCAGCGGCAACCCAGGCGCCTGGTGAAACAGAACCCCCGGTTGTGCCCGCTGAAACCAAAGACACCTTTATTTTCGGTCGGGGTGCTGATTCCGTCCAGCTTGATCCTGCATTAGTGACAGATGGCGAATCCTTCCGGGTGACCGGCCAGGTTTTGGATTCCCTGTACGCGTTCGAACAGGGCACAACTAACCCGGTGCCGTCGTTGGCCGAATGTACCCCCAACGCGGATGCCAGTGTATGGTCTTGTAAGCTGCGCGAAGGGGTCAAGTTCCATGATGGCACGGACTTCAACGCGGACGCGGTCATCTTCAACTTTGAACGTTGGCGCTTCACGGACAATCCTTATCACTACCCCAGCCAGGTGTTTGAGTATTACGAAGCCATGTGGGGCGGGTTTGACGACGCGAGCCTCATCACGGCTGTCAACAAGATTGACGACCTGAACGTGGAGTTCGTGTTGAGCACACCAATGGCGCCATTCCTTGCCAACCTGGCTATGGACATGTTCGCCATCTCCAGCCCAGCGGCCATCCAGGCTGCCGGTGAAGCTTATGGTACACCCACCGGTGGCTGTGTTGGCACTGGGCCGTATAAATTTGTCTCATGGCAGGAAGGCACCGAAATTAAGCTGGTGGCCAATGAAGATTACTGGGGCGAGAAACCAAAAATCAAGAACATCATCATCCGTGTAATCCCGGATGATTCCGCTCGCTTCCTGGCCCTGCAAGCCGGTGATATCGACGCGCTTGAGCAGGCCGTGGTGGAAGACCTGGCGACCGCTGAAGCCGATAAAAACCTGCAGGTGCTTACGCGCCCCGCTTTGAACACGAGCTACCTGGCCTTCAACTTTAAGATCAAGGAGTTCCAGGATATCAAGGTACGCGAGGCCGTCGCCCATGCCATCGACAAGCAAGGGTTGATTTCCAACTTCTTCGGCAAGTACGGCACGGTTGCCACGAACTTCCTGCCGCCTTTACTGCTGGGGCACAACCCGGATATCCAGGATTGGACCTATGATCCTGAACTATCCAAGTCGCTCCTGGCGGAGGCTGGTTTCCCGGATGGTCTGAGTGAAGTGACGGTTGCGGAAGACGTGACCGACGCGGATGGCAACGTGCTCTACACTGCCGGCCAGAAAATTCCGCTGCGCCTGTACTACATGCCCGTCACCCGTTTCTACTTCCCGGCTGCCAAAGAAGTCGGTGAGGGGATGGCTGCCAACCTGAACGCGGCTGGTTTCAAGGTGGAGTTGTACCTTGAAGGTGACTGGCCGACTTATCTCGGCGGACGCCGAAACGGAACCTTAATGGGCCTTTACCTACTCGGTTGGGGTGGCGATAACGGTGACCCCGATAACTTCCTGGGTTATTTCTATGCCACCGGTGCTGAACCCATCAAACGTGAAGGGTGGTACCAGAACGCCGATTTGGCCGCAATCCTCCAGGAAGCTGTCACCCTGCCCGATCCTGAGGCGCGTGCCGCGCTCTACCGCCAGGCTGAGCAAATGCTGCACGATGATGTTGCCCGCATCTGGCTAGGCCACAACAACACACCGCTCATCCTTTCCGCTGCCGTCCAGGGGTACGTACCCCAACCGGTTGGCGCGGAAAACTATGAGTTTGTTTGGTTTTCAAACTAGGCCAAGTCCTTTTGGGCTGAACGATTAAAGGACAAGCCAATTAAGTTTGGGGGGCGGTCCGAATACCGCCCCCCATGTTTCTAACTAAAGCGAGGTCATCTTGGGCCGGTATATCTTACGCAGGTTGCTCTCTGTGATACCCACGCTTATCGGCGTTACGCTGGTGATATTCCTTTTCCAGCGGCTCATCCCTGGCGATCCGGCTGTGGCAATGCTGGGGGAGCATGCGAATGCTGAAAACGTTGCGCGGATTAGGGAGCAATTTGGCCTGGATAAGCCTGCCTTCCTGGATAGGGACGCTCTGGCTGAGGGTGACCTGCCCGGATTTTTTGACAGCCAGTACGTGCGCTATTTTGGCCGGCTGTTGCAGTTTGACCTCGGTGAATCCATCCACCGTCGCATTCCCATTGCTGAAACCCTCAAGGAGCGGTTTCCCGCCACCGTTGAGCTCTCGTTGCTGGCCATGAGTATTGCCCTGGTGGTGGGCATTCCAATCGGAATCTTATCCGCGTCCAGGCGAAATTCATTCCTGGACGGTGCCACCATGATTGGGTCTTTGGTTGGTGTTTCTGTGCCAATTTTCTGGCTCGGCATCATGGAAATTATGTTTTTTGCCGTCATCATGAAGTGGTTGCCGTCGGGAAGCCGGCTTTCCAGCGGCATCGTCATCAAGCCTATCACCAACCTGCTTTTATTGGACAGCCTGTTAACTGGCAATTGGGTGGGGTTCAAGGACGCTTTTCTGCATATCCTGATGCCTGCCATCTCACTTGCCACTATCCCGACCGCCATCATCACCCGCATGACCCGCTCCAGCATGCTGGATGTGTTGCAGGAGGATTACATTCGCACAGCCTCCGCCAAAGGCCTTTCCGAGCGGATTGTGCTTTTTAGGCACGCGCTCAAGAATGCTTTCCTGCCCGTTATCACTATCATTGGCATCCAGGCAGGAACGTTGCTGGCTGGCGCGGTGCTCACCGAGACCATTTTCTCGTGGCCCGGAATCGGGAAGTGGGTATACGACTCCATCCTCGGAAGGGATTACCCGATTGTGCAGGGTGTAACCTTGTTGATTGCCATCATCTTCCTAGTGGTCAACCTACTGGTTGACCTTTCCTACGCGCTGCTGGACCCGCGCATCTCCTACGAATGAGACCTGCCATGACAGAACTCCCACCTGTTACGGAAGAAATCAATGATTTCGCGGTGCGCGAGCACCGCTCGCTCTGGCTGGACGCCTGGCGCAGGCTGATTTCCAATCGCACAGCCATGATAGGGCTGGTTGTGGTGGCTGTGTTTGTGCTTTCAGCCGTTGGCGCGCACTTTTTCTGGAAGTACGACGCGAAAATGGATTTGAATTACAGCGCCAAGCTTCTGGCACCAAATCTGAGGACTACGGAGAAATCCACTCAAATCCACATCTTTGGAACAGATAAATTGGGTCGGGATATCTTCCGGCGAGTTGTGCATGGGGGATGGAATTCTCTGCGGGTTGGGCTGGTGGCTGTCGGCATTTCACTTTCCATCGGGGGCCTCCTGGGCCTGCTGGCAGGCTTTTTTGAAAGCACGGACCTGAATCGCAGGGAGAGGACGATCCTGATGGCCGCCTTGGGGCTGGGGCTCGGCGCTTTGCCAGCCTGGATTGCCAGGCAACCTTTCCAGGCGGTTCTATTTGGCTTGCTGGGGGTTGCCTCGTCCCTTCTACATGGTAAAACCTCCAAAAAGTCTTCTCCCCGCCTCGTGGAATATGGCCTGGCGGGGGCGTTAATTGGGGGTACCTCGGGTTTTCTCGTTGGACCAATGGTCGCGCTGGTGTGCGGACTGGTTGGTTTGAGTATCGGCTTGTTATTGGCGAGGCCTGTGGGTGGTAAGGTCTTTTCAAGCATTGTGATGCGTGTGATGGATATCATCCTTTCATTCCCAAGCTACCTGTTGGCCATCGCGATTGTTGCATTTTTAGGCCCGGGCCTGGAAAAGGGCATGATTGCCATTGGTGTGGTCGGCATCCCCATCTACGCCCGGCTCGCACGCTCGGCTGTGCTTTCGGTGACCCAAAAGGAGTACGTGTTGGCCGCGCACTCAGTGGGAGAAGGGCACGGGCGCATCCTGTTCAAACACATTGTCCCAAATATCCTGTCCCCCATCATTGTACAGGCCACCATGGGTCTGGCCAACGCCATCCTCTCCGCAGCGGCTTTGGGCTTCCTGGGGTTGGGAGCCATTCCACCTGAACCGGAATGGGGTGCCATGTTGGGCGATAGCTACAAGTATTTATCCAGCGGGGCCTGGTGGGCTGTGCTTTTCCCAGGCCTGGCAATCATGTTTAGCGTGCTGGGTTTTAACCTGTTGGGCGATGGCTTACGCGACGCCCTTGACCCCAAGATGCGCGTATGACAAACGGAACCGCCATGAAACCTTTGATGGAAATCAAGAACCTGACGACGCGCTTCTACACGCAGGATGGGGTTGTGAACGCGGTGAACGGCATCTCCTACACGTTGGACCCAGGAGAAATCCTTGGCGTGGTGGGGGAGAGTGGCTGCGGGAAAAGCGTGCACGCCTTGTCCATCATGCGTCTCATCCAGATCCCACCAGGAGAAATCCCCGCCGGGGAGGTGTTCTTTGGCGGGCGCGATTTACTGAAGCTTTCAGAAAGGGAGATGCGCATGGTGCGGGGGCATGAAATCGCGATGGTCTTCCAAGACCCAATGTCCTCGCTGAACCCAGTTTACACGGTTGGTTTCCAAATCTCGGAAGCCCTGATGCTGCATAAGAAAATGAACCGCAGCCAGGCCAAGGTCCGTGCCATCGAACTTTTGAACCTGGTGGGCATTCCGGAAGCAACGAAACGCTTTGACAATTACCCCCACCAATTTTCGGGCGGTATGCGCCAAAGGGCCATGATTGCCATGGCACTCTCCTGTGAGCCCAAGCTGCTGATTGCGGACGAGCCAACCACCGCGCTGGATGTCACCATCCAGGCCCAGATTATCAACCTGGTCATTCGCTTGCAGGAGGAATTGGGTATGTCTGTGATGTGGATTACCCACGACCTGGGCATCGTGGCGGAAATGGTGCATCGCATCAACGTCATGTATGCCGGTTTCATCATTGAGCGGGGTTTTGTGGATGACATTTACAACCATACCCTGCACCCCTACACCATGGGGCTGCTCGGCTCCCTGCCCAGCATTGACGAAGCCCCTGGCACCAAGCTCATTTCCATCCCGGGTCTCCCACCGGATTTGATCGCGTTGCCTGAAGGATGCCCGTTCTTCGCGCGGTGCACCTACCGCGTGGAACAATGCCATCAGGAAAGACCACAGCTGGAAAACGCCCAGGAAGCCGGCCATACCGTGGCCTGCTGGCGATGGCGTGAAATCCAGGGATTTGGGGTGGCATGAACTCTGAAAACAAGGTTCTCTTACAGGTCATCAACCTGAAAAAATACTTCCCTGTGTCGCGCGGCCTGTTCACCAACCGCCAGACTCGGTATGTCAAAGCGGTGGATGATGTCAGCTTTGAGGTTTTTGATGGCGAAACGCTTGGCCTGGTGGGCGAAACCGGATGCGGAAAGACCACCGTCGCCCGCACCATCCTGCAGCTTTACCGGCCAACCTCAGGGAATATCATCTTTGATGGCATTGACCTGACCAGCCTCGCAGAAAACGAGCTGCGAAAAATCCGCCGGCGGATGCAAATGATTTTCCAGGACCCTTACGCGTCGCTTAACCCCCGTATGACGGTTGGTAATATAATTTCTGCCCCGCTGGACGTCCACACCGACCTTGGGGGCAAGGAAAAGCAGGATAAGGTCCAGGACTTGCTCAGGCTGGTGGGTTTAAACCCAGACTTTGTCAACCGGTACCCGCACGAGTTTTCGGGTGGCCAGCGCCAGCGCATCGGCATCGCCCGAGCCCTGGCCCTCAACCCGGATTTGGTCATCTGCGACGAACCGATATCTTCGCTGGATGTCAGCATCCAGGCGCAGGTGGTCAACCTGCTGGAGGAACTCCAGGACAGGCTGGGCCTCACCTACATCTTCGTCGCGCATGACCTCAGCATGGTGCGGCACATCAGCGATAGGATGGTGGTGATGTACCTTGGCAAGGTGATGGAACTGGCTGACCGTAATGAAATCTACCTTCGCCCCAGGCATCCCTACACCAGAGCGCTGATGTCGGCTGTGCCCATACCAAATCCGCGCAAAGCCAGGGACCGGCAACGCATCCTGCTGAAAGGCGATATTCCTAGCCCGCTCAACCCGCCCAATGGTTGCAATTTCAATACGCGTTGTCCGATGGCGCAAGCAATCTGCTTCAACACCGACCCCGAATATCGCGAAATTGAACCAAGGCATTACGTGGCCTGTCATTTTGCCTGAAAGCCTGGCTGCGCCGCGAAATGAACCAATCTTCTGACGTGCTTTTCACCTGGGAAACAATCCGCCTGAAACTCCGCACGCCTTTCAAGCTGTCGTATGGCGCCAGCATGGAGCGCGTGGCGCACTGGCTGCGGTTCCAGGGCGATGCTGCCTGGGGTGAGGGCACCATCCCACCCTATTACCATATCGATGAAAAGGAAATGGTGCGCTATTGGCAGCGGAATGCCAGCAGGACAGACTCGCTTCCCAGGCGGGTTGAAGACATCCAGGCATGGATTGACCCTGATGGTCCGGCGCCAGCGCGGGCAGCAGTGGACATTGCCTTGCACGATTTGGTCAGCCGTAAACAGGGCCAACCACTTTACGCGGCCCTGGGTTTACCCAAACCAGCCAGGAAAACAAGCAGCTTTACCATTTCCGTGGATACCCCAGAGGGGATGGCGAAGGAGGCCTTGCGGGTAAGCACGTACCCCATCATCAAGTTAAAGCTGGGCAGCGATGAAGAAGACATGGCCCGCTTACGCGCGGTCCGGGATGCAAGGCCGGACGCCTGCCTTTTGGTGGACGCGAATGCCGGATGGACCCTGGATCAGGCCCTGGCATACCTCCCGCTTCTCAGTCGCGCAGAGGTGGCCTTGCTTGAGCAGCCCCTCCCCGCGGCGGATTTTGAAGGGTTGGGCAAGCTCCAGGCACGCACCACGATACCCATCTACGCGGACGAGTCCGTGCGTTCTCTCCTGGACGTCCAGTCCCTGGCAGAGGTCGGCGTGCGTGGCGTCAATATCAAGCTGATGAAAGTAGGCGGCCTGGGCCCCGCGCTGGCGATGATTTCCTATGCCAAGCGGGCCACCATGGCCATCATGCTGGGTTGTATGATAGAAACCTCCATCGGCCTAACCGCCATGTCGCACCTTGCCGGGCTTGCCGACTGGCTGGACCTGGACGCCAGTCTGCTGATCACCAACGACCCCTTTCAAGGGATGCGCATGGATGAAAATGCCGCGGTCCATGTCCCTAACGCGCCGGGTTTGGGTGTGAACGTTCGCGAAGAATCCTAGCTGCGTCTACCCCATGGGCAAAACTTAGTGCGAACTGATGGTCACCTTGGCTGGCAACTTCCGCAATAATAGACACTTCCGCCCATGTAGGCCTCTTTGATAATGATCCCGCCACAATGGGAACAGTATCCGCCCGCATTCGTGGCGCACAGTTCCACCGGGTAGCCGCCAGCTTTTCCAAACAGGTCTTTTTCTGTGCTTCTGCCGCCCAGTTGGGTCATTTGAAGCAAGGTCTCTCTGATGCTTTCATAAAGCCCTTTTAGTTCGCCTGCTGAGAGCGTGTTAACCTTCCTGTGAGGGTTCAAGCGGGCAAACCAAAGAATATCCTGCAGGCAGCCATTGCCCAGCCCAGGAATGCGTTGTTCGGTGGCCAAGGCAGCTTTGACGCTGAGTTGCTGGACCTTTACATCAGCCATCAACTGGCTAAAATGGTTCCAATTAAATGCTTCTGAGAGCGGTGAAGGTTTTTCCAGCGCGGTTGTGTAATACGGATTTTCGAACGATTCACTTTTGGCCCAGGCTTGCAGACCGCCATACATACCAACTGTCGCGCAGAGCGTGGTACTGTCATCAAACGCGAGTAACAATTGGTGTTTGGCGGGAACTGGCCCGGCTGCTGGGTGCCAGCGCAAGTTGACCCCATCGCTAAATAGCAGGGTGGCGCGGTCGAGTTGCACCTTAATGAACATACCATGCGCTTCCGCGCCCTGGATGGTGTTGCCGACCAGTCTGGCGGGGTATGTTGCGGGGTCACCGTTGTACCAGGCAAACTTGTGCGGGTTTTGCGCGGCAATCACTTGGGTGATGGTCCTGCCAACAAGATTGGCTTGGATTTGGCTGGCGAGTGTGTGGGTTTCCGGGAGTTCAAGCATGACAGCCTCCTTGTATATATTCATTATAGTCTGCCGCACAAAAAACTTGCATTTTCACTGAAATAAAGTATGATTTGTCCTACATAAGCAAATACACGGGACGAGTAATCTGGATTATCCCTCAGAGAGGCGCTGGCTGGTGAGAAAGCGCCGGGAACACCAGGTGAAAACCACCCGTCAGCATGAGCCTGAACGGAAGACCAACTAAGGCGAACGGACGCCCCGTTATCAGCAAATCGAGATGCCCCGGCTTGGGGTAATCTGGGTGGAACCGCGTGAGAGACCTCTCGCCCCAGGGCGCAGGGTCTTTTTATTTTAATGAACACGGCTCCAAACCAACGCCTGGAGCTGTGAGGAGGAAGAAATGTCAGCAAACAAGGAAGAATACGAGAAGTCGCACCTTTACCGCATCCGCCACAGTACCGCGCACGTGATGGCCGAAGCCGTTCTGGAAAAATTCCCCACTGGCCGGGTGGCTATCGGCCCGCCCATTGAGGATGGTTTTTATTACGATTTTGACCTGCCCCGGTCGCTTACTCCAGAAGACCTGGCGGAAATTGAAGAGCGCATGAAGCAGCTGATTGCCCAAAAGGAGAGCTTCAACTGTGAGGAAATTTCCGCGCAGGATGCACGCAAACTCTTCGCGGACCAACCCTTCAAGCTGGAACTCATCGAAGGGTTGGAGAACGGCGGCCTGGATGATGACGGTAACCCGACCGATGAAGTTGTGCCCATCACCATCTATAAATCTGGTCGGTTCACGGACCTCTGCCGCGGGCCTCACGTGGCCAACACGTCCGAAATCAATCCCAAGGCCATCAAGCTATTGAATGTCGCCGGGGCTTATTGGCGCGGTGATGAAAAGCGCCCCATGCTGCAGCGCATCTATGGTACGGCCTGGGAAAGCAAGGATGAACTGGAAGCCTATTTATGGAAGATGGAAGAGGCCCGCAAACGTGACCACCGCAAACTGGGCAAGGAACTTGACCTCTACAGCCAGAATGACGAGGTGGGCCAGGGGCTCATCCTGTGGCACCCGAACGGCGGCATGATTCGTCACCAGATAGAACGCTTCTGGGAAGACGAGCATATGGCCAACGGGTACGACTTTGTCTACACTCCGCATATCGGCAAGGCCACCCTTTGGGAAACCAGCGGACACCTTGGCTTCTACAAGGAAAACATGTATTCGCCGATTGAGATTGAGGGCCAGCAGTACTTCATTAAGCCGATGAACTGCCCGTTCCATCTGCATATTTACAAGAACAGCCTGCGCTCCTATCGCGACCTGCCCCTGCGCTTCGCGGAAAAGGGCACGGTGTATCGCTACGAGCGCTCTGGCGTGTTGCATGGCCTGATGCGCGTGCGAGGCTTCACCCAGGACGACGCGCACCACTTCTGCCGGCCAGACCAGATGCCAGAGGAAATTGATTTTGTGCTCGATTTCAGCCTGAATATCCTGAGAGCCTTCGGTTTCAAGGAAATTCATGCTTTCCTCAGTACCAAACCGGAAAAAAGCGTGGGCGATCCCGAGCAGTGGACAGCCGCGGAACACGCGCTGGAGGATTCCCTCAAGCGTGCCGGCCTGCCATACGAGGTGGACGCGGGTGGCGGTGCCTTTTATGGGCCCAAGATTGACCTGAAAATCAACGACGCGCTCGGACGGGAATGGCAGCTCTCCACCATCCAGTTCGACTTCAACGAGCCGGAGCGCTTCGGCCTGGAGTACGTCGGCGAAGATGGCCAGCCCCATCGGCCCTACATGATTCACCGCGCGTTGCTGGGCTCGATGGAGCGCTTCTTTGGCGTTTTGATTGAGCATTATGGTGGCGCGTTCCCGGCCTGGCTCTCTCCCAAGCAGGTCACCCTCATCCCGATTGCTGACCGGCATGTGGATTTTGCCAACGAGGTGGCTGCGAAGTACAAAAAGGCGGGCCTGCGCGTCAGTGTGGATGCCCGGGCGGACCGCATGAATGCCAAGATTCGCGACGCCCAGAAGGAAAAAGTGCCTTACATGCTCGTGATTGGCGACCGCGAAATGGAAGCCGGCCAGGTGGCTCTGCGCCGGCGGAGCGGTGAAAACCCTGGCGCGATGAGCGTGGAAGAATTCCTGGCGCTGGCACTGAAGGAAATTGCTGAAAAGATTTGAGATTTAGGGTTAAGACGAGGAGCCCGCATCAAGCGGGCTCTTGCTTTTTAGAATTTGGACAAACCTGTGAAGGTTCAGCCGCGGGTTATTTGATAGGCAAAAAAGAAGGTGGAGGTCTTCCACAACTACGATTTGAAGGTCTTCAGTAGAAAATTAACGTCAAGTTTTCCAACGCCGTGTGTAAGTTTGCCAACAAGTGTGAGTATAAAACTTGGCAAACTTGTCAAACTTGGACTTTTTGTTGGCAATGTTTGGAGGTACAAACAGTTTTTTTCAGAATATTTTTTATTTTCCAGAGATTTGTTATTGTAGATGCGACCCTGACCTGATCCACAGTGAGAGTCCATCGGGCGAAGGTTGCATTCCCGGGACTACTTCCCTGGAGCAGGTACCCCTGCAATGTCTGTCTGGAACTGGATGAAGGATGATTGGCGGGAAGGGAGATGGAGACCTTCGGTCAAGCTCCTCACGCGGTCTTGTCCCACACCTCTGCGCTTCGGGGACGCTTCGCGGGACCGGCAAGAACAAAAACCGCGCTGGACTCATCATCCCGCGCGGTGCCATTATATCTACTTGAGGGCTACACCTGCCACTCACCATCTTTGAGCAGGACGATATCGCTTCCGTCCGATTTAATGCCTGTCACGGTCACGTCTGGGCCACCGACCATGAAATCCACGTGTATCATGGAGTCGTTCATACCCAGTTTACGGTTTTCCTCGTTGCTGCGCTCGGTGCTGCCTTCCAGGTTTTCACTGTAGGCCGCGCCCAAGGCAAAATGACAAGAGGCGTTTTCGTCAAACAATGTATTTTTGAAAAGGATGCCAGTGTTGCTGATGGGGGAATTGTGCGCCACCAGGGCGGCTTCGCCGAGGCGTTTGGCACCCTCATCCATTTCCAGCAGGTCGGCCAAAATTTGCTGGCCAACTTCGGCGCCAAAATCCACGACCTGGCCATCCTTGAAGGTGAAATGGAACTTATCGACGATTTGGCCACGTACGGAAAGGGGCATGCGCGCGCGCAGGGTGCCGTTCACCTTGTCAGCGTGTGGCATGCAGAAGATTTCTTCGGTCGGGATGTTGGCCATAAAAACGTCGCCATCCTTGCTGAAACCCGAACCACCCACCCAGATGTGGTTGGGTACAAGATACACCTCGAGGTTTGTTCCCGGGCCGTGGTAATGCAGCTTTTCAAAGCGGGCATTGTTGAGGAAATCCTGCCTGCGCTTGAGCGCGGCGTCGTGCTCCCACCAGGCTTTCACCGGGTCTTCCTGGTCCACGCGAGTAGCCATAAAGATGTTCTCCCAAAGCTTGGCCAAGGCTTCTTCCGCGGGCAATTGCGGAAACGCGGCTTTGGCCCAGGCTGGACAAGCCACGCCGGCCACGCACCATTTGACCTCATTTTCCATCGTGTAATGTTGGATGCGCTTGGCCGCCATCCCAGCCACTTTTTGCCAACGCGCAATGCGGGCGGGGTCAACAGGTTTGAGCAGGTCCGGGTCTGGGGCGACCAGGGACAGCACGTGATGGTGGTCCTGGAAGAGTTTTTCCATGTAGTCCACCACGTAGTCGGGGTAATAGCCGATGGCGTCATCCGAACCGTATAAGAAGCGGTCCAGGGTGATGGAGTCGTCGCCAAATTCAAGGCGGATGTCCTTGACGCCGCGTTGGTAAGCCTTTTTAGCAATATGCCTGACCAGGGGCAGGCAGTCTTCGGTCATGCGGATAGCGAGGTTGTCGCCGGATTTCAGGTTCAGGCCAACGCTGACGAGCAGGTCGGCATACTTTTCGAGGTTCTTATCGAGGTCCATGGTTTATCTCCTTAATTGTTGATTTTACACTCAAATTTTCGAGTGTGGACGGGGTCGATCACACTTATTAGGTAAACGCGCAAAGCTTGGAACATCCCGGCATGTTTTTCCTGGAAAAACGTTGACTATTCCCGTTCGGCTATGGTAATATATTTCCAGACCCGCCTTGAGGCGGAGTTCTATAAATCCGTACTATTTTCGAGGAGAATAAAAATTAGCAGTAAATCAGAATATCGCATTAATGAACGCATCCGCAGTGAACGTGTAAGGCTTGTGGATCAGAATGGAGAAAACGCCGGAATCGTCTCCATTGATGAAGCCCTAAATCGCGCTGACGCAGCTGGCTTGGACCTGGTTGAAATTGCCCCCAACGCCGACCCGCCTGTCTGTAAGATCATCAACTACAGCAAATTCCTTTACGAGAAAGAAAAGAAGGAACGCGAAGCGCGCAAAGCCCAGACAGTGATTGAAATCAAGGAAATCCGTTTGCGCCCCAAAACCGGTGAAAGCCACCGAAGTTTCAAGGTGGACGACGCGCGCGGCTGGCTGAAATCTGGCAAGAAGGTGCGCGTGACCATCCGCTTTAGAGGGCGGGAAATCACCTATCCTGAGTTGGCCTTGGAAGATCTGCGTGAAATCGCTGAAGAGCTCAAGGATGTGGCGGAAATTGAACAGCCACCGAACATGGAAGGCAAGACCATGTTCATGATGCTCACGCCCAAGAAGTAAGCCGGGCGGAAAAAGGGGTGTTGACTCACCCTGAATTATGGTATAATCCAATTTTGGTTAATTAACCAGCGGCTGCGGACGTTTCACAGCCGTTGGATTTTCTTAGAGGAGTTTGATCGTGCCCCGCAAACAGAGTAGTGGAAAGTACAAGCTAAAGACTCATAAGGCTACGTCAAAACGCTTCCGCACCACCGGCACCGGGATGGTCGTTCGGACCAAAATCGGTAAGGGTCACTTGCGCCGCAATACGTCCAAGCGAACCAAGGCTTTGCTCGCTGAGACCATTGCAGTCAAGTCCAACAGCCTGGTGAAACACATCAAGCGTTTGGCACCCTACATGAGCAAAAAGGACTAATTTAGTCCGAGTCAACCCGTTTTAGTGTGGCTGCTGGGTGTGCGCAACTGGACTTGAAAAGTCCGACGCCCAGGGGACCGCAAAGGAGTAAATAGCATGGCAAGAGTAAAGAGTGGACCGTACCGCCGCCGCCGTCACCAACGGCTGATCGCCCATAACAAGGGGTACGAAGGTACAAGACATCATTTGTTCAAGCGCGCCAATGAATCTTTCATGAAGAGCCAGTGGTACGCTTATAACGACCGCCGCAACCGCAAGCGCGATTTGCGCCGGCTTTGGATTGTTCGCATCAATGCTGCCGCGCGTCTGAATGGACTGACCTACAGCCGCCTGATTAGCGCGATGCGCCAGTCCAACGTCATCCTGAACCGCAAGGTTTTGGCTGACCTGGCCGTGCGTGATCCGCAGGCTTTCGCGAAAGTGGTCGAAACCGCGACCGCGAAATAACCACCTCCTAAGAAGCAAAAGACCCCTTTTTGGGGTCTTTTTTTTGCTTGGATTCCTGCAGAACGACGTGTGTTATTCCTCAAAATGGAATTCTATGGAGTTAGGTTGTGGTGTGTTCAAATGCAGAACGCACCCCCCACAAAAAACCGTGATACACGATGGATGCTTCCATAGATGCCAGGGCGGGTCAAAATCACCCGGAATCGCACTGGTTGGCATACAATTGGGGGATAAAACTTGGAGGTGAGGATATGGAAGAGGGTAACACGGCAACCCGGGACACGCTGGGTTCCAGGACCTGGATTGTGATGGCGGTGCTGGCCATCACCGGGCAAATTGCCTGGGCAGTGGAAAATTCCTGGTTTAACGCTTTTGTCTACGATACCATCACGCCAGATCCGCGACCGGTGGCCTGGATGGTGGCGGCCAGCGCGGTTGTGGCCACCTTAACCACCATCCTGATGGGCACACTAAGCGACCGCACGCGCTCGCGTTGGGGCCGGCGCAAGCCCTTCATTTTGGTCGGGTACGTGTTGTGGGGGCTGATGACGGTGCTCTTCCCGATGAGCGCGTTTGTAAAGCAGGCCAATATCGCCGTGCTGATGGTCATCCTCTTTGACTGCCTGATGACTTTTTTCGGTTCCACCGCCAACGACGCGGCGTTCAATGCCTGGACGGCTGACGTTACCCCGAACGACAAGCGTGGCCGGGTGGAGGGTCTGCTGAGCCTGTGCCTGTTCATCGCCCAGCTGATTTCCATTGTGGCCGCTGGTGTGCTGATCGAGCAGGTGGGTTATTTTGTTTTCTTCTACGCGTTGGGTGGTCTGGTGATGCTGGCCGGCTTCCTGGCCGGCAGCCAACTGCGGGAGCCTGCCGCGACTGCGGACGAGGTCGACCGAAAGCCCTACTGGTCTGAGATTCGGTCCCTGTTCAGCTGGAGCACAGTGCGGGACAACCCCACGCTGTTCATTTTGCTGCTGGTCAGCATGCTCATGGGCATTGGCTTCCAGGTGGCCTTTCCGTACATGATTGTTTACATCAACCATTACATTGGGGTGAGTAAAAGCGAATACAGCCTCATCGGCGGGGCTGTCATCATTGGCAGCGCGCTTCTTTCACTGCCAATTGGGGCATTGGCCGACCGCTGGTCCCGCAGGGCATTGCTGGCGCTTTCCATCGTGCTATCGTGCC
>JAKOSR010000044.1 GCA_029777225.1 Chloroflexota bacterium
CCGCACGCCATCCAAGGGTTACGAGGAATTCTATAACCGCGCCCGTGCCATGGGGATTCATTTCATCCAGGGACGCCCGGCGATGATTACCGAAGACCCGGAAACGCACAATCTCTTCCTGCACAGTGAAGATATCTCCCTGGGGAAGGTCGTGGAACACGAATATGATCTGGTGATGTTAAACCAGGCCGCCGTGCCACAACCAGACCAAAACCACATGAGCTCGGTGTTGAACGTCGCGCAGAGCCCCGGCGGTTGGTTCATGGAATACCACCCAAAGCTGCGCCCCATGGATAGCCCGACCGACGGAATTTTCTTCGCCGGCGCCTGCCAGGGGCCCAAGGACATCCCCGCGAGCGTTGCTCAGGGGTCAGCCGCAGCTTCCAGGGCCTCGCGCATCCTGCATGCGGATAGCTGGCAAATTGAACCGACCATCGCGGCCGTCTGGCCCGACCGGTGCGTCAGCGCGCAAGGCAAAGCCTGTGGTTTGTGCGAACGCGCCTGCCCCTACGGCGCGATTGACTACGAACAAGGGCGGGCAGCTTCTGTCATCAACGCCAAATGCCACGGCTGCGGCGGTTGCGTGGCGGAATGCCCGCACGATGCCATCACCCAGTTGCACTACACTGACGCGCAAATCCTGGCCCAAATCCGGGCGCTCCTGGCCACGGAACCACACAAGAAAATCCTGGCCTTGCGTTGCCACTGGTGTTCTTATGGTGGCGCGGACCTGGCAGGCACCAGTCATTTTGAATACACCGCCAACGAACGGGGCATCAAAGTGATGTGCTCAGCCCGGATGGACTCTGACTTTATTTATGAAGCCTACCGGCTTGGAGCGGGTGGCGTCTTGTATTCCGGTTGCCATCCCCAGGACTGCCATTACATAACCGGGCAGATTGTGGGTGCCAAACGCGCCAAACGTCTTGAAACCATCTTCGACCGCATGGGCATCAGCCCCGGACGCTTTCGGATTGAGTGGATTAGCGCGGCGGAAGGTGACAAGTACGCGCGCGTGCTGAATGAAATGCAGGCGGCATTGGATGCCATCCCCGAATCGGATTTGCTGGCGGAAATTGAAAGAACCAGGCCGGAAATGGCTAAACGCCTCACTCGCCTGCCAAATATCCCAGGCATGCAAAAGGCCATGGAGCAAACTGAAGTGCTGGTGAACACGATGTTGAGCAAGAAAGGGGTGGCGGCATGAGCCTTTCCCGTCTTGCTGACGAAGTACGTCTCATCCCCGGTGGTGAGAACCTTGAAATGTGCTATTCCTGCGGAACCTGCACCAGTAAATGCATGATTCAGCAGAAAGTCGACGGAGAATTCAACCCCCGGCGCCTGCTGCGGCTGATTGCCATGGACATGCGCGAGGAAGCTTACGCCAGCACAACCACCTGGTTGTGTTCGGCGTGCGACTTGTGCTACCCGGCCTGCCCGCAACAGATTCACATTTCCGGTGTCATTGCTGCCGCAAAGAAGGTCGCCGTCCAGAACGGTCATCCCCAACCACTGCCCACGGCCACAGTGAACCAACAGACCTGCGTGGCCTGCGGTTTATGCAAGGAAGCCTGTCCGTACGATGCCATCTCACTGCAGGTCCGCAAGGTCCCGTGGCGCGGACTGTTACCCGTCGCGGTGGTAGATACAGCCTTGTGCATGGCCTGCGGGATTTGCGGCGCGGTTTGCCGGTCCAATTCGATTGGTGTGGCAGAAAAATTTAGCAACCAGGACCTTGTGGAGAACCTCTGGGATTGGCTGCAGCCGGAAGAGGCGGAGTTCTAATGGATACTGCCAAAAAAATCGTCTTGTTTCAATGTCAATGGTGCCTCTACGCCCCGGAGGATCAGGATTGGGTGGACCATCACCTGCCAGAAAACGTGCACCTGACCAAGGTGCCCTGCACCGGCAGGCTCGATCCCTTGTTCATTTTGAACGCGGTGCAAGGTGGCGCGGATGGGGTCATGATTAGTGGATGCGTGCCCGAGAAGTGCCATTTTAAGGAAGGCAATCTTTCAGCCCGCCGGCAGATGGATGAATTTTCTGATTTCTTGAATTACGTCGGTTACGATGAGGACCGGATTTGTTTCACATGGCTGGACCTGCAGGACCGCGGGCGCATCCAGAAAGATGTCGCCGAGTTCAGCAAAAAAGTGGAAGCGCTCGGAAAGAGCCATTCGCTGAACACGCGCTCTGTTTTACCGCAGGGAGGCGCCCATGACTGAGCTTGAGAACAGAATTCTGGCTGAAGCCCAGCGCCTTTTATCCGAAAACCTGGCGGATGTGGTCATCGCCTTTAAGCAGGCCGATACGCCACTGCGTCCTCAACCAGCTTTCTTCACCGACGCGGAAGCCGTAAACGACCTGGTTTATAACGGTCTTTGCCAAAATAACCTGGCCAATTACCTGACCCGTTATCCCCGTGAAAAGAAAATTGCCATGGTGGTGCGAGGGTGTGAAAGTCGCTCTGTGAACGCGCTGGTCCTGGAAAACCAACATCCCCGTGAGAACCTTTACCTGATTGGCATCCCTTGCGAAGGCATAGTGGATTGGCGCAAGATTGTTGAAGCCGTTGGCGAGGATGTGCTTTCGGTACAGGACCAGGCCGATATCGTGGTCGTCCGCACGCCCAAAGGTGAATTCACCTTGGACCGCGCGGCATTAATGCACGGGTCCTGCCTGCGTTGCACGCAGAAGAACCCGCTGGGAACAGACGTCACAATCGGCAAACCTGTCGCGGAACAAGACCCCCACCTGTTGCGGGAACGCGTCAAGAATTTTGAAGCACTCGGCATCCAGACACGCTACGAATACTTCAGACAGGAAAGCGAGCGTTGCATCCGCTGTTACGCCTGCCGTGAAGCCTGCCCGATGTGCTACTGCGAGGAATGTTTTGTGGACCACACCGGCCCACGCTGGACGGAAAGCGGCGTCACCCCTGCTGGCATGCAGGGCTGGCATATCATCCGCGCCTTCCACCAGACTGGTCGCTGCACAAGCTGTGGAGCCTGCGAACGTGCCTGCCCCATGGACATCCACATGACCTACCTCACAGACAAACTCAATACCGATATGTACGACAAGTACCAGTTCGTAGCGGGCCTGGACGCCAAAACCCAGACGCCCTTCGCGGCCTTCAACCTGGATGACAAAAATCGCTTTGTCGCTGGAGGGACATCCAAATGACATACCTCCTCAAAAAATCTGAAGTAAACCAGACCCTGCGGGCATGGACATCCAAAGCGCATGTCTACGCGCCACAAAAAGTACAGAAATATGCCCAATTCCTGCCCGTTGGTGAGGATTTTGAGCTGAGCGTAGAAGAACCTCACAACACCCGCTTTCCTCCCAAGGCACTCTTCCTGCCCCAATCTGAAACCCTGCTCAAATACAACCCACAGAAGCGCGAGCTGGAATCAGCCAAAACACCTGATCAACCGCGCATAATTTTTGGAATCCGGCCCTGTGACGCCAAGGCTGTTACCTTGCTCGACAGCGTGTTCTCATCGGAAGATAATCCCGATCCCTTCTGGCAAGCCCGCCGGGACCAATCCGTCCTCGTGGGTTTGGGTTGTGACCAGCCCTGCGCCACTTGTTTTTGCACATCCGTGGAGTCAGGTCCGTTTGATCGTTCCGGATTGGACGCGATCCTGACCGATTTGGGTGACACCTACGCGGTGGAACCTCTCACGGAGCGAGGCGTTTCGCTTTTCGAGAACCTGACTGTGGCCTCTGCTGAAACGACGCAAACAATCCAAGCCATCCAGGAGAAAGCCACGCGGGAAATGCCAATTGCCTTTGGACGTGAAGGCCTAAAGGCGCATCTGGATGAACTATTTGAAAATGAGATTTGGGAGGATTTCGCCAAATCCTGCCTTGGCTGCGGCATCTGTACCTTCCTCTGCCCCACATGCTTCTGCTTTGACATCGTGGACGAAGTTCGCAAGTCCACGCGTGAGCGGAACTGGGACACCTGCATGTTCAAGGTCTATTCCATCGAGGCATCCGGCCATAACCCCCGGCCAAGCCGGAGGGAACGCACCCGCCAACGGCTTATGCACAAGTATAGCTACTGGCTGGACCACACGGGCCAGACTGGCTGCACAGGTTGTGGCCGCTGCGTACGCTACTGCCCGGTCGGCCTGGATATCCGCGCCATGGTTCGCAAGTCCGTGGCCACACCAAGCGAGGTCCCTCATGTGGACTAACCCCGTAAACCCCAACCCCTATCTGCCCACACCCATGCGTGTATTGCACGCTTATTACGAATCAACGGACCGTTCGTTGAAAACCTTGGAACTGGCGTTCGTCAACCAGCAGGACAGGGTTCGATTTTTTGAAAAATTCAATCCTGGCCAATTTTGCCAGTTGTCCGTGTTTGGCAAAGGGGAATCTCCCCTTGGCGTGGCCTCCGCGGCCTGGGAAGGCGATTTTGTGCGCTTTACCGTCCAAAAAATGGGTCTGGTCACCAAGGCCCTGCACCAGCTGCAACCTGGTGATAGCCTTGGCCTGCGTGGCCCACTTGGCAACGGCTTTCCACTCGCGGATTGGAAGGGTAAAAACCTGGTCATCATCGGTGGCGGTTGCGCGTTCTCAACGCTCTACGCCCTCACCAAGCACGTCCAGCACGCTCAAAATAGGGCTGACTTTGGCGAATTAATCGTCATTTACGGCGCGCGCTCCTCGGGGCTGTGCATGTATAAACACGACATCCAGAGCTGGTACCAGCGAGATGACATGCAGGTGCACCAGGCGATTGATGTCCCTGAAGAGGATTGGAGCCATCACGTGGGTTACGTGCCCGATGTTGTCAAGCAAATTGCGCCGTCGCCTGTCAATTCAGTTGCCATTGTGTGCGGCCCACCCATCATGACCAAGTTCACCCTGCCTGCGTTGGTTGGTTTGGGGTTCCCACCAGAGACTATTTTCACCTCCCTGGAAAAGCGCATGAAGTGTGGCCTGGGTAAGTGTGGACGCTGCAATATTGGTTCAAAATACATCTGCAAGGATGGCCCTGTGTTCAGCCTGGCTGAATTAAACGCCTTGCCCGCGGATATTTAGATGGAGAAAGCATGAGTCAACGCGGCATAGCCCAAAAAACCAAAGATGAACACACCATGTCGATTCGGCGTGGCATGATGACCCGTAATTACCTGATGACCTGGGATTTGGATAAGTGCGTCGGCTGCCAGATTGGCCCTACCGCCTGTCCCAAGGAAGCCCTGACGCACGTTCCCGCTGTTCTGGAAAATGGGCGCATCGTTAAGAAATCCTCTGTGGAAGTGGATGAGAAAAAATGCGTGAATTGTGGCATTTGCGTGGTCTCTTGCCCCACACACGCCATCGACATCACCATCAATGGAAAGCCTGAAATTCCCGTGATTGAATACGAGGCTTTTCCTGAATTGATTGCCAAAACGATTTTCCGCAGGGAACTATTCAATTTCACTCTCAAGGATTTCGTCATTGATAATTGCCCAACGGGTGTAATCAGTTATGACGAAAGCCGCGACACCATGCGAATTGACTTCGACAACTGCATCCATTGCCGGCAGTGTGAAGTGGCGAGCAAGGGCGCGTTCGAAGTTCGCCAGCCCTGGGCAGGTTCTGTGACGCTGGAGACCAGCCGCTGCGTGGAAGGATGCCTTGCCTGCGCGGATATCTGCCCCACACGGGCTTTGCACATCAACGACGATGGCCGGCTTGCTCTCGCGGACTACTACTGCATCAAGTGTGGCGCTTGCATGCAGGTCTGCCCCATTAAACCGGTATACGAGGATGAAACCTTTGAGTTCGAGTCACAGGGCATGAAGCTGACCCGTACTTTGAAGAAGCTCACTAATGAGGACCAACTGCCTGTCAGGGTCGATCGCTGGCGTGTGAACCACACACCTGTCAGCAGCGCGGCCTGGGTGGAGGCCTTGCGCAAGCTTTCCGATGATAAAGCCAAGATGGTCGAAATCGACCGCAAACGGGCTCTACGCCGTGAAGACCTCATCCGCGCCCTCAAGCAGGACAAGGTCTCTCCCGATAGGTCCAATCGGCCGAAGTAATACCACTGATCATGAAAGGCCTCTCTTTTGAGAGGCCTTTTTTAGTAATTCTTGCGGGTTGGCTTTGGCTTGGTGCTTCAAGTGTGGAGAATCAGGTTTTTCGGAGGTTATGGCCACCCGCGGCAGCCTGTGGGTCTGAATCTGTCAGGCCTCCGGCCCGTAACCGTACTTGGCCTGGAAATCAAAGGACCATTCCTTGCCATCCGTGTACTCAGGGCTCAGTTCTGTCTTGTCAAAAATGAGAACCCTGGCCTTGGCGCGTAACCTGCTGAAGGTTTCCATGTCGGCGGTCGTGGCAATCACGTTTCTGAACGTGCCGGAATTGATATAGTACTTGTCCGTCCCCCCATTAACTTGGATCAGCTCCACGACTGGGTTGTGTGTATGCCCTGAAATGACACACACGATATTTGAAGCGCCTGGTCGCAGGCAGGTTTCCTTGGATACTTCAGGCAGCGGTGTGCTGACCTTTGAACTTTTGGAGATGGGGCCTAGCAACAGCCGGAAAAGCCAAAACGGGATTCCCTTCCGCCAAAAACGCATCCCCAAAACCGCTTTCAGCCCAACCGCGCTGGGGCCGTTAACCATCCCCAACTGTTTGATGGTTTTGCCATAATCCGAATCCACTGCCATTTCCTTGAGTGCCAGGATGAAAACAGGCTCAATGAAGCGCCAGACGTCCTTCTTTTCCATACCGGGGGTGGTAAACAGGTAATTAAGCAGTGCCTGGGCTGGGCGCACGTTATCAAATTCGACCAGGCGTTTGTAAATCGTGGTCAATTCAGGGACGGTGAGGATGGTTTCCTCGCCATAGTAGCGCTTGAAGAGATACGGCAGTTTGGCAGCCACCTCCACGGTAACAAAATCGCCAAAGACTGGTTTGGCGTAAAGGTCCTTGTCGATGAAGGTGGGGATTGCCGTCCAGGTTTTCAGGTTGGCGCCAAAATTGGCCGAATCGTATTCATGCCCGTGACGCACAAGGAACCTGGCTTCCCCTTCCACGTAATGAATGTACTGGTTCGGGAACGGAGCGTTGTTTTCAGACATCCCCAACAGGTTTTGCACACGCTGTCGTAACGCAGGCGTGGCGTTCAGCAACCTGTCGTGGTTGCCAGGCATATAGTGAACCGTCACCGGATTGTTGAGCATGTTGGAAAGATTTCTGAAAATTGCCAGTGTTTCCTCAACCCGCTTCTCCCGCGCGATAGCGTCCAAAATTTCCAGGATGCGTGTTTCCACCTCCCCACCAGGGGTGATGTCTTTGAGGTTAAGGTACGGCCGCAAGGAGTCCCGCAGCCACATCGTGGTGCGGTTAATTTCGAAGATATCGCCGGCAAGTATCAGCTCCACCCGGTTTATCTCGCCATCGCTGATAAACTTACCGATTTCATTAAAGTAAGCGTGATAGACTTCCGCCGGCAGATTGTGGTCAAAGGCAATGTTGCCCAGCCGGAAAGAATCAGATTCCGCAAAATGCAAATCCGACATGATGATTAGCATGGGTTCACCTGCCACCCACGCGCCTGGCTCCGAGCCTTGGAAATCCCGCAAAGAACACTCGTTGTCATCGTTTCAATTCTCAAGGTTTATTGTAAACGCTCCGGCTTCCTTGCTGCCCAAGAGAAGCAGGTTTTCGTCCAGGGAGTCAAACCCAATTTCCTGGTAGCGCCAGTCTTCCAACAGACCCGCGTAACGCTGCCAGGTTTGCCCGCAATCAGCAGTCCAAAACACCACACCTTGCCCGGAGGCCGCTATTCGACAGCCATCCCCAGGGAAGCCGGCCAACGCGTAGATGGGAACGCTCACTGAAAGCACGTTCTTCCACGCCTGTTCACTCTCTTCCCACCTAAAAAGACCCTGCTCCGTGGCCGCAAACAAGGTGGAGCCGAATTGCTTGAGTGAGAATACCTGGGTTCGCCTGAAAACTTCACCCAAAGTGGTCCAGGCGGCACCATCAAACCGTGCGATTTCACAATCCTTTTCCGCCGAGCACACGGCTGCTGCAAGCGTGCTTTGCGCGTCATCCATGGCCAGTACGTACACCGACCTGCCTGCAAACGCGATGGTGCTCCAAGAGCTGTCCTCCAGCATGAATAAACCCGAATTGAGCGTTCCAGCGTAAAAGTGATGACCAAAAGACACCATCGACGTCACCACGGGCACGCCACCGGAGTTGTTCATGAAATCACTTTCCAATGAGACGCTAGTTTCAGTATCCTCCGCGTACTCCGCATGGATTGCGGCGCGCTCGCTAAGGAAAGCCGCCTCTTCCGGTGAACCACTTACCGTACCTGGCGGGAGATTTCCTATTGAAGTCCACACCTCATCCTTGAGCTGGAAAAGCCCGGAGCGTGTGATGGCCATCAGTGTTCCATCCACATCGGCAAGGGACACAACTTCGAGGTCTCCAAGCCCCATGTTGAGCTCCACCCAGCTGGTCGCGGACTGCGTGACCTGGAATACGCCCCTACCGTAGATGCTCACGTACAGGTCATCTTCGCCCTTCATTCCCTGCACTATGCCGGTTATGTTATTCAACCGCAAGGTGCCATTGCTGCCAATCCAACTTTGTCCATAGGTGGAGGAACGGTAAATGCCATTATCCTGTGTGGCGGCGTACCAGCGCTGCGGGTTGCCATCCGCGACAAAGAAGTCATTGAGCGACTGGCCGGCCAGGCCTCGTGTCACCCAGGCACCGCCGAAATTATCAGAGCTGAACAAACCGTTCCCAAAGGTATAGGCAAACACTCTCTTTTGCGTCCGGCCGAAAGGGTCCAACGTCACGCCCATTACCCTGACGTTCACGGGCAAGCCGGCGCTGGATTTTTGCCAGCTCACACCCCCGTTCCATGAAACATAGACGCCCTCTCCATGCCACACACCGGTATACACCAACCCGGCAAAGGCCGGGTCCAGGACGGTGGAGCGTGTGGATAGGTCCGTGATGTTCGTGTTTACGGGGAAAAAGCTAGCTCCGCTGTTCGTGCTTTTGTAGATGCCGTGCGTGTGAGTGGACAGGAAGAGCACGTTGGAGTGAGCGGGCTGGATGTCAATATCGTAAAAATAGTCCGCGG
>JAKOSR010000045.1 GCA_029777225.1 Chloroflexota bacterium
CTGAGCGCTCCGCCCATCTCATCGATTTTGTGGATGTACGCTTCGGCCTGGGCCTCAATCTGGTCCGTCAGGTATTCCACCATGTAGGAACCTGCGAATGGGTCAATGGTATCGGCCACCCCGGACTCGTGGGCGATAATCTGCTGCGTCCGCAACGCGACCTGCACCGATTTTTCGGTTGGGAGCCACAACGCCTCATCCATGCTGTTGGTATGCAGGGATTGCGTACCCCCCATTACCGCGGCCAAAGCCTGCAGCGTGACGCGCACCACATTGTTTTCCGGCTGTTGCGCCGTCAGCGTTGAGCCGGCCGTTTGTGTATGGAAGCGTAATTTTAGGGAATTGTCACATTTGGCGCCAAAACGCTCTTTCATAATCCGGGCATATAAGCGCCTGGCGGCCCGGAACTTCGCCACCTCTTCGAGGAAGTTGTTGTGCGCGTTGAAGAAGAACGAAAGCTGGTCCGCGAACTGGTCCACTTCCATGCCTGCTTTCAAAGCCGCTTCGATGTACGCGATGGCATTGGCCAGCGTGAACGCGACTTCCTGCACAGCGGTCGAACCCGCTTCGCGGATATGGTAACCCGAGACACTAATCGTGTTCCAGTTTGGAACTTCCTTTTCGCAGTATTGGAAGACGTCGATAATCAGCCGCACGCTCGGATCAGGTGGGAAAATGTAGGTTCCGCGGGCGATGTATTCCTTCAGGATGTCGTTTTGGATTGTTCCCCGCAGCTTGTTCGGAGCAACGCCCTGCATCTTCCCCACGGCGATATACATGGCCAAAAGGATGGCCGCGGGCGCGTTAATGGTCATGCTGGTTGAAACCTTGTCCAGCGGGATGTCTTTGAAAAGCACGGCCATGTCATCCAGGGACGAGATGGAAACACCCACCTTGCCCACTTCACCCAGCGCGATGGGGTCATCCGCGTCGTAGCCGATTTGCGTCGGCAAATCAAAAGCGACTGAAAGGCCGGTCTGGCCTTTTTCCAGCAGGAAACGGTAACGCCGGTTGGATTCAGCCGCGCTGGCAAAGCCGGCATACTGGCGCATGGTCCAAAACCGCCCCCGGTACATCGTCGGTTGCACCCCCCGGGTGAACGGGTATTCACCGGGAAAGCCCAGCTTGTCCATTGCTGCCAGTTCAGCCGGACCGGGTGGCAGGATGGGTGGCAGTTGGATGCCGGAGGAAGTAGTGAATTCGGATTTTCTTTCGGGGAACTTGCGAATGGCAGGCTGATAATAATTTTCCTGCCAGTCAGAAAAGCTGAGTTGATCGGTCATGCCTTACCTTTCAGTTCGGTGAATGATTTAGGGATTAAGTATAACCTAATCAACCGGCCCAAGCCCATTTTAAATGGTTACCAAAGCGTTTCAAAAATTGGACCAACTGCATGTGATTCTGGGCTGAGTACACCATCAAATCCAGGGACTTCCACACCTTGCCCCGATAAATTTACTCCAGAATAGTATTTTGGAAATGATGCGTTCGAGATTGGTACACACACCTCAAAAGACATTACTTGCTTGTAGAACTTGACAAATTCTCATGCAACCTTGAACAATGTTTGTGGTATTATTGTCCGGCTCGGGTGTTGTACCCTTCATTTTGAGCAGAACACAACAACAATTTTAGAAAGGGCTTGTGATGAAAGTA
>JAKOSR010000006.1 GCA_029777225.1 Chloroflexota bacterium
AATGAAAAGAAACCCTCGGACCTCGAGGAATTTAGAAAACTTTACCAGGAACAAAAACGTGGCAAACGAGAGTGAAACCCCCAATCAAGCGAACTCATTAAAAGGATTTTCCATCGGAGATCCCAATTGCCCCTATTGCCATGGGCTTGGTTTTGTTGGGCAGGACGTTCCACCAGGCGACCCGCGCTTTGGTAAGCTTGAAATCTGTGTTTGCCGGGCAAAAGAAGTGGTGAATTACCAGGAACGCACGCTCTACACCGCCAGCAACCTGGGTGACCTCAAATACCTCATCTTTGAGACCTTTTTGCCACGGGGCAAGGTCGGCCTGGCCGCTCCACTGGCGGACTCGCTTGAACAGGCTTTCAACACCGCCAGCAACTTCGCCAACTCGCTCAAGGGCTGGCTGCTCCTGACTGGTCATTATGGCTGTGGAAAAACCCACCTGGCTGCCGCCATTGCCAACCACGCGGTTGGCGCGAACATCCCCACACAGTTCTTGACCGCTCCAGACCTGCTGGATTGGCTGCGCGGTTCTTATTCCAGGGAGACCGAAGGCAGTTTTGAAGAGCGGTTCAACGCGCTGCGCACCGTGCCATTGCTGGTTTTGGATGATTTCGGCACCCAAAACGCCACCCCCTGGGCGCAGGAAAAGCTTTTCCAAATCCTGAACGCCCGCTACGTGAACCGCCTGGCAACGGTTATCACCAGCAACTGGCCGATAAGCGAATTTGAAGGCCGGATACGTTCCCGCTTGTTGGACCCCGAAGTGGTAACGCACGTGGACATCCAGGCCCCGGATTATCGCAACCCGGTGGATGACACCGGCCATCACGAGCTTTCCAGCCTCAACCTGCATAGCAAGCAAACCTTTGGCACCTTCAGCCTGCGGAAAGATGAAAACCTCCCCGCTGAAGATATTCAGTCCCTGCGCGAGGCCTTTGAGACCGCGCGCGCCTTCGCGGAAAAGCCGGAAGGCTGGCTGGTTTTTATGGGCCCCTACGGCTGCGGGAAGACCCATCTCGCGGCGGCCATCGGTAACTTACAGGCAGCGCAGGGGTTTCCACCCCTGATGGTCATGGTCCCCGACTTGCTGGACCACCTGCGTGCCTCGTTTAACCCCAACAGCAACATTAGCCTGGACAGGCGGTTTGAGGAAGTGCGCACTGCCCGGTTGTTAATCCTGGATGACCTGGGCACGCAGAGCGCCACACCCTGGGCCCGGGAGAAGATTTACCAACTTTTTAACTATCGTTATAACGCGGAGCTCCCCACCGTCATCACCACGTCCAGCGGTCCGGACGACCTGGACCAGCGCCTGCTCAGCCGCATGTCTGATACACGCTTGTGCCAGATGGTGATTATGCGCGCTCCCAGTTACACTGGCGGGCTACGCCGCAAGCTTAAGCGGTAGGCCCGGCCAAAACAAAAGACAAAGCCTTTGAAATATCCGTTTCACAAAGTATGGTATCATAACCACCGCTGTGCCTGGGCACGGCCTATATAGTCCTGCGAAGGCAGGTCTTTCTATGTTAAGAAGAGAGTAATTATTATGGACAAATTCATTCGAGAAGTTCCGAACAGCTTTAATCTACCTTACCGCATCAAGAAGCTTGCTGACCTGGCTCACAACCTGTGGTGGACCTGGAATCCGGAAGCGGTGCGCATGTTCAAGGAAATTGACCCGCTCACCTGGGACCGCTGCAATCACAACCCGGTTGTCTTCCTGCGTAGCGTCGAGACCAGCACCTTTGAGGACTTGATTAAAGACAGATACTTCCTGGACCGTTACGACCGCATTTTGCGGGAGTTTACCACCTATATGAAATCAGGCAACACCTGGTTCGCGAACACCTATCCCAACCTGGCTAATGCTGAGATTGGCTATTTTTCATTTGAGTACGGGCTGCATGAATCCCTGATGGTTTACGCGGGTGGCCTGGGCGTCCTTTCGGGCGACCACTTGAAAGAGGCCAGCAACCTCGGCCTGCCCCTGGTGGCCGTGGGCTTTTTGTACACCTACGGATACTTCTCCCAAAAAATCACGGAGGATGGCTGGCAGGAAGCCCGGAACGTCACCCTGTCTTTTGATGACCTGCCTCTGGTCGCCCTCTACGACGAGGACCACAAGCCGGTCACCATCTCCATTGACCTGCCCGGGCGAAAGCTGTTTGCCCGCTTGTACGAACTGAACGTCGGCCGGGTAACCCTGGTGTTGCTGCAAACCAACATCCCGGAAAACAACGCCAATGACCGCCAGCTGACCGATCGCCTGTACATCAGCGACCCCGAATTACGCGTTTCGCAGGAAATGCTGCTCGGGATTGGCGGCTGCCGGGCCCTGGAACGCCTCGGGCACAAACCAGCCATTTACCATATGAACGAAGGCCACTCGGCTTTCCTGACCCTGGAACGCGTGCGTCAGTTCATGGCTGAGGGCAAAACCCGAGAGGAAGCCACCAAGTTGGTTCAGGAATCCAGCATCTTTACCACGCATACCCCTGTGCCGGCCGGAAACGATGAATTCCCAATTTGGTTGATTGACAAGTACTTTACGCATTACTGGTCTGAACTCGGCATGACCCGGGATGAATTCATGAACATCGCCAAAGTGAAAAGCAGCTGGTCTGACGAAGTCTTCAGCATGCCTGTCTTGGCTTTACGCCTGGCCAATTACCGCAACGGCGTCTCCAAGATTCATGGCGAGGTTTCAAGAAAAATGTGGCAGTATCTCTGGCCGGATGTGCCCGTGGAAGACGTGCCGATTAGCTATATCACCAACGGTGTGCATACCGGCACCTGGCTGGCCAGGCGGATTGCTTTGTTGTATAACCGCTACCTGGGCAACGATTGGCGCGAACGCATCGATGACCCCGCGCTCTGGGAAGGCATTGACTCCATCCCCGATGGCGAACTGTGGCGAATCCGTGTGCACCTTAAACGCAAGCTGGTCAATTACATGGTCGCGCGGGCCCGCTACGAGTGGCTGCACGCAGGCGTCCATCCGGTGCAAACTGTCGCGAGCGGCGTCTTGCTTGACCCCTACGCGCTCACCATCGGTTTCGCCCGCCGGTTCGCGACCTACAAACGCGCCAACCTGCTCTTTCAGGACTACGAACGCTTACTGCGCATTGTCACCAACGAAAAGCGCCCCGTGCAGATTGTCTTTGCCGGCAAGGCGCATCCTGCCGATGAGCCTGGCAAACTGCTCATCCAGGAAGTTTACCGAAAAGTGAAAGATGCCCGCAATGGCGGCCGCCTGGTGTTCCTGGATGATTATGACATGGACATGGCCCGTTACCTGGTGCAGGGTGTGGATGTCTGGCTAAACACCCCACGCCGGCCACGCGAAGCCTCTGGCACCAGCGGCGAAAAAGCCGCCCTGAATGGCACGCTCAACTTCTCCGTTTTGGATGGCTGGTGGGCTGAGGGGTACAACGGGCAAAATGGTTGGGCCATTGGCGGCACAACCCAGAACGAAAACCAGGACGTGCAGGACGCTGAAGACGCCAAGAGCCTGTACGACACACTCGAAAACGAAATTGTTCCGCTCTATTATAGCAAACGGTCGGCCGATGGTCTGCCTGGGGACTGGATTGAGCGCATGAAGGAGAGTATCCGTACGCTTTCACCGCGCTTCTCGATGACTCGCATGGTTAAAGAATATATGACCGAACTTTATCATCCGGCCATGCTCTCCGCCCTCGGAGAAACCGAGGAAAAGGCAGGTTAGGGCATGGAGCTTGATCTGACCCTTGCCGGCGTGCTTTGGGCGCTTGCCATTTTTGCACTCCGGGTATCATCCATCTCCATGGACACTCTGCGCTTCATGTTGACCATGCGCGGAAAGAAAGCGATTTCGTGGATTTTGGGGTTCATCGAATCGGTTCTATTTGTGGTGGTCATGGGTGCGGTGCTGGATGACTTGAACAACATCCTGAACGTAGTCGCTTACGCGGCCGGCTTTGCCACTGGCAACGTCGTGGGGATGAACATCGAAAAAAGACTTGCCATTGGCCATGCCCACATCAAGGTCATCAGCAAGCAGCGCGGACAGGCTGTTGCCGCCGCCCTACGCGCGCTGGATTACGCGGTCACGGAAATCCCCGCCCGGGGGCGTGACGGCGCAGTCATCCTGCTGGACCTGACCGTGCGGCGCAAGGACGCCAAAGCCGTGGAAGAAAAAGCGCTCGCGGCGGACCCAGAGGCTTTCATCACCATCGAAGATATCACCCCCCTGCGTAGAGGCTATTGGGGCACCGGGTTCACCAGGAGCTGAGGAAAGCGCGTCATGGAAAGGAACCACTGGTCCACGAAAGCTGTCATATTTGATTTTGATGGCTTGATTCTGGATACCGAAACGCCCGAACTGGTGGCTTGGGAACAGGCGTTTAGTAAAGTTGGCGGCGTCTTTGACCGCCAGGCTTACCTGGGCATCATCGGCACCTTTGGCGATTTCAGCTATCAGCCAGATGTAGTCCTGGCCTCGTATTACGATAACGAACAGGAAGCCACGGAGGCCGTCAAGAAAGCCCGCCGGCATTCCGTGGAACTCATCACGGCGCAAAAGCCACTGCCCGGCGTGGAAAAAGTGCTGCGGGAAGCCAGGCAGCTGGGTATGCGCACGGCCATCGGTTCCAGCTCCCCGAGCAGTTGGGTGGTCCCGCATGTGCGACGCCTGGGGTTGCTGGAGCAGTTCGACCTGATTGTGACCTTTGACGATGTGAACCGCAGCAAGCCTGCGCCCGATATCTACCTGAAAGTGTTGGAAGGCCTTGGCGTGAAGGCGGCAGACGCGTTGGTGCTCGAGGACTCTCAAAACGGTGTGGTCGCGGCCAACCTGGCTGGCATCCCGGTGATGGCAGTTCCCAACCTGGTCACGCAGGGGCAGGATTTTTCAGGCGCGGTTGCCGTGCTCAAATCGCTAGAGGACGTGGCTTTGCGCCCGTTTTTTGAAGCCAAAGCAATAGCCTGATTAGCATTTTTTGCTGATGATTGCCGGGAGTTCATAAGCTCCCGGTTTTTTATCTGCCCGCCTCTGCCAACCCGGCTATAATTACACTCTGCAGGAGAGAAATGAAGGTTTTCATCATTGGAGGAACAGGATTCTTGGGATATCACGCTGTCCACGCGCTGTTGGCGGCAGGCCATTGCGTGGCCACCTTGTCCAAACCTCCCTTGCCGGCGAGGGACTTATTCCCCCCTGAAGTCAACATCAGCCTGGGCGATTTTAACGCGCTTGAAGACAGGCAAATCATCAGCCTCTTTTCCGGTTGCAACGCGCTCGTCTTTGCTGCCGGTGTGGATGACCGCGTAGTCCCCAAGGCGCCAGCTTATCCCTTCTTTTATGAAGGCAACGTGCTCACAACGGACCGGGCCATCCGCCTGGCGCGCGAGGCTGGGATGCGCAAGGCCGTGGTGTTCAGCTCCTATTTCCTGGAATGTGATAAGCGCTGGCCTGAGCTGCGCCTTAGCGAAGTTCACCCGTATATCCGCAGTCGCAAGGAACAGGCCGAAACCTGCCTGCGGGCAGCCGGCGATGACCTGGGGGTAAGCTTTTTGCTGCTCCCATACATTTTTGGGTCCATGCCCGGCCGGCCACCACTCTGGAAACCGCTGCTCAAGTACCTGGAAAGTGCCCTACCAGTGGTCTTTTACCCGGCCGGTGGCAGCGCGATGGTCAGCGTGGACGAAGTTGCCCAGGCCACTGTCGCGGCCCTGGAGCGCGGAGAGCCAGGAGCCATGTACCCCGTTGGTGCCGAAGACCTGACCTGGCGGGAGTGGATTGGCCGGCTGCTCAAGTTAATGGGCAAGCACAAACCAGTCCTCACCCTGCCAAAGTGGATGGTAAAGCTGGGTGCCTGGTGCGTTCACACGTTACACAAGTTGCGTGGTCTGGAAAGCGGGCTAAATCTGGTGCCATTCGTGGAATTGCAGACGCGCCTGGCCTATTTGGATGGCAACCACACCAGGGAAGTGCTCGGGTACCTGGGCGCCCCGTTGCAGGACGCGCTGGAAGCAACCGTCACGGCAAGCCTGGAGCCCAAAACCCCCACCAAGGACAAATAACCATGTTAAGACTGAACCGGATTCTCGACCCCCGCGGTACAAAAATTGCCTATCTGCTGCTTTCGATGATTTCGAACGTCGCCTGGGCGTTGTCGTTCTTTAGCCTGGTGGACTCACTCGTGTTGCGATATGGCGACCGCATGACGGGTGTGGACACCACCCTGATGCTTGGAATATTCCTCGGCTCGCTCACTATTGGCTACATTGTCGCTTGGATTGCCAAGGACAGACGTGGCTTAACCTACGGCATTTATGGCGGGCTGGCCGGCCTCATCGTCATCGTCCTGATGACCTGGAAGTCCGGTTTACTGGCCGTGCTGGTTGGCCTGATGGCGGTTTTTGGGGGCTATAACGGGGGTTCGCTGGGCGAGATGATGCGCATGGTGCGCGAACGCAACGAAAAGCGCAACAAAAAGTGATCGACCCACCGGTATTACCCGCCCAGGTGACTTAGGACCAAACTCAAGAGCCAGTAAAGCAAAATAAGCCAAATTAGGATTATGGGGATGGCATAAAACCATTTGCGGGGTTTACCATTTTCCCACTGATGGGCGGCTTGCTCCCGGCATTCCGCCAGGATAGATGCCGGAATGAGTTTGACCGTTAACGCCGCCAACAGAGGGAGGATAATCAAATCATCGAGATAACCCAGCACGGGGATGAAATCAGGAATTAAGTCCACAGGGGAAAGCGCGTAAGCGACGGTCAACGCGGCCAACACTTTCGCCGCCCAGGGTACATCCGGGCGTTTGAGGGCGAGGAAGAGGGCAGGGAGGTCCTGGCTGAGCTGTTTGGCCCGGGTTTTAAGGTCCATGGTGATCGGCTGTTTCAAAACAAAGCGTGCTAAACCTTGGTGTTTGAGGTCGGCAGCCAGGGCATCTGAGGGCCGGGAACCTGGAGGAATTCCGCCAGGGCTGCCTTCGCCGCCTCGCGGTCGTCCCAGTGGTATTCCTGGGTTTCAAAGCACATGGACTGTTCATGTCCCTTGCCACAGACAATCACCAGGTCGCCGGTCTGGGCCAGGCGCAGGGCTTTGCGAATAGCGTCGCCTCGGTCTGGAACCCGCCAGAAGTTCTGCCCCTCCACCCCTCCAGCTTCCACTGCCGAGGCCGCCATTTCCATGAGGATGCCATCCAGGGACTCTGTGCGCGGGTCTTCCGCGGTGAGGATGGTCAGGTCCGCGCCCGCGATGGAGGCTTTAGGCATCATCCGACGTTTTTCGCGGTCCCGCAGGCCGGCCGAGCCATACACGGCAATCACCCGGCCAGTGGTCAGGCCCCTGGCGGTTTCAAGCGCCCGCGTGAGCGCGTTGGGGGTATGGGCAAAATCCACAATCGTGATGAAGTTTTGCCCCAGGTCAATGCGCTCCATGCGCCCCGGGACGGGCGGCAGCGTGCCCAGGGCCGCGACAGCCTGTTCAGGAGTAACCCTGGCCCCAAAAACGGTCGCGCCAATTGCCGCGAGGCAGTTGGAGACGTTATAGACCCCAACCATGCCCGTCCGCACGGAGAGGGTACGACCCTTGATGTGCAGCCGGAAGCGCAATTCCGCAGGCGTATTTTCAATTCCATCCGCCCACAGGTCTGCCTGGTTGACCGTGCTGTAACTCACCTGGCTGGGAGGTGAAACACGCTTGAGGTACGGGTATGACCGGTCATCCTTGTTGAGCACCGCCAGGCGCGGGTTGCCTCCACGCTTGCGAGGCGTTTGGGCAAGGGATTCAAACAGCAGCCCCTTGGCTTCGAGATACTTTTCGTAGCTGCCGTGGTAATCGAGGTGTTCGTGGGTGACATTTGTGACCACCGCGACATCAAAATCGCAGGCAATCACGCGCCCCTGCGCCAACCCATGCGAGGTGCTTTCCAGCACGCAATGTGTCATGCCCGCGGCGACCATTTCCGCCAGGTAACCCTGGATGGCGGGAGCATCCGGCGTGGTGACGTGAAAGCCCGTATCCAGCGCCTGGGCGCCAATAACTGCGCTGACCGTGGAAATCATGCCGGTTGGGATGCCAGCCTGGGACAGGATATGATGAATCATGCTGGTGGTGGTGGTCTTGCCATCCGTGCCAGTAACACCAATCATTCGCAGTTTGCGCGCGGGGTGATTGTTCAGGCCCGCGGCCAGGTAGGCCAACGTGCGACGCGGGTCCCCTTCAACCTGCAGGAAGGGGAGCGGCGTGGATTGCGGCCCGGGCCGGTCGCTGATGGCCAGCACAGCACCGTTGGCAGCCGCCTGGGCCAGGTAATCCATGCCGTCGCTGCTTTCACCCTTGATGACCACGAAGGCGTAGCCGGGCAAAACCTGACGGGAGTCACTGGCGACGCCCGTAATCCGCACGGCGGGCACAGGCGTCAGGGGCACGAGGGGCAATTTTTTGAGCAGCGCTGAAAGCTGGCGAGCACGAGTTTGAGTCATTCGACCTCGAGAGAAATTTTAGTAACCTTTTCGGGCAGTCATAAAACCAAGCAAACCCGCCCCAATCCCAAGCGCCAGCAGCAGCAACCCGTTGCGGATGGCCTGGGTGTAACCCATGCCAAGGAAATTGTAACCCTCGACTGAAAACGCGAAGGTGTACTGGGGTGTGAGCGCGATCATCCCGCTGGCTCCCTCCCCAACCACGGCCATCCCTATCGTGCCGGCCGTGTTGGTTGGCGCGAAGGCCTCCACTTTCCAGGCTTCGGTGTAACGTCGGGTGGTTTCCAGGCGGGTGAGCAACCTTTTTTGTGGGCGGACCGCGAAACCTTCCAGGTCCAACTGCCGGTCAAAAACCACTTCCGCGCTGCCCATCTCGGCGCTTGTTTGGAAAGTGAGGCTCACCCGCCCCGTTTTCCCGACCAACAGTCGGGTGGGGTGGGTAAGCTGAACCTTAAGGTCGCTTGAGAGACCAGAAAGGTACTGGGCTTGTTTTTCCATGGGTGGGGGAAGCAAAGCCTTGAGAAGCAGAAAACCGCCAAGCAGGAGCGCGACGGCTCCGATTATCCTGGCTGCCATGGTGAATCTACTATTCATTCTCTTTCCATTTCCTTTTGCTTCCCGCCGGATAATTGTAAACGAAGTGCGCTGGTTAGGGAATCAGGTGGCAGGTCATCTGGTGGATGGAGTATGCCCAAGCGCAGGCCCAGGCCACCGTGAATGAGCGGAAGGCCGGGAAAAAGGTCCCCAGAGTTATAGAAACGCCCCACCTGTCGTGGGGCGTTTTCCTGAGTGGTTGATTTGAATGATTAGTTTGTTTTTATGCCTAGCAGTTTATAAAGCGGGCAAAAGCCCAGGATTCCTGTGACGAGTAGTACGATGCCAATCACCAGCAGGATAATCCCCAGCGTCCCCGTGACGGTGTTGGTCAGGAAAAGCACCAGCAAAATCGCGCCCACAACACCGCGGATAATACGGTCCAGCCTTGATTCGTTCGTTTTCATTATGCCTCCTTGAAATATGGATAGGATGATTGAATAAACTATACATCCGCACGCTGAGAAAATGGAGGCCGAGCTTCTACAAACCGGAAAGTCATCCCGCACCGGCTACCAGCCTATCCCTGTGGGCCTGGGGATAAAAAAACCGCGGGACATTTCCGCGGTTTTCCGTACTTTAGTTTTTTCCTGCTGTTTGCTCAACCAGGCCGGTGAAAGCGTTGACCAGCGACTGGAGGTAAACCTTGTTGTCAGGGCTGGGGTCGTCGTTTTCTCCCAGGAAGTTCACCACGTTGCCAATGTACGCCTCAGGTTGTTGCACCGTGGGCATATTGAGCAGGGTCAGGGTCTGGCGCAAGTGATGGTTCGCGCCAAAGCCGCCCAGGTTGCCCGGGCTGTTGCTGACCACTAACGCGGGTTTGCCGTTCCAGACGGAATGCCCAAACGGGCGGGAACCCACATCCAGGGCATTTTTCAATGCGGCTGGAACCGAACGGTTGTATTCAGGGGTTACAAAAACCACCGCGTCCTTGTCGGCAATCTGTTCACGGAAGCTTGTATAAAATTCCGGGGGATTGCCTTCGGTGTCGTAATCCTGGTTGTAGAGGGGCAGGTCCCCGATGTTAATCAGCTCGGTGTTGTAGCCCGAGGGGAAAAGGCCGGCCAGGACCTTGGCCAGGCGGGTACTGTAGGAAGCTTTGCGCAAGCTTCCACTGATGATGGCGATTTGTTTTGTCATTAATTGCTCCTTGAGATTTTTAATAATGCCAGGCCGGATTATCGAAGATACGGGCAGATATATCCAGTCGATGTCCAACCTTGGGTGAAACACGAGGTGCTGGAGCAGCAAACCATGAGCGAGATGAGGCGCGCGACGCTGGTGGTTTGGGCAAGGCAGGGCAAGTGATGGTAAAATATTGACACTTATTTTGGGGCGGTGGCGGAATAGGCAGACGCAACGGACTTAAAATCCGTCGGTGGAGACACTGTGTGGGTTCGACCCCCACCCGCCCTATAACAAGAATATTATCCAAAAGTTATTCGCATCTTTTACCTTCACGATGATGACCCAGATACCCACCCTACACTCACCCTCACCCACCCCACGCTGGCTGACCGCGTGGATGCTGGTCATTGCTTTTGCCTTAACGGGATGCTTCCCAACCGCCCCAGCGGACCCAACCGCGACCCCCAGCCTCAGCGCGCCCACCATCGTGATGATAGACGGGACGCCCCAGGTGCTCAACGGACCCCTAAACCCCACACCCACCCCCAACACCACCAACCCCAACCCGGTCCAAATCACCGAGCTTCAGTACACCCAAAACGGCACTCTGCTAACCGTCCTGGCCAAGCTCCAAAACGTTCGCAGTGATGCCATCTTAAAGGATGTCCAACTCGAAATCATCGGGCTGGATTCCGTCGGAAATCGCATCGCCCAGGCTTTCACCGCCATCCGTTATATTTTCCCCAGGGAGACGACCGGCCTGGTCCAGACGTTTGAGCTCACGCCGGGTTTGGAGACCGGTACCGTGGAAATCCACGTGAACAGCGGCGTGATTGACCAGGAATTGCGATATTCCCAGCCGCTGACCGTCACTCAGCCGGCCTGGTTCGCGAATTCTGGCAACCCAATCTTCACCGGATGGCTCATCAATACGGACCCATACACCTATACGCAAGTTGCCTTGCACACCATCGCTTACAACGCGGCTGGCGAGATTATCGGCGGAGGGATTGGAAAGGCCGAATTTGTCCCGGCGGAAGACAAAATTGGTGTTCAAATCGCGACAGACCTGGCTGATGAACCTGCCCGCGTTGAAATCTACCCCTGGGTGACCGCGGAATCCGCGACGCTTGAAGAAGGCGATTGGTGGAACACGTTGGAGGTCCAGGATTGGAACTTCGTGCTCACCGCGGACCACTGGGTGGGTGGCGGAGCTGAGCTGGTAAACAAGAGCGACTCGTTGCTCACGCAAAGCTATTACATCATCACCGTTTCCGACGCGCAGGGCAGGGTCTGCCTGGTCAACAAGGGCTATATCGATTTAATCTGGCCCAAGGAAAGTATCCATTTTTCCCCAGGCGCGTTCCGTGCCCCCCAGGAGTCGGCTCCCCGTCATGTGGACATGATTATTGTGCCGGGTGAATTCGGCCAGCACGCCCTGGCCTATAATCCCCTGGTGGCATCCCAGGGTGTTTTGCCAGCGGATAACATGGAAAATGTCGTGCAAATCAACGTGATTAACAACCTGAACGCGAACATATCAAGCGCCATTGTTTCTGTCATCCTGCGGGACGCGACCGGGCAAATTGTGGGAGGAGGCAACACGCGCACAGGCACGCTGCCTGCTTCAAGCGGGACCCTGGTGGAGGTGCCCGTGGCCGTGATTGGGGATTTGGCTGGTCTGCGCGTGGAAGCCTCAGCTTCTGTCGCGGCAGACGCGTTCATCGGCAACTAAGGTTTACGGGCTTTTGTTTGGGGGCTATATTAGAACGGTCTTTCGGAACTTGGACATAACCTAAAGATCCATTCATTACGGTTGTCTCAGGGTGGGGACGATTTGTTGGTCCAATTAATGGTGGCTGAATTTTTGATGCCCTGATGTTTATCTGGGGGCACACCCGGAGCGTGGAAAACGTGAGAAACGGGTACAATTTATCATTACTATACTTACCAGAGGAGCCTCATCACATGAAAAATCACGGTCTCAGCAGGCGTTTTATCCCCACACCTCTCAAGAGAATCAGCCCCGTTCCTGCCGACATTGACATCGCCCAATTGGCCGAGCTCAAACCAATCAGCCAATTAGCCGAGGAAATCGGTTTGCTGCCTTCAGAACTGGAACTTTACGGCGATTACAAAGCCAAAATCAAGCTGGAAGTTTTGGAGCGCCTCGCAGACGTTCCCGATGGTAAATACATCGATGTAACCGCCATCACCCCCACCCCACTGGGTGAGGGCAAGACGACTACCACGGTGGGCCTCAGCCAGGCTCTGGGCGCGCACCTGAATCAGCGTGTTTTCACCTGCATCCGTCAACCCTCCCAGGGTCCCACTTTTGGCATCAAAGGCGGCGCGGCCGGCGGGGGTTACTCCCAGGTTATCCCAATGGAGGATTTCAACTTGCACCTGACCGGTGACATTCACGCCATCACCGCCGCCAACAACCTGCTGGCCGCCGCGATTGATACGCGCATGTTGCATGAGTCACAGCAATCTGATACGGGTCTGTTCAACCGTCTGTGCCCGCCAGACAAGCACGGAAAACGCGAGTTCGCGCGGGGGATGCTTGGCCGGCTGAAGCGGCTGGGCATCACCGAAAATGACCCCGACAAACTCAGCCCGGAGGAAAAAGCCCGCTTCGCCCGGTTGGACATCGACCCCGCGACCGTCACCTGGCGGCGCGGCCTTGACGTGAACGACCGCATGCTGCGCGGCATCACCGTCGGCCAGGGGCCGGAGGAAAAAGGCTTTGAGCTGCATACCAATTTCCAAATCACCGTGGCAAGCGAATTGATGGCCATTTTAGCGCTGGCCACCAGCTTGGAAGACATGCGGGAGCGCATCGGCCGGATTGTCATCGGGATAAACCGCAAGGGCGACCCCATCACCGCGGATGACCTGGGCGTGGCCGGCGCGTTGACCGTGCTGATGAAGGACACCATCAAACCCACCCTGATGCAGACGCTGGAAGGCACGCCCGTGCTGGTACACGCCGGCCCCTTCGCCAACATCGCGCATGGTAACAGCTCCATCATGGCGGATAAAATCGCGCTCAAACTGGCCGATTACGTCGTCACGGAATCCGGCTTTGGCGCGGATATGGGCATGGAAAAGTTTTTTGACATCAAGTGTCGCTATTCGGGCAACAAGCCCAACGCGGTGGTGCTAGTGGCCACCGTGCGGGCGCTCAAGATGCATGGCGGCGGACCCAAAGTGACAGCGGGCGCGCCACTGGCGCCGGAATATACCAACGAAAACCTGGAGCTGCTGGAGAAGGGCGCGGAGAACATGCTGGCGCACATCAGCATCGCCCAGAAGTTCGGCATCCCTGTGGTGGTCGCCATCAACCGCTTCCCGACCGACACGGATGCCGAATTATTGTTGGTGCAAAAAATCGCCAGGCAACACCCCGGCGCGGTGGACGCGGTTATCTGCGACCATTTCAGCAAGGGTGGCGAGGGCGCCGTGGAACTGGGCAAGGCCGTGATGAAAGCCGCTGAAATGTCCAGTCGTTTTGAGTTCCTCTACCCACTCGAGCTGACCATCAAGGAGAAAATCGAGACCATCGCCCGCGAAGTCTACGGCGCGGATGGCGTCGATTACAGCGAACTGGCGGAGGACCGCATCAGAGAATATACCCGGCTGGGTTACGACAAACTGCCCATCTGTATGGCAAAAACCCACCTGTCCCTCAGCCACGACCCGGTGCTCAAGGGTGTGCCGCGTGGTTTCCGCATCCCCATCCGGGATGTCAGCGCATCAATTGGGGCAGGCTTTTTGTATCCGCTGCTGGGAACCATGAGCACCATGCCTGGTCTGCCCACCCGCCCTGCTTATTACGATATTGATATCGATTTTGAGACAGGCCGGATTTTGGGACTCAGCTAAACCAGTTCTATACAAGTTTTCAAAAAGGCTGCCGTATGATTATGGCAGTATTTTTGTTGGCAATCGCGCGTGGAGGCGTTAGAGTTTTATTAAACACTCACCAGCCAGCTTGCGCCTGCCACATGGAGTGAATACAATAAACTTTGATATAGAAACTATCGCGAAGAAACGCAGGTGTACCATGCAAAGAGGTAATGTTTTTAAAGTTTTGGTTTTTCTGCTGGTGATAAGCATGCTCGGGACCGCATGTTCGCTGACGCGGCTGCCAGCCGCGCTGTTGAGCCCCAGCACGCAAAGCCAGTCCACCCCCACAGTCAGCGTTGAGACTGTCAGTCCAACTGCTCTGCCGGCGGACAACAATGCAAGCATCGTCGTGCCCCAATTCGGGGACCTGGAAGGCAGCCTGGAAGCTCTCTACCAAAAGGTGAGCCCCGGTGTGGTTTCCATCCAATTTTCAAGCAGCAGTGGTGAAGGCCTGGGCTCAGGCTTTGTCATCGATAAAGAAGGTCATATCGTCACCAACTACCACGTGGCAGGCGAAGCGGACAAGCTTGAAGTCCATTTTTCATCCGGCCTGAAGGTTTATGGCACCCTCATCGGCTCAGATACCGATTCTGACCTGGCGGTTATCAAGGTGGATGTGCCTGCTGAGGACCTGACCCCCCTGCCTTTGGCTGATTCTGACACGGCCCTGGTTGGCCAGACGGTTGTGGCCATCGGCAACCCATACGGCCTGAACGGCAGCATGACGCTTGGGATTATTTCTGCCCGTGGCCGTGTGCTTGACTCCATCCGGCAAACCGCTTCCGGCACCTATTTTTCCGCTGGCGACCTCATCCAGACGGACGCTTCCATCAACCCCGGCAACTCCGGTGGCCCGCTCCTGAACCTCAACGGCGAAGTGGTGGGTGTGAACCGCGCCATCCAGACCTCCGGCTCCACCCTGAGCGGTGAATCCGCGAACACAGGCATCGGTTTTGCCGTGTCTTCCAACATCGTTCGCAAGGTGGTTCCCTCCCTCATAGCGAATGGCTCCTATGATTATCCCTACCTTGGGATGTCGAGCTTGAACAGCCTCAGCCTGGCAGTGATTGATGAACTTGGGCTCACAAAAACCTCGGGCGCGTACATTAGCGATATTGTCACCGGGGGCCCTGCGGACAAAGCCGGCCTGAAAGCCGGCCGCACTCCGACCCAAATCCAGGGCTTGTATAGCGGCGGTGACCTCATCATTGCGGTGGATGGCCAGCCCATCAAGGAATTCAGCGAGCTGCTGACGTATATGGTGCTAAACAAGCAACCCGGCGATGTCATCACTTTCACCATCATGCGTGGTGGGCAGGAGATGGACGTACCAGTCACCCTGGGCGCCCGGCCGTAAACACGAACAAAACACAAAACAAAAGGAGCTGCTTTTTAAGCAGCTCCTTTTGTTTTCAGCCTGGAGGTTACTCGTACCTGAGGGCTTCCACTGGTTCAAGGTTGGCAGCCCGGCTGGCAGGGTACCAGCCAAAAAAGACGCCGACCGCGGTGGAAAACAGGGTGGCAAGCAGGATGGCGTTCAATCCCATGGCCGGCTGCAAAGGGGTGCCACTGCGGGCGGCAATCCACCCCACCAGGGACGAGAGCCCCCAGCCCAGGCCAATGCCCAACACACCGCCAATCAAGCTGAGTAGGGCTGATTCGCTAAGGAATTGCAGCATGATATCGAACTTGCGCGCGCCCAGGGCTTTACGCACTCCAATCTCACGCGTGCGTTCGGTCACCGATACCAGCATGATGTTCATGATGCCAATGCCGCCGACCAAAAGGGAAATGCCGGCAATGCCACTGAGAAAAAGGGTCAGCACGTTGGTGATGGAATTTGCGATGGAGAGAAAATCCTCCTGGTTGGTGATGGTGAAATCGTTTTTCTGCCTGGGGCTCAACCGATGCGCGTCGCGCATGATTTCGTTGGCTTCCTGGATGGCGAGCGAAACACTCTGGCTATCCACCGCCTGCACCACGATATAATCCACCGCTTCACTGCCGCTCTTATGTTCAACACGCATCAGCATGGATGTGAGGGGGAGGTAGACGTTGAGGTCGGGGTTGTTGAACTGGCTGCCACCTTTGGCCACCGTGACGCCAATCACCCTGAAAGGATAATCGTTGATGCGCAAGATGGTGCCCACCACGCCGCTGGACTTGCCCAGCAGCTGTTTAGCTACTTCCGGCCCAATCACAACCACGGACGCGCGCGCGTCCACCTGGCTATCCGTGATATACGTGCCTTCAGCCAATTCAAGGCTGTTGATAGCCTGGTATTTGCTGTCCACGCCAATGATGGTCGTGCTAAGGCTGTCCCCGCCAAATTCCACGCTGGAGTTGCCCATCAACACGGGCGCGGCGCGCAAAATGTGCGGGGCGCGCGTCCGGTTTTCCAGGGTCTGGGCGTCGGAAAGGGTCAGGTCGCGGGGATTGGTCACCATCTCCGAGCGGTTTCCCCGCATGATATAAACCACGTTGGTACCGATGGACTCAATTTGCCCTGAAATGGCAGCCTGGGCCCCCTGCCCAATGGCCAGCAGGGCGATGACCGCGCCGACGCCGATGATGATGCCAAGGATGGTGAGAAAGGAACGGGTGCGGTTGGCGTTGACGCTGCCAATGGCCTCCTTTAAAACGCGTAGGAATTTCATGCCATCGCCTCCCCGTCCACAACCAGCCCGTCCAACAAGCGCACCGTGCGCTGGGTTTGGGCCGCGATGTGGGAATCGTGCGTAACGATGACCACGGTGGTACCCAACCGGAGGTTCAGGTCCTTGAGCAAATCCAGGATTTCCTGGCCGGATTTTGTGTCCAGGTTGCCGGTAGGTTCATCCGCCAG
>JAKOSR010000046.1 GCA_029777225.1 Chloroflexota bacterium
CGCTTTGGTCAACCAATCCTATGGTGCCAGCATGCGTCTTCCAGCCTGGGCCTAGAGCCCCATCCGGCCGGTTGAAGTGGTCCAGCCCGAAGGCTCGGTTAACCCGGACGTTGTCGATCAGGCCGCCACCCTGGCTGGCAATCCCAACCATCGCTCCTTCAGCAGCCGGCGCGCCGGAACACACGTACACTTGCACGCCATCTCCACCGTTGATACTACTGAAGGTGATGGTCACCACCCGGTTAAGATCCACAGAAACAGTCATGTGCGCTGTATTAAAACTTGAGGACAGGCTAAAGAAACCCAAGCCGAAATCCGCTGCACTGTCATTATTTCCCGTATAACACGCCGCATGGCTGAAGACCCCAGCCGCGAGATTATCTTGAACTTTGATGAACAGATTTTTAATCCCCGCGCCATAATCTAGCACGAGAGCGCTGTATTGGACCCCTCCTCCTGGCGTGAGAGATATATCTGCTTCGATCGTGTTGCTACCTGAACCATTAACCGTGGCGAGCGAGTGGTCAACGACACCCTTTGCCTTTTCCAGAGCGATTTCCATATTTCCGGCCCTGTCTGTCCAACCTGACCCCAGGTCGCCATTCATCCGGTTGAAGTCGTCCAGGAAGTCCTGGGTGATTTGGAAGTTGTCCACCCGGGCACCATACCAGCTGGCGATCCCCACGCCATATCCTTCCGCGTCAGGCGCGCCAGTGCAGTTGTAGGTTTGGACCCCTGCGCCACCATCCACGTTCGTGAAGGTGATATGCACAACATCGTCATCACCCGCGGTGACTTTCATATGGGCGCTGGCAAAGGGGGTTGTAAGGGTGAAGAACCCCAAGCCGAATGAACCACCAGTGTTGTTATTTCCAGTATAACAGGCTCCGTGCTCGAAGCTGCCATTCCCGTCATTGTCCTGAACTTTGAGGAAAAGGTTGTAAGCGCCTTCGTCATAGTGCAACACCAGTCCAGCATATTGCAACCCTGCCGCTGGGTTGATTGAGATATCTGCTTCAACAGCGTTACTGCCCAGGCTGTTGTAGGTCGCCAGGCTGTTGGCTGAGCTCGGGGCGCTTGCCTTGTTATCTTTGTTATAGAATTCACCCGCCCGGACCGACCAGTCCGATCCGAGTGGACCGTCCTGCTCGTCGAAAGTCACGTAGGGTTTCGGATCAACCGGCTTAACGCTTACGCTATCGATTTGGCCGCCACTATAAGATGCAATCCCAAACTGCGTACCTGCAACTGCAGGCGCACCATTGCAGACATAACTCTGGCTGCCACTACCGCCAGTCAGGTCGGTCAATCCGATTGTCACGCTTCGACTCGCGCTCACCGAGACGCGCAACGTGGCCGCGCTAAAGGTTCCAGTAAGGGTGAAGAAACCCAGACCAAACCCTCCCCCCGTCAAGGATTTATAACAGGCTGCTGTATCGAACAAGCCATCAGTATTGTTGTCCTGGATTTTGATGAACACGAAGTCTTGTCCATCCGCGTAGTTGAAGGCCAGACCAGAATATTGGGTAAAACCAGCCCCACTGAGGGATATTCTTGCCAAGACCTCGTTGACTCCAGTGGCATTGTGCACCGAAAGCGACTGGACATTTGCGCCAAGAACTGTACCCGCGTGCGAACTGCTTATAGTGATCCCCGGGAACTTATCTGTCCATGCTGGGCCCAGCGGGCCGTCCGCCCGATTAAAATCGTCCAGATTGCCGGTTAATTCTGCCAGAGCCTGAGGTTCGTTTGCGTCCTGAAAGGATGCCCCATCAGGCAGCGTCAAATCCTGTTCAGAATCCAGGGGGATTGGAACCACGTCTTTCTCAGGCATGGAGGGTACCATGTCGGGTGTAATGGTCAAACCGGCGTTTTCAGGCAGGCTCATATCAGGAATGCCCTCGGCGTTGGGAATCTGTCCAAAGTCAGTGGGTGTAATTGGCACTTCGGGCTCTGCTTGTGGCGTGTTTACAAAGCCAGGGAGGGAGACATCTGGTCCGTCCACGGTCCCGACCACGTTTACATATGGATCCTGAGCAGCTGGAATGTAATAAGCGGAGGGATCAGTTGGCAGAGCGTTGTCCACAGGAGCATCAATCTGTGGAGCTGTCGTGGAGTTCTGTAACGCTTGCACAGCATATGGATTGGAAAAATTCGCTCCCAGGGTGATGAGCAGGGCGATAGACAGGAATAATCGTCCCACGGTATTAAGCCAAGATTGCGTGTGTTTCATTATTCACCTTTCTTTCCGACTTTACGAGACGTGGCATTGGAACAACAGATGGCCCATGAAGGGCGGGGGTAGGAGTATTTACTTGAACAAAAAGGAATTGCCTTTGGA
>JAKOSR010000047.1 GCA_029777225.1 Chloroflexota bacterium
GTCATCTCGGTCCCGGGGCAGAAGGTGAAGGTGAGCATGCGCAGTCCGTACATGCTTCCCAAGGTGGCCGTGGTGGACCCGCTGCTCACGGTTTCGTGCCCACCAGGCGTCACCGCGGCGAGCGGGATGGACGCGCTGGTTCAAAACCTGGAAGCTTACGTCAGCGCGGCGCATAATGCATTGACGGACGCAATCGCGCTAAAGGGGGTGCGCCTGGCCGCGGAGCACTTGGTTCAGGCTTATGCCAATGGGAATGACCTGGCTGCCAGGGAAGGCATGTCCCTGGCCAGCCTATACGGCGGTTTGAGCCTGGCCAACGCCGGCTTGGGCGCGGTGCACGGCCTGGCGGGCGTGTTGGGAGGGTATTACCCAGAGGCCCATCATGGCGCGCTGTGCGGGATATTGCTACCAGGCGTGATGCGGGCCAACCTGGAAGCACTTGGCGAAGAAGAAGGTAGTGAGGATTTCCGTGAAAGATACCTGGCGGTCTCACAGGCTCTGACTGGGGACCCAACCAGCACGGTTGAGCAGGGAATTGCCTGGGTGGAGGAAACCCTCCGGCTTTTGAGCCTGCCCAGCCTTTCAGCGATGGGAGCAAGGAAAGAAGACCTGGCTGAAATCGCGGAGAAATCAACCATATCTTCCAGCATGAAAAAGAACCCTGTCGCGCTCCCACCCGCGGCCTTGCTGAAAATCCTCGAAAACGCGTATTAATAAATTGCAGGTTTAGCTGGGATAATCAGCAATCTTGTGATTTAAATCCTTGCGCAGCAGGCGGGGCAACCTCGCTGAGACTTCCCGATAGATTTCAGCCTTATCCAGGGTGAGATGGCGTTGATGCTGGTAAAGTACGCGTCCGTCGCAGATGACGGTGTCCACATCGCCGGCATTCAGGTTGTAGACGAGGCCGGCCTTTGTATTGATGGCTGGGAAGTTGGACGCCCGATTTGTTTTGAGTAGCACCACATCGGCCAGCGCGCCCTCCACCAGGCTGCCCAGCCGGGGTTCCCGCAGCACCTTCGCGCTGCCCTGGAACGCAACTCGCAGTATTTGGTCCACGTTCATCTTTGTCGCGTCATGGTCGTGATGTTTTTGTGTCATGGCCAGCAGGCGCATTTGTTCGAGAATGTCCAGATTGCAGCTGCTCACCGCGCCATCGGTTGCCAGGCCAAGCGGGATGCCCCGGGCGAGGTATTTTTCGAGGTCCGGTAAGCCCATCGCCAGGGTGAGGTAGGTTTTGGTGGCTTGCGCTATGCCACAGGGTTGGCCGGCCAGCAGGTCGAGGTCTTCCTCAGAGGGGTAAAGGCAGTGGGCAAGGATGCAGGGTTGCTCGAGGATACCAGTGTCTGCCAGGACGCGCACTGGAGATTTACCATAGCGGTTGAAAGAGAGTTCAACCTGTTCGCGAGTTTCAGAAACATGGATATGCGTGCCAACATGCAATTGGCCGGCGAGGTCGGCGCAGCGACACAGGAAATCTGGGTCGCAAAGGTAAGGCGAATGGGGTCCCAGCCAGGTGGTAATCCGGCCGTTGGCTTTGCCCTGCCACCGTTCAACGAATGCCACCGTTTCATCCAACTTGGCGTAGCCTTCATGCCCGAATACCGCCCAAACAAGGTTAGCCCTGAGCCCGGCCTGTTCAACCGCGCGGGCGACTGAATCCATGTAAAAATAGTGATCCGCAACGGAGGTGATGCCCGCCTCAATCATTTCAGCGAGGCCCAACATCGCGCCCCAATAGACGTCTTCGGGGGTGAGGTTGGCTTCGAGAGGGAAAATCACCTTGTTAAACCAGTCGTCCGCGTTCACATCGGGGCCGGCGTTGCGAAACAGCACCATGGGGACGTGCGCGTGGGTGTTCATCAGGCCTGGAATGGCGAGCATGCCCGCGGCGTCAATTTCGGTCAGTTCCGGACCATCAACCTGCAGGCGCTCGCCAACAAACTTGATGTGGTTATCCACTATCCAGATATCCTGCCCATCCGAAATCACGGGGATGTCATCCATGAATTGGAGAACCTGGCAGTTCTTAATCAGTAATTGGGTGGGCATTTCATCTCCTTTTTCAATGACAAATAGAGCATGCCGTTCTCGACCTCAATTGGATATGACTTCCGGAACTTCCAGCAAGGCAAAGACCATGTCGGTGAGATATTGAAGGCCATATTTGAGCGCGGATTCGTCCAGGCGGTAATGTGGGTTGTGGTGGGGTTGGTCGCATTGGTTTCCCGGGTTGCGGCTGCCCAATTCCACGAAGAAGCCGGGGCGATTTTCGGTGAAATAAGAAAAGTCCTCACCTGGCATAATGGTACCGATGTGCTCAAGGTGGCTCTCGCCGAAACGCTGGAGGATGACCTCTTCGGCCAGGCTGGTGAGGGCCAAATCGTTAACAACCGAGGGATACCCCAGCTGGTAAAGTACCTCGGCCTCCACCCCCATGCCCTGGGCGACCCCGCTGGCAATCCTGCGTACTTCCTCCTCGACCAGGCGCCTGGTGCCAGGACTGAAACTCCGCACGGAAGCGGAAAGGTGGGCGGTATCCGGAATGATATTGTAAGCGCTCCCGGCATTGGCCGCGCAGACAGAAACGACGGCCTGTTCTTCTGGCGGAACACGGCGGGAAACGATGGTTTGCAGGGCCACAATCAGATGGGCCAAGGCCAGGAGTGGGTCCGCACACTGCTCCGGGTAAGCGCAATGGCCGCCTTTACCCGAAAGGGTGATGTCAAATCTATCCACAGCCGCGGTCAGGACGCCGCTTTTAATGCCAAAGGTCCCCAAATTGTAGTTAGTGGAGAGGTGCAAACCCAGCATCAGGTCCACGCCTTCCACCGCGCCAGCCCTGACGAGTTCCACAGCCCCTCCAGGCGGCAGTTCCTCAGCGTGCTGGAAAACCAGGCGCACTTCACCTGGGAAGTTCGCCCGTTTGGTGGAGAGCAGCTTGGCCAGGCCCAAGAGCATGGCCGTGTGACCGTCGTGCCCGCAGGCGTGCATCACGTTTGGGCGGGTGGAGCGGTAGGGCAGGTCGTTTTCCTCCCGCAGGGGAAGGGCATCGATATCACCGCGGATGCCAATCACGCGGCCAGGGCCGGCTTGCAAACCCAGTACGCGGCCAATCACGCCCGTGGCGGTTGGTCTGAGGATCTCAATGCCACCAAAAGAAGCGAGCTGCTGGGCGATAAAGTTGGAGGTTTCTGTTTCCTGGAAAGAAAGCTCGGGATTGGCATGCAGGTGACGGCGCCAGGCAATCATCTCGTTTTCGAGCGCTTCCACTTCCACCGAGAAATTGGTCATGAAATCAGCCTCCTGGTTGCCACGGCGTGAGTCTAAAATTTTTCCGCGAGAGCGGCTGCTTGTTGGATGGGCCTCCCAAGGATGGCTTCAGGCGGCTCCAGCCCCAGGTCCAGCCCGTCGGCGGCTACAACATCCAGGTGGGGAATGTCCCAAAACTGGCAAAGCGCTTCAAGGCTGCGCACACCCATTTCACTTGGAGAACCTTCGTAATTGCCCCCCCGGGTGGTGAGGTAAAGCATCCTCTCAGCCCGGCACAGCCCCACCAGCTGATTCTGCGCGGTGCCAAACGTTATCCCATCCACGCAAACATTTTCAAAATAGACTTTGAGCAGGGCGGGGTAGCTGAGGTCCCAAAACGGGGCGGCGATGACAATCCGGTCCGCCTGTTGGAAATGATGGGCGTAGCGAAAGCGGGGGTGGTTCAGCCTGTGTTCGTCGAGCAATCTCTCGCGTTGGAAAAAGAAATCCCCGCTCAAAAGGCTAAGGGGTTCCTCCATCAAGCAGATGGTCTCGATTGTGTAATCCTGACGCTGTGAGAGGCGGTCCAAAAAGGCTTCGGCCAGGCGGCGTGTGCGCGAAAGCTCCTTGCGGATGCAGCAATCAATGTACAGGACGGTCTTCAAACGCCCCTCCCCAAAGGTCCGAGCAAATCCTGCTCGATGGCGCTGTCCACCTCGGTTTTGGCTGGGATGGAATCAGCGGCCCCGACTTTTTGCACGCACAAGGCGGAAGCAGCCGTGGCTAGTTTAAGGGAAGCCTCGATGGGCAGGTCATGCAGCACGCCATAAAGGAAGTATCCCGTGAAGGTGTCGCCCGCGGCGGTGGTATCCACCGCCTGTACCTGGTAACTGCCAATCGTGGTCAGCTGGTCCTGGCAGAGGCAGCGCGCGCCGCGTTTTCCAAGCGTGAGCAGTATGTTCAACTTCGGGTAACGGGCACGCAGGGCAGGGAGTATCTCGTCAATTTCGCTACAGCAGGCAATTTCCGCGCCTTCAACTTCGTTCACAATCAGCCAATCAAGCAGGTCCAGAGGGTAATCGTGCAGCATGGGCCCGTAAGGTGCCGCGTTTAGGGCGATTTTGAGGCCGCGCTGATGCGCATGGGCGATGATGTACCCAACCAGGTTGGTCTCATTTTGCAGTAGCACAAGGCCATTTCTGCCAAAACGCTCAAGCGCCTGGTCAATATAGGTTTCATCCAACTGCTTGTTGGTGCCGCCATACAGGAGAATGCAATTTTGGCCATCGTCGTCAACCTGGATGATGGCATGGCCGCTGACACCCGTGGCACGGGCCATCAGGGACGTGTTAACCCCAGCCAGGTTGAGCTTGTCCGCCAGGAACTGCCCATCACTGCCAATCAAACCAGCATGGAGCACGGTGTTACCCGCGCGGGCCGCGGCGATGGATTGGTTTAATCCCTTACCCCCGGCATTGATGGTTAGGGATTGGCAGGTCTTCGTTTCGCCCGGTTTTACAAATTGGTCAACGCGGTATACGTAATCAATGTTGATGGAACCAAAATTGAGAATGCGCATAGTCTTTCCTTTGCTGATTGATTTTCGGCTTGCACTCCATTATACTTTTCTCTACCCATCGGGAGGAGGAGCAATACCATGTTACAACCTCATATTCAATTGGATGAAACCGTCAATGCCCAATGCGCGCTGCTACCGGGGGACCCGGCGCGTCTTGACCGCATCGCGCAGTTTCTTGAAGACGTCCAGCAGCTGGCCTACAACCGTGAATTTCGCAGTTTGAGAGGTGTGTACAAGGGCATGCCTGTCCTGGCTGTTTCAACCGGCATAGGGGGTGCTTCCACGGGGATCGCGGTGGAGGAGCTGCGTAACGTGGGGGTAAATACCATGATTCGCATTGGCAGTTGTGGCAGCCTCCAGAAGTTTGTGAAGGTGGGAGACCTGGTGATTGTCAGCGGCGCGGTGCGGGATGATGGCGCCTCCAAAACCTATATTGACGCGATTTACCCAGCCGTGCCGGATACCGAGCTCCTGTTTGCCTGTGTTGAATCCGCAAAAGAGTATGGGTTTTCATATCACACTGGGCTGGCACGCAGCCACGACAGTTTTTACACCGACCGTGAGGAGGCGATTGACAGCTATTGGTCAGCCCAGGGCGTGTTCGGGGCAGACATGGAAACCGCCGCTTTGTTCACCATCGGGCGCTTGCGGGGGATTCGTACAGCCTCCATCCTGAACAACGTGGTTGCCTTTGAACAGGATACGGCGGATTCGATTGGGGCTTATGTGGGTGGTGAGAGCCTGGCCATGCAGGGCGAGGAGCATGAAATCCGCACCGCGTTGGAAGCGCTGCATAGGATCATGAC
>JAKOSR010000048.1 GCA_029777225.1 Chloroflexota bacterium
GAGATTATCCGGGTGGCCGAGGATACCGGCATCCCCGCCCAGATGATGAAGAATATCTTCGGCCGGGAAAGCCAATTTTGGCCGGGCATTTATAACAACGTCCAGGAAGCCGGGCTTGGGCACCTGAGCGACATGGGCGCGGACGCCGTGTTGCTGTGGAACCCTAGTTTTTACAGCCAATTCTGTCCACTCATCCTGGCGGAGGAAACCTGTCAACGTGGATTTGGTAACCTGGACCTCTCGCAACAGGAAATGCTGCGTGGGGCGCTTGTTCAGAAGGTGAATGCCAGCTGCCCGGATTGCCCGGTAGGGATTGACCTGACCCAGGCGAACTTCAGCATCAGCATCTTCGCGCGGAGCATCATGGCCAACTGCGAACAGGTGGGCCAAATTTTGTATAACAGCACCGGTCAGCTTGCCGGGTATGTGGCTGGGTATGAAGATTTGTGGAAATTTACCTTGTTGAATTACAACGCTGGTTCAGGATGCCTGGCCAACGCACTGCAGCGGACAATCAATAATCGGGCAGCCCTGACCTGGGATAACGTTAAGCTAAACCTGGAACCTGTGTGTCAATCCGGCATCGCGTACGTGGACGACGTTTCGAACATGCCGGCCAGCGAGGCCAGCCCGCTCAACGTGCTGGAAGTGACCGCCGCGCCACCGGCGGGGCAAGCCACCCCAGTGGTAACGCCTCAGCCTACGGCCACGCCCTCCCCGACGCTTCCAGCCGGGACAGCCACCCCCCAACCGACCACTTACCCCTAAACGACGTGGCTGTTAGCGCCCGGGTGCGAGTGGTAGTTTAGTACTCGCCGGCGCGCAGTCGGGCCAGCTGTGATTCGAGCTCTTCCCTTTTTTCGACGCCGGCCTGCTTGACTTCCTGCTGGACGTTTTCGATATAGCCCATCACACGCGCCTTAAGGTCTTCGCCGGTATAGGGCGTCAGTAATAAGACCAGGGCGCTGCCAACCAGGCCGCCCCAGACAAGCCCTTTAAAGAAACCCGCAACTTTGCTCATTTTGCATCCCTTTGCTTATTTTTGGTAATCCTTATTATATGATAACTATGGTTGTACCTTGAAGCGTTGTCATTGTGCATCGCGATTGCAGGCTGGATTGGGTGGGGGAGGAGACGTTGAGATTAATCCAACCTGTTGTTAATATTCCTCTATCACTGGAAAGTTATCCTTTAGGCATTGAGTGATTATGTACCAAGGAGAACATTATGGGAAAGATAATTGGAATTGACTTGGGGACCACCAACAGCGTGGTTTCCATCATGGAAGGCGGATCCCCCACCGTCATCAGCACTTCAGAAGGGTCACGATTGTTACCCTCCGTGGTGGCATTTAATAAGAATGGCGAACGACTGGTAGGCATTCCCGCCAAACGACAGGCCGTGATTAACCCTGAAAATACGATTTACTCCATCAAGCGCTTCATGGGCCGGCATTATAGCGAGGTCGAAGCGGAACGCAAGATGGTTTCTTTCAAGGTGGTGGCCGGCCCCAGCGGCGACGCGCGGGTGCAAATCCCAGTGACCAACCAAACCTACACCCCGCAGGAAATTTCCGCCATGATTTTGGCGAAATTGAAGTCGGACGCGGAGGCCTATTTGGGCGAAAAAGTGACCCAGGCAGTCATCACGGTGCCGGCTTACTTTAACGACAGCCAGCGCCAGGCGACCAAGGACGCGGGCAAAATCGCGGGACTGGAAGTGATGCGCATTATCAACGAACCAACCGCTTCTGCCTTGGCTTATGGGCTGGATAAGAAAGAAAACGAAATCATCCTGGTGTTCGACCTGGGTGGTGGCACGTTTGACGTCAGCCTGCTGGAGGTTGGTGGCGGCGTGGTGGAAGTGAA
>JAKOSR010000049.1 GCA_029777225.1 Chloroflexota bacterium
AAGCCTTCCCTGGTAAAGAGGAAAGCGGCACGGTCCATCATCGCCGCGGAAGTGACCAGGATGATGTCCTTGACCGCTTTATCGGTCAGCAGAACACCGGTAAAGCTCGCGTCATCGGCGATGCTGAGGGACTTGTTCTGGGTGAGAATCGCGTCTGCGGGCACCCCGAACTGTGTCAACAAGGTGGCCACCTGGGCGGTTTCTTCAAAGCCACCGGTCACCAGGATTTGTGGGGCGGCCTGCGCTTTGAAGAGGCGCACCGCGTAGAGAATTCGATCGGCTGAGCCATTCACTTCCACCATCTGGCGCGGGGATTCGGCTGGCTCGGCACCGCCGGCCATCAGGACAATCATGCCAGCTTTGGGCGTCTCCTGTGGGGGAACATAGCGCCATTCCATGGAGCGGGCGAGGAAGGTGGAGAAGTAAACATTACCCAAAACACCCACCAACAGCAGGGAAATCAACACCAGCCAAACCGCCGCCTTTGGTTTTTTGTGGATGAGCAAGAGGGCAATAAACAAAAACGCAGCCACCAATGCCAGGGGCTGGGCGAATTGACTGAGAACTTTACCCGCGTATGCCAACATTTTGAACTCCTTCACATGCCGTTCTTAGGAGTATAGTTGCAAGAAACGCGCCAAATCAGGGTTGGCGGAAATCCAGGCAACGGGTGGGCATCCACGGCGGCGCCGATACCGAAAAACAGCTAACCGCGAATGGGCAGGTGGTAAAGGAGAGAAATTTTGAAACGTCAGGACGTGGCAGGCAAATGCGGCAGGGTACCACGCTAATAAGGCGCAAGGCTATATAATTAGCTTTCAGCTGGTTTTGTTTGAGTAGGGTGACTGTGGAAAAATGAATCGAACTGAAAAATTGTCACGCTCCAAGTTTAGGCACCTTCCGCTGCTTTTCGGAATTTTTGGCATCGCGCTGCTTATCCGCCTGGTTGGGCTCAAGTTTGGTTTCCCATTGTTGACGCACCACGATGAAATATTCATCATCGACCCGCTTATCCGGATGTCCAAGGCGCATTCGCTTGATTCAGGCCATTACAACAAACCCACGCAAATCACGTACATCATCCAGTTTGTGTGGCTGAACTTGTTGAGCAAACTCAAGTTTCATCAAAACATGGGCTGGGCGTACACCCAGGATCCGCTGTTCTTCTATTTCTATGGCCGCCTGGTCTACGCGGTGATGGGCGCGTTCATCCCATTGGTTGCCTGGAAAATCGGCAAATCCTTCAAAGGGATAAATTTTTCGCTCCCGGCCGCACTGCTGACCTGTTTTTATCCGGCCTTCGTGGACAATTCGCACTACATCGGTGTGGATGTTTCCATCACCTTATTCACCCTGCTGATTATCCTGTTTTGTTTGCTTTACCTTCAAGGCGGAAAGACGCGCTGGCTCGTGCTGGCTTGCGTTATGGTGAGCATAAACACGCTGGAAAAATACCCGGGTATTCTTTCCCTTTTCATCCCGATTGTGACCATCGTCATTCAGGCTTTCTCCAGCCAGGGCCCGTGCCGCCCTCACCGTTTACGCTTTATCCTTGGGCATGTAGGCCTGGCTTTGGGCATCACCGTCGCGGCGATGTTCGTCATCGCGCCACATCTTTTCATCAAGTGGCAGGCAGTCCGTGACGTGCTCATCTATGAAAGCCGGTCCAATCACCTTGGCGCAGACAACCTGGACTGGGCTGGGAATCTGCTTTTCTACCTGCAGGTTTTCATCAAAAATGGGGGTTGGATGACGACGGCGTTTGCCCTGGTGGGGCTGGCAGTGGCGGTCAGGCGCCGGCAGCCTGCCTATTTGCTGCTGTTTTTCGGCGCTGGCTACTGGGTAGCATTGAGCAAGCTGGGCCTGCACTGGGAGCGCTGGTCCTTGCCGATGGTAATCACCCCGCTCTTGCTGGCCGCGATGGGGGTGGCTGACTGTTGGCAATGGACAGCCAAAAAGAGGTTTTGGCGGGCTGCCCTCGTTTTGGTTTTGAGCATGGGCCTGGTTCTCATCGCGATGGATGGACTGACCGCATCCATCACCATGGCCTGGCCGGATACCCGGGTGGCCGGCCTGAACTATGCCGAAGCGCACCAAATCACCCCAGAAAACACCCACGCGGAAGGTTACAGCCCCTACCTTGCACGAGTATTCAAGACTATTTTTGATACAGACCTTGATAACCCCGGCGGGAAAGAATACGTCATCCTCTCTTCCTATATTTACGGCCGTTATGCCGCGGAACCGGAACGGTACGCCAAGGAAAACGCCTTTTATGCCGCTGTGCGGGAAGAAGGTGAATTGGTGTACGAGATTTCCCCCTCGCCGTTGCCCGCGAATTACCGGCAACGGTTGGATGTGTTAGTCGATTACTTCAGGCACCTGGTGTGGGGCACCGACATCCGGTATTCAATTGGGCCGGTCCTGCAGTTCTACAAACTCCATTAGCTCCGCGGAACACCGGCCGGTTCAGACCGGCATAATCCGGTTGAGGGCGGCGGAGGCCCACTTTTCAACCATTTCGGAAGAAAGGGCATTCGCCCGGCAGATTTCTGCGTAGAGGTCCACGCTTGGCCGGCGAACGCGCGCCTGGGTTTCCTCGTTCAGGCCCCAAAGACCGAAGCGTTGGGTCCAGCCGCGTTCCCACTCGAAATTATCCACCAGGCTCCAGTGGAAATAGCCCTTGATGGGGAAGTTGAAATTCACCATGTGCCACATCTGGTGCACGTGTTCCACCAGGTACTTGCGGCGGAAGTCATCCTTCGAATCTTCCGCCCCGTTCTCCGTGATGTAAATCGGCAGGCCAAAGCGGTTGCCCCATTCGATGCACTGCTTAAAGCCTTCGGGGTCGTTGGCGAGAAAGCCGCCTTCGGAGAGCTCCAAATCCTTGCGGAAAAAGCGCCGCGTGTACATGTCCTTGGAGCGGGTCAGGTCAAAGCGGATGGTCTCGCGCGTGTAATAATTGAGCCCGATGAAGTCCTGCGTGCCTTTGGCCTGGGGAATGGCTTCGCGCAGCATGCGCGCGTCGAACCGGCCAGTTTGCAGGGCCTGGGCAAAGGAATTGTTGAAAACCTGGTCATAAAGCCGGACCGCCTGCCTGGTGAGCGGGTTCCAGTCCCCGGCAATGAAGCCACGCCAATGGTGGGCGACCCCAACCTGGGCGTTGGGCTGGATTTCATGGATGACCTGGTAGGCAAGCGCGTGGGCTTTCACCAGGTTGCTGAGCACTTTTAGGGCGGCCTTCATGTCGTTGCGGCCGGGTGGAAACCCTCCCCCCAGGTAGGCGCCGGTGGCATAGACGTTTGGCTCGTTAATCGTCACCCAAAGGTTGCAGTGGGGTGCCAGGGCCTGCACCGCGCGCCGCACAAAAGCGCCAAAAAGGGTGACCGCTTCGTCATTTTCCCAGCCGCCCATTTCCATCAACCATTGGGGGTTCGAGAAATGGTGCAGGGTGAGCATGGCGATCATGCCGCGCTCTTTGAGGCCCAGGAGCATCTCGCGGTAGCGGTCCAGGGCGGTTTCATCCCAACGGTCGGGTTCCGGCTGGACGCGCGACCACTCCACCGAAAGGCGATGCGCGTTTTGGAAGGTTTCACTCGCGCGGTCAAAATCCTCGCGCCAGCGGCGGCCGGCCCACCAGTCACAGGCTTTGCCGGATTTATCCCCGTTGCGGATGTTGCCCTCGCCCTGCTCCCACGCCCACCAGTCGTTGTTGAGGTTGTTGCCTTCCACCTGGTGCGCGGCGGTAGCCGTACCCCACAGGAAGCCGCTAGGAAAGTTGAAGATTGCTCTGGGCATGCTGCGCTCCATTCGGAAATGATTTTTTGGCTCCAGCGATGCTGGACACGTGCCTTGATTTTATCAAATCCCAGCCCGTTACCATCTGGAAAGGCAGTAAATGCCAGCAAGTGTACGGCAGAAAGGCGAGGTCTTGTCAGATGGGTGTCGCTTCAGAGAATGGCATAAGTTCTCATCTGGAGGAAGGGCCGGCGGTGTGATACCATTCTGGGCAGAACGACCTTTTCAATACGAATAACCAACACGAACGCCCGAGGATAACCGATGAACACTTTACTGACACATTGCCAGCTTGTTTTACCCGACCGCGTGGAATCCGATGGCATGGTCCTCGTTCGAGATGGAAAAATCGCGTACGCGGGGCCCAAGAAAGACTGGGACGAGATCGTAGACCAACAGCTGGACCTGGACGGGCTCACCTTGGCACCGGGGTTTGTGGATATCCACGTGCACGGCGGCAATGGCATTACCTTCGGCGAAGGCGACCTGGCGGCCAACACCCGCGCGTATTCAGCCTGGGTGGCGGGCAAGGGCGTGACCGGCTACCTGATGTCCGTGGCTAGTGCCGACAAGGCCTCGCTCCTGGACATTATTGGGGCATACGTCCCCATCCTGGAGAATCCACCAGCCGGTGCGGAGCCGCTTGGGCTGCACCTGGAAGGACCATACCTGAACCCCAAGAGGAAAGGCGCGTTTAACCCGGCCTGGCTGCGCGAGCCCAGCACGGCAGAAGCCCACGAATGGATAACTGCCGCCCAAGGTTGGATAAAGCAGGTTACGCTGGCGACGGAGCTCAGCAATGCCGGGGAAATCGCGCGTGAATGCCGTGAAAACGGCGTTGTGCCCGCGCTCGGCCACACCGACGCAACTTATGAGATAGCCCGGGCGGCCCTTCAGGCGGATTTCACGCATGTGACCCACACCTTCAACGCCCAACGCGGGTTTGACCACCGCGAGCCGGGGGTGGTGGGCGCGGTTTTGACCTCGGAATCGGCCACCGCGGAAATTATCGCGGACATGAAACACGTTCATCCGGCCGCGGTCAAATTGCTGTGGAAGTGCCTGGGTACAGAGCGCCTGGTGGGAGTGACGGACGCCATGTCCGCGGCTGGGCTGGCGGATGGGGAGTACGCGCTGGTGGGCAACCCGGTCTGGGTGAAGGATGGCAAGGCCACGCTGGCGGATGGCACGCTGGCGGGGAGTATCGCTACCATGGACCAATGCCTGGCCAACCTGGTCAACAAGGTTGGCATGTCACTGCCTGAGGCCGTCAGAGTAGTGGCCACCAATCCGGCACGGGTGATTGGGCTGAGAGCGCGCCTGGGGACTTTGGAAGCAGGCAAAGACGCCAGCCTGACAGCTTTTGACGGTCAGTTCACGGTACGCTGGACGATGGTCAGGGGTGAGGTGTGTTTTGGCACCCTGTAGGTTTGGTAAGACAATCCTGGTTTAGAGGCTGCGTCGCAAGTCGCTCAATTTCCACATCAGCTGATTCGTCTGCTGGTACAGCTCGCGGAATAGCTGGTAGAACGGCGTATAGCGGGCGTAATTCTCCGGTGAGGGAATAAACGCGCGATTGTGCTTGACCCAGCGATTCACATCGCTGAGGGCGGTGAACCTGCCGATGCCCAGCCCAGCCAGGAAGGCATCGCCATAAGACGCCCCATGCTGTTTTTCTGGTATTTCAATTTTTAAATTAGTAATATCCGCGATAATTTGCATCCAGGCCTGGTTATAGGTGGCGCCGCCGACGCCCAACACGCGCCTGGGGACGGCGCCTTCAGCCGAAAGGGTGTCGATGTTGTGACGAAGCCCATATCCTACACCCTCAAGCAAGGCGCGATAGACATCCGCGCGTGTGTGTTTTAGCGTGAGCCCAAAGAGCACACCACTGGCGTCCGGGTCATAAAATGGGGTGCGTTCCCCTCCGAAGTAGGGCAAAGCCACCAGGCCTTTGGCGCCCAGCGAGGATTCATTGAGCAGGTTCCCCAGGGCGGCATACGCATTGGGGCCGCCAGCTGCTTGCGCGGCGACTTCTTCAGGGGAGAAGTTATCCCTGAACCAGCGCGTGAGGCTGCCAAGCGTGGCCATGCCCCCAACCAGCGCGAAGGTGCCAGGCCTCAACCAGTTGAGCCCCCAAAAATTCTCACTGCGAACCCAGTGGTCCGTGCGCAGGATGAGGGAGTTACTGCTGCCGAACATCATCATCATGTCGCCTTCGTCCGTCAGCCCGGTGCTGATGGCTTCAGCGGCAGCATCAATGGTGCCGCCTATCACAGGGGTACCGGGAAGCAGCCCCGTTTCAGCGGCAGCCCTGGTGGTCACATGGCCGGCCACATCCGTGGTCCAGATAATCCTGGGCAATACCGTGCGCGGATTTACCCCAAGGATTTCCCCTTCCAGCCAGGCATTGTTCTCCACGTCCACAAATGGCGCGACGCTGCAGGCAGAGTAGGCGTCAATCGTCACGTCACCGGTCAGTTTGAGCACAAGATAGGATTGGCAGGTGAGGAACCAACGCGCCCGCTCGAAGACTTCAGGTTCATTGTTCTTAATCCAGAGAATCTTGGGGCCGGCCGAGGAGGAAGAGAGGTTGGAGCCGGACATTTTGAAAATTGCTTCCCTGCCCAACGCCTCCTCGCATTGCTGTATCTCAAGCTTGGCACGCGTATCAATGCCATAGAGAATGGCCTGGCGCAGGGGATGACCTTCCGCGTCCACTGGCAGCACGCAGGGTCCAATGCCAGAAACGCCCACCGCTTTGACTTCGGCGGCAGGAATGGCGCTTTCATTCAACAGGCTGCGGCAGATGCGAACGAATTCCTGCCACCAAATCCCCTCCGGGTCGTGCTCGACCCAACCCGGTTTGGGCATGGAGAGGTTGTGCTCGATAACGTGTGAGGAAACGACATCGCCCGTATCCGCGTTGACCAGCACCCCCTTGGATGAATAAGTACCAATATCCACACCCAGCAAGTATTCGTTAGCCATAGCCTTTTCTTTCCATTCCTGAACAGATTTCAAAAGACCCCAGTCGCGGTGGTCGCCACGGCTGGGGTTGGGTTTGAGCGAGTGGGTCAGCTGTTTATCAGCTTGACGTAGCGTGCAGTGATTTCCTTGGGGCGCGTGATTGCCCCACCGACCACCACGGCCGTGGCCCCGTTATCCAGGGCCTGTTTGACCTCTTCAGGGGTATGGTAACGGCCTTCACCAATCACGGGCACCGTCAGAACAGCCGCGAGGCGCTTGATGAGGTCCAGGTCCGGGCCTTCCAGCTTGGTGCTGTAATCCGTGTAGCCTGAAAGCGTGGTGGAGACCATATCCGCGCCGGCCGCCTGGGCTTCAACGCCTTCTTCGAAGGTGGAGATGTCCGCCATCACCAGGCAATCGGTCTGTTCGTGGATTCGCGCGATGAAATCCGCCAAGTCACCTTCGGGATGGGGGCGTTTGGTGCAATCGATGGCGATGATATCCGCGCCGGCTTCGGCGATGGCAATGGCATGCTTCAGCGTCGGGGTGATAATCACAGGCGTGTCCGGCAGCACTTCTTTGTAAAGGCCGATGAGCGGCAAATCAACCTTTTCCCTGATGGCTTTCACATCGGGCGGGGTATTGGCCCGGATTGCTCTTGCACCGCCTTCCGCGGCGGCCATGGCCATTTTGGCCATGATGTCACTGCCGAACAAGGCCTCAGTACGCATGGCCTGGCAGCTGACGATGAGTTGCTTGTGGACCTGGTCCACAAATTTTTGTAAGCGTATGGAGCGGTCTTCTTTGGTCATGTTATTTTCCTTCAAAAGCGCACGCGTTTAGAGTTTGACCGGCAGGCCTGTTTCGATGGACTTCAGGGCCGCGCTGACCATGTTCAGGGCCACCAGGCCGTCATGTCCGCTGACAGGCACAGGTTTGTCATCCAACACGCAATCCACGAAGGCGCGGTCTTCTTCAATGAGGCCAGGCGCGGTGGAGGGGAACTTGGATTCCGTCTCGGTAAAGATTTCGAGACCCTGGCGTTCGAGGTCCATGTTGAGCGAGCCTTTATCTCCGCTGATGTCCAGTTTGAAATCACGGCCAGCAGGGTGAAGTTTGGGGAGGTTCCAGCCGATGTGCGCGCAGGCAACCACACCATTCTCAAAATGGATAATGGTGAAGGCTTCATTTTCCTGGGGGAATTTGCGTGGGATGCTGGTGGATGCTTCAGAATAGATGCTGACAGGTTCGCTGCCAACCATCCAACGGAGCATGTCAAAATCATGGATGCCGAGGAAATGTAGAACGCCACAACGCCCACCGATGCGTTCGGCCTGGGTGATGACGTTCAGGCGGCGGGAGAAAATGCTGATGAGCGTACCCAACTTACCGGAAGCGACTGCGCTCCGGGCCTGGATGTAATGGGGAATGAAACGTAGGGTGAAACCCACCATCAACTTGACTCCCGCGGCATCCGCGGCAGCAATAATGGCCAGCGCGTCTTCTTCAGTGGTGGCAATGGGTTTTTCCACCAGGATATGCTTGCCGGCCTGGGCCGCCTTGATGGCAAAATCACGATGCAGGTGATCCGGGGTGGCAACCACCACAGCATCCAAGCCGGGTGTCTGCAGCATTTGCTCGTAATCCGCGAAGGGCAGGGCACCGAATTTGCCTGCTGTTTTGTTCAATAGTTCAGCGTTGGTATCCGCGACAGCCAGCAATTTCGCTTCCCGGATTTGTGCCAGCACTTCGCAGTGTTTTTGTCCAATCGCGCCAAGTCCGACAACCCCTACATTTAATTGTGTCATTGTTTGCTCCTTTATTTCAAAAAATAGTTACAAGGTCGCTTTTCCGACCAGGTTTCGATGATAACGTATCAATATTAGATTTGAGTCATTTCACCCAGGGAAGGGGGATGCAGCTCATTGCCATCATATTCCAGGAAGTCCCATCAAAATCAAGGATGGTATACGAGGCATTTTCGAAGCGGAACGCGTTGGCGGTATCGATGGGGACATCCAACACACAGCTTATCAAGGTACGCAGGAAGTCACCGTGCGAGCAAAGCATGGTCGTTTTGCCCATCCCTTCAGCCATGACATGGGCCAAAGCCTGGCAGGCCCGGGCACGGACCTCGTGCAGGCGTTCGCCACCTGGTGGGGCCAACTCTGAGACCTTAAGCTTTTGTTCTTCCATCAATTGGAGGAACCTGCTCGCGGGCCAGCCATCCCATTCACCGCAGTTCCATTCCCGCAGCAGGGGTGTGCCTTCCACCGGCAACTGGTGGTAATTGGCGATAGCCTGGGCGGTCTGCATGGACCGTTTCAGGTCACTGGAGATGATTTTATCCAGGGCGATTGGGGCAAGCAGCGCGCCAAGAAGCGCGGCCTGTTCCTGGCCGACTTCGGTCATTGGGTCATCACTCGCACCTTGCAGGCGATGCTCCCTGTTGGCAAGCGTCTGCCCGTGACGCACAAGGATTAATCGCAGGTGGTCAGGCAGTGGAGGGTCACCCAGGCGAGGGTCAGTCGCGGTAAGTGTCAATTAAAAGCCCTCCTTCAACTTTGCGTCCATTTCTTCGAAAATGGCTGAGATAACGGTTTCCACCACACCAGGGCGGGCGCCGAACATCAGTTTTTGGCCCACCGCGTTGAGGGGGTATCCATAGATTTTCACAGCAATTGGGCCAAGCCCGCTCACGGTAAAGGAGAATTCCAGTTGACTGCGATCACCCAGCACCTTGCCCTGGAGTTTTTTGTCCATCAGGGCTTTCATTTGCTTATGCTCGGGATCGTGCACGGCAATCTTGCCGCCCAGCTTCTTCACCGTCAGGTAGGCGGATTTGTACACGTTTTCAAACGTGTCGTTAAATTCCTTGG
>JAKOSR010000050.1 GCA_029777225.1 Chloroflexota bacterium
ACCACGCATCAGAAGAAACGGTTCCCAGAAACTTAAGACCCGGGCAGGAAACAACGCCCGGGTCTGAGAAAATCAACGGTTTATTGGCTCGGTCTATCTAAGGACTGTGGGCAAAAACGTGTGGTAATACAACACCATGTAACTTTCACCGTCCTCATATGGCAGTCCAGCCAACTGGTTGCCTGCCAGGTCCGGAATGACCGCATGGCTGGGACTGTCCAGCCGCACGCTACCGCCGCCCGTGCCGGTATTAATTCTCACCGTAAAGGAAGCGCCTGAGCCCCCAATATGAACCACATACGCTCCAGTATTTCCTCCTGAGCCAGTCACCGACAAGTTATCGTAATCAGTCAGGATCACGTCTTCACTGAACACAAGTGAGAATCTCACTTCTGCCAGATCAGTGGGGTTATCGTCAAGCCGTGTAATTGACACGACCTCCGGGGCGATTTTGTCGATATCATAAACCTCACCAAGTTCATACGGCAAGTCAGTCACGGCGTTTCCTGCCACGTCTGTAATGGTGGCGTCGTAACGTAGATCCAGGCGTAGCCAACCGCTACCAGTGCCCGTGTTCACTGTCACCATGTACACTCCCGCACCACCGGTGATCTCACTCACACTCCCTAACATGATGTTTGGACCTGAAACACCAAAGTCGCTTGCGTCCAAGCCTTGGATGGGTTCCGTAAAAGCCACCTGGTAGTGGACTTCGCCGGCGTTGGTGGGGGTTGGGTCCTGGCGCGTGATTGACACAACCCCAGGGGCTTCCCGATCAATGATATACACTTCCCCTTCATCGTATGGCAAGGCTGACAGATGATTACCCATCAGGTCCTCGATCGTGGCGCTAACAGCCAAATCCAAACGCAGCCAACCGCTACCTGTACCGGTGCTGACATCCACAAGAAACTCTACGCCGCTCCCAACCAATCGGGTGACCGCAACCCCTGTTATTGCTGGGGCGGAAACGACCAAATCGTCCACATCCAGCCCAAGCACCGGCTCAGAGAACGTGACCAGATATCCCACTTCATTCGCGTTGGTGGGAGACGCGTCCAATCGGGTAATGGATTCCACCTCTGGGCTGCTGGTGTCCTCATAGGTTTCATAGGCACCCATATCCACAATGGGAGCCGTGCCGATACCTGTATCCGTAACCAACGGCATGTCCACAAAGCGTGGGTTGCCAGCCAGATCGGTGGTGATACCAGCAGGTACAGAGTCATTGTTTCCCGCGTCTATCAATGGAGAGCTTTGACCGAGCCTGAAATTACCTAAGGCCGGATTTACAAATTGTGGGTCCACCTGACCGTTACCCCCACCATCCGTCCCGCAATAAGGAACATTCCATGAGGCTCCCGACGCGCCACAGCCTGCGATGTCGCTGTTGTAAATCGTAATCGGGCTGTAAGTATCACGCTGAAATTCCACGTTGCCCGGCGAGTGATTACCCCACATCACCACATTGCTCAAAGTCCAACTGCTTTGGTAGGAATAGATTACAGCCGGGTCTCCAGCTACTGAAGTATTATCGCTGAAGGTAACATTGGTCAGTTGCACGTTGGCATTATCCGCGAAAATCCCTGCCACTGAGTACCCTGTGTAATTCTGGCTAAACGTGGCGTTGACAATCTTTAATATTCCTCCGGAAGATCGACTGTATGCTGTCAGAATCGCAGCTCCATGCTGGTTTGGGGTCACGTTACCAATAAAGGAGCAGTTGATCAAATTGAAGCCAATATTAAGGTCATCGTAGATTGCGCCACCCCGATAATCGGCAAGATTGTAGAAAAAGCCGCTGTTGAGAATGGTTGGACCGCTGTCACCCGCAAGCAAACCGCCACCCGAAGAAGCTTCGTTCCCAATGATCGTTAAGTTCTCAAGCAAGGGTTTACTCCCGTTTGCCAGGTAAATTCCTGCTCCCGCATACCCAAGCGCGCTTCCAGCAGTGATGACAAACCCATCCAGGATACTGGTCTCATCCACATGATCGCCAATTAGGATGTGCCTGGTATTAACACCGACAATCTCGTCTACGTCTTCGATGATGAAATTACCATCCGCGTTGAGGTCGTCGCCCTCAATATCACCACTTAAGATGGTAAGGTTATTCGCCCAATTCCGCTCTTCGCGGTTTAATTCGGTCCCCGTGAAACCCCCGTAAAGGGCTACCCCGATCTGCAGCGTGAAGCTGGCCGTGACATTGCCCGATGCCGTCGTAGGCTTGTGCACGCCGGCTTTTACCCAAATTTCTGCCGGCGCGACGGCTGTTGATAGGGCTGTCTGCAGGGTGCAGGCGCTTTCCCACGAGGAACAATCGCCCGCTCCAGTGGCTTCGGGTGCGGCATACAAAACGGTGGTATCCACGCTCATTTGGGTGGCCTGACCGCTGTTCGCAGAGGCAAAAAGAAATGCCAGGGCAAGAAGTACAGATAATATAACTCGCAATGGATGATGGAAACGAGACATGGAACCTCCTTAATGGAACGCGACCAATTTGTTGTGATTCTCCGAGTGGAACGAGGAGCAAACGGGCTGCAATGCAATACCCCGTAGCTATTACTCGTATTATATGAAATTAAGAGCCGTATGCAAAGATTAATGATGCTCAGCGCAGAGGTCGCGAACAGCAACCGGGGTCAACATGAAATTCCGTCTGATTATCGTTCGTTCAGTCCCTACTCAATCCTATAAAAAATATAGGGACCAGATTTCACCCCCTTGCGGTTTCTGGTCCCCATTCCCCTTACCGGGTTATTCCCCTTATTTATCACCACCCCGGTGCTCGTAATCGGATTCGATATCTTTCTTCCAATCCTCCCGGATTGGCGCGCCCCCCCGGAACCTGGCGGCCGTTTCGCTCATTACCTTGAAGTTGAGCGCCACGCCAATACTGTCGGAATGGTAGTTTTGCGCGTGGTCCGCCTGGATGCCAAACCTGCCAGCGGCTTCAATCGCGTCAATATTGGCTCCCAGGAAGATGAATTCCCATTGGTCGTTTTCTTTATGCTGCTCAATGAGCGCCTTTACATGGGGCAGCGTATACTCGCGGCTGGCGTTCTCGTACCCGTCGGTGATAATGACCACCATCACCCGTTCAGCGCGGAAGTCTTCAGCGGTGTGCCGCTGGGCGTTCTCTATCTTGCGAACAGTCTTGCCAACGGCATCCAACAACGCGGTGGAACCCCTCACATAATATTCCCGGGTGGTAATCGGGCTGACCGCGCGGATGTCAATCCGGTCATGCAGGAGCTCGTAGCGATCGTCGAACAGCACGGTGGTCATCAGGCACTCCCCCTCCACGGCCTGCTGTTTGGTCAGCATGCTGTTGTAGCCACCAATTGTGTCTGTTTCCAGTCCTCCCATGGACCCGCTACGGTCGAGAATGAATACCAGCTCTGTTAATCCCTTTTTCATCTTGCCATCTCCTTGGTTTGTTGTAGCTATAGGATAACCGTTCTGACCGGCTAAATGGTCGCTTCCCAAGCGACAAATACTGCCCGCGTGGCGGGCAGTAGAAGCGTGTTGTTGGGTTTCCGTGGGATGGCTAACTCCCCAAAAGGGGCTGGTCGTAGCTGAACAGGACCTCGTTTATCTCGAAGATGTCATAGCGCTGATGGCTGAGAAAGTACCGGATAATCACGTCAAATAACTGGCTATTGGAAAGGCTGTACCCAGCGCGTTCCAGCAGGTCAACGGTTTCACGCTCCGTGAGCTGCAAAGCGACTGCCAGGGCGATGGCCGTGCGTTTGCTGGGCATGTAGCTTTCGCTGCTGCGTATTTTAGAGAATAGTTTTCGGTCCAAGTTGGCGCGTTTGTACACTTCCACGTCGGTTTTGCCCTTGGCGTCAATCAGGCGCAGCAAGGTTGTGGAAAAAGGCTCATCCAGCCGGCCGAGCCAATCCTTCAGAGGCGTGGTTGGCGGGGCCATCGAAGCGGGCATCTCTACCGTGTTGTACGGACGTGGCTGCTGCTTGGACATCCGTGGGTGGGGTCGTTGCATCTCCCTGGTTTCGTCGTAGACTGACCGCACATAGGATGTATCGACGTACGCCTGCACGTAGCCAAGTAACTCCTGGCTGACCGTGAACGCGATTTTGTCAAAGACCGCGAGAAAGACGTTGATTTCATGATCTTCCAGGAACTGCCTGATGGCCGCGGAGGCGACCCATAAAGCCTCCAGCTTGGGGTAGCCGTAGATGCCGCTGGAAATTAGCGGGAAGGCAATGCTTTCGCAGTGATATTCAAGCGCCAGGTTGAGCGCGTTGGTATAACAAGCCGTGAGCAGTTCCTTTTCACCATGCGCGCCGTCCTGGTAAACGGGGCCGGCAGTATGGATGACAAATTTCGCGGGCAGGGCGAACCCGGGTGTGATGACCGCCTCTCCTGTCTGGATGGGGGCGAGTTTGTCGCAGGCGGCTCGCAAGTTGCTGGCCCCCGCCGCCTTGAATATGGCGCCACATACCCCCCCGCCCATCTGCAACTCGTTATTGGCCGCGTTGACAATCGCGTCAACGTCCATTTTGGTGATATCTTGCCTGATGATGGTAAAAGGCATTGCTACACCTCTTCCATGCGAGCCATGAAGTGCCGCAGCACCGCGGGAGCCCATGCCACGCGCAGACCTCGGATGGACCCGGCTTGTTTGACGCAGTTCACGGCAGCTTCCCCAACATAGTCAAGATGGCTGCGGGTATACACCTGGCGGGGGATGGCGAAGCGCAATAACTCCATGGGCGCCAGGATTTGCTCTCCGGTGAGTGGATCCGGGTGCGCGAACATCAGGCTGCCAATTTCGGTGGTGCGGATCCCGCCGGCCAGGTAGAGCGCGTTGGCCAGGGCAACCCCGGGGAATTGCGTGGGCGGAATGTGCGGCAGCGCACGGCCGGCGTCCACGTAAACTGCGTGTCCACCGGTGGGTTGGTAGACCGGCAGGCCGGCCTGCTGGAGCACCTCGCCGAGGTAGCGTGTATGGCTGACGCGATACTCGAGGTAATCGGGTTCCACGACTTCGCGCAACCCAACGGCGATAGCCTCCAAATCGCGCCCGCTGAGGCCTCCATAGGTAAGGAAACCTTCGTGCACGATCA
>JAKOSR010000051.1 GCA_029777225.1 Chloroflexota bacterium
CTCACCAGCCAATCATGCCCAAATTCACGCAGAAGCAGTTCCGCGGCAGGTTGTTGCAGAAGATGGTCCACAGAGGGGATCTGTCGCAGGCTGGTCATGGAAGATTAGGCGCCTGGTTCTGCCGGCTTCCACCGGCTGCGCTCCCATAAGCGTAAAAGTACCTCGATGAGCACCAAAACGCCTGCCAGAACGAGGGCGATGGTGATGGTGAGCATCCGACCGATTTGCAACCACGCCAGCGCGCCCGTCAATACGCCAAACCAGATGGCCTGGCGGATAATGACATGCCTTTCCGCGGGTGGGTCAGAGGGGAAGCGCAGGTTAAGATAATAAGTGACCGGAAGTAAAAGGCCGGAAATAAAAAGGACGATGCAGAAGAAAAACAGCCAGCGGGGGCCAATCGTTGGCAGGGTGAAGAAAAAAATCGCGGCCAGTCCCAGTGCGCCAACCACCAGGAGAACCAAAAATGCGGGAAGGTAAGCTTTAAACGGGGTTGAGGAGGAGCTGTTTTCCATGGATGAGATTATACCCGAAACCTTACCCTTCAAGGGGCCGTCGGGCTTGTGCATTCGCATCAAAACTGGCACTCCAGGTTGCGCGTAGCATAAGGATAGGCATTACCTTGTCCGCTGTGGCAATGGTATAATCATCGGTCGACTTTTGAATTGAGAAATTGGCATGATTGATAAACTAAACGCGATATTGGACCGTTTTGAAGAACTTGACCGACGCCTGGCGGAAGCCGGGTCGGATTACGTCTTGGTGGGGGAGCTTTCCAAGGAAAGGTCGGAGCTGGAGCCGGCTGCTGCCTTGGCCAGGCAATACAAGGATAACCTCGGCAAAACCGAGGAGACCGAAGAACTGCTGCAGGTGGCCGATGGCGAAATGCTGGAACTTACCAAGGCCGAGCTGGAAGCCCTCAAGGAAGAAAAGAACCGCCTGGAAGGTGAGATTAAATCCATGCTGGTACCCAAGGACCCGCGCGATGCCCGCGACGTCATCATCGAAATCCGGGCCGGCACGGGCGGCGACGAAGCCGGCCTGTTCGTCTCGGACCTGCTGCGCATGTACCTGAAATACGCGGATTTTCACAATTACAAAACTGAGATTATTTCTGCCAGTGAAACTGGCATCGGCGGCTACAAGGAAGTCACTTTTTCGGTCAAGGGAAAGGGCGCCTATTCCCGCTTCAAGTTCGAATCGGGCGTGCACCGCGTACAACGTGTGCCCGAGACCGAATCACAGGGGCGCATCCACACCTCCACTGTCACCGTGGCGGTGCTGGCGGAAGCGGATGAAATTGAGATTGACATCCCCGAAAGCGACATCGAAGTGGATGTGTATAAATCCGCCGGCGCAGGCGGGCAAAACGTTCAAAAGAACATGACTGCTGTCCGCATCCATCACCTCCCCACCGGCATGATTGTCGCCTGCCAGGACGAGCGCTCCCAGCTGCAAAACAGGCAGCGTGCCATGAGCGTTTTACGCGCCCGTCTGTACGACCTGGAACTACAAAAGCAACAAAACGAACTGGACGCCACCCGCCGCTCCCAAATTGGTACCGGAGAACGCTCGGAAAAAATCCGCACCTACAATTACCCGCAGTCCCGCGTCACCGACCACCGCATTAATACATCCTCCTACAATTTGCCGGGTGTGATGGCTGGTTATGAACTGGACACGTTCATCAACGAGCTGCAACTGGCCGACGAAGCGGAAAGGCTCGCGAACTTCGAAACCAATGCCTGAGCCTAACCATGCCAATGTTGTGCGCGGACTGGCCTCGGACCTGGCGCCTGTGGAGTACCCGCACGAACTGGCACTCATCCTCCTGGCGCACGTCCTTGGCAAGCCCAAAACGTGGCTGCTCGCCCATCCCGAAACCCACCTTACCGCCCGGCAACAAGCCCAGCTGGACGACCTGACCACCCGCCTGAAGGCGGGTGAGCCGTTGCCGTACCTGCTGGGGGAGCAGGATTTCTTCGGCCTGTCTTTCAAGGTAACCCCAGATGTGCTCATCCCGCGGCCTGAGACGGAGCTGCTCGTGCAACTTGCCCTGGATTGGCTACTCAGGCACGATGCCGCAGCCAGCGTGGCGGATATCGGTACCGGTTCCGGTTGCATCGCCTGCTGCCTGGCCGTTCATATGCCCTCGCTGCGCGTGGCCGCTGTGGATGTTTCTGATAAGGCCCTGGCTGTGGCGCGCCAAAATGCGGAACGCCACCACGTCAGCAACCAAATCCATTTTTCCAACGCGGACTTGTTACCGGAAGACGGGCAGCTTTTTGATCTGGTCTGCGCGAACCTGCCCTACATCCCCAGCGCGAAGCTGGCGGAAGTAAACACGCTTGGCTTTGAACCCCTGCTCGCCCTCGATGGTGGACCCGACGGCCTGGTCCTCATCCACCGACTTTTGGAGGGGCTGCAGGTACGATTAAACTCTTCCAGCCTCGTGCTGCTGGAAATTGAAAGCAGCCTGGGCCCGGAAACGCTTTCCCTGGCAAAAACGGCTTTTCCACACGCCAGCGTCGGGCTCCACCAGGATTTGGCCGGCCTCGACCGCGTGGTAAGTATTGAATTAGGAGTTGAATGAGCGAGATGGAAAACGTCCTTGATGCAACCGACCCGCAGGCCTTAATCATGGCGCAGCGGGTGGCAGCCAACGGCGGTGTAATTGTGTTTCCAACAGACACGCTTTATGGTATGGCCTGTGACCCACGCAACCCCGAAGCCTTAGCCCGGGTCTATGACATAAAGGGTCGCTCAGCCCAAAAAGCCCTTCCCGTTCTCGTGGGCGGGCTGGACCAGCTCGTTGAAATCGTGAGCGAAGTGCCCGAGAAAGCCAGGCGCCTGCTGGAAACCTTCTGGCCGGGACCGCTGACCATCGTCCTGCCAAAACAACCCGGCCTGCCCGCGGAACTAACCCCCTACCCCGGCGTGGCTGTTCGCATGCCCAACCATCCTTTCGCGCTCGCCTTGCTCCAGGCCTTTGGTCCACTGGCCGTCACCAGCGCAAACCTCTCCGACCATGCCAATCCGGGTACGGCGGAGGAAGTGCTGGCCCAGCTCGGGAATTCCGTGGACCTGGTGATTGACGGTGGTCGGCTGGAAATCGGGCGTGGCTCCACCATCCTCGATTGCGGCTCCGAAACCCTGGTTCTCCTACGTGAAGGCCCGATTTCCTTCGAAACGCTCATGGAAGCCTGGAACCAATGACCCTCACTCTTGCCAATCCCTGGTTGACGCTCACCCTCCAGCCTGAACAAGCCTGCTTCTCCCTTTCCCATTCCACGCACGCCGCCTTCGGGGTCGCGAACGCGAGCTTTGGCGTGCGTGTGGCTGCAGGGCTGGCCAGCCGTGCCTTGCTCCCCGGCCAGCTCGTTTTGCAGACGCTTGCTGAAGAACCGGGCTTCCCAACGGCCAACGGACTGCTCGATTCCGTCCGCCTGACCTATGCCTCCAGGCAGGGTGGC
>JAKOSR010000007.1 GCA_029777225.1 Chloroflexota bacterium
AATCCCCACGGACCCGCGCGTGCAAATAATTGACACCGCGGTGCCAACGCCGGCTGCCAGGGCGCGCAACCTGGGCGCGGAAATTGCCCACGGGAAGGTCTTTGCATTTTTGGACGCGGACTGCATCGCTCAACCGGGTTGGTTGGAAGGGCACTGGCAAGCCCACCAGGCAGGCCAAAAGCAACAGGTGGGCGGGTCCGTGCTTTTCCCGCAAGGGGGGTACGTGCAGCTGTGTGATAACGTTGCCACCTTCCATGAATACATGCCCTATATGCCGGCGGGGAAGCGCAGGGTCATACCCAGCCTGAATATGAGCGTGCCCCGGAGCCTCTGGGAGGCATTGGGCGGCTTTGACACGGCTTTTCCGAAAAGCGCCGGCGAGGACGCGGATTTTTCACGACGGGTCGCGCTTCTGAGTGCCCCCGTATGTTTTAGACCGAGTATCCAAGTTTTGCACCAGCACAATCGCACCACCTTCAAGCCATTCATCCTGCATGCCTGGCAATTCGGCAAGTATAGCCCGCGCCTGCAGATTGCCAGAAAGCGCGCGGGGCGAAGCCGCTGGCTGATGGACGTTGGCTTGATTATGTTTTCACCTCTTATCGCGCTGGGGATAACTGGTAAGGTGCTTCTCCGGGAGCGGTTGCGTCCGCGCTATTGGCACACTTTGCCCCTGTTTTGGCTTTCCAAGGTGGTTTGGTGCGCTGGCGCGACGGCTGGGAACCCCGACTAATACCAATGGGTTAATTGTATGTGGTCCAAAATGGTTATTCTCAGTGGGGACAACAGTGGAATACTTCGGAACTATGCCAAAGTATTATTGCGTTCCACGAGAAAATACCTAAAATTGAGTTAAATCAAAAACGAAGGAGTAGATTTATGAAAAAGTTACTGACCGTTTTGTTAGTTTTGTGCTTTGCCCTCGCCGCCTTTGGCAAGGTCCAGGCTGCCACCACCGTTCCAGGAGGGCCCTTCGCCAGCGCCATCAATATCCAAAATATTGGCACTGAAGCAGCCTCCGTTACGGTGAAATATGTCACCCCTGCAGGAGCCACCGCATTCACATCCAGCCACAGCATCGCTGTTGGTGATGTGTTGTCCATTTATGTACCAGGCGTTGGTGGTCTTGCCGCGGGCGAGTATTCCGTGGTCGTTTCCTCCAGCCAACCCGTTGCTGCCATCTCCAACTTCAGCGACTCCAATAGTGGCGCGAGCTACTCTGGCGCGAATGCGGGCAGCACTGTTTGGTTCATCCCCGGCGTGTATGATAACTACTATTCATACTCCTCCGAGGTCTATGCCCAGAACGTTTCCGGCGCCCCCCAGGATATCACCCTGCAGGTGTTTGCTCCCGGTAACGCAACCGCCGTCTACACCAACACCAAGACAGCCGTTCCAAACGAGGCGAGTGTCAACTGGGGTCTGAATGGACTTGCCCAGCTGAACAACAATGTACCTTACTCCGCCAAGGTCTCCGCTGCAGGTGATGTGGTTGTCATTGCCAACACCTATGGTACCGGCGCCACCGCTCCTCAGCTGTATTCCTTCAATGGCTTCCCGAGTGGCGCAACTTCCTTCTTTGTGCCTGTGGCGATGAAGAATTACTACGGTTGGAACGCGGCCATCGCCATTCAAAATGTGAGCGCCACGGCCGCCTCTGTGTCTGTTGTCTTTAGCGACCCCGGGGCTACCACCAAGAACTACACGATTCAACCCAATTCGGCCCAATCCATCTACGTACCCAGCGTTGCGGGTCTACCGAATGGCATCTTTAGCGCCAAGATTACCTCGAGCCAGGCTGTGGCTGTGAGTGTGAACGAGTCCAACAGCTACAACCGCGCTGCCACCTTCAATGGTGTTCCCACTGCCACCACAACGGTCTATGCCCCGAATGTGATGAAAGCCTACTATAAGTACAGCTCCAGCATCACCTGCCAGAACGTTGGTACAGTGGCTGCCACCATGACGGTGACTTATGCGGGCCAACCCGGCGCGACCGAAACCTCTGGTTCTATTGCCCCAAGCGCCAACAAGGTATTCTATCTGCCCAACAACACCAACCTGCCCAACAGCTATAGCGGCAGTGCCCAGATTACCTCTGCTCAACCGATTATTTGTGTCATCAACAGCAACATGGAGTTCCCTCCTGACAATGTGCAGTCGAAGGACATGCTCTACTCCTATAACGGTGTGAACAAGTAATCACGAATTTCAATTACAATATTGGAGGCCTCCGCCATCGAAGGCCTCCAATTTTTATCTTAAGGAGTACCATGAAACGCTTGTTACCTGTACTAGCCATCACCATCCTCCTGATGAGTCTGATTGGCTGTTCTTCCAACAAAAAGACGGCCGTCCCGACAGAAACCCAGGCTATGACGACCCAACAGCCTGAGGCGGTTGGCGAGCATTATCCGGGTGAAGATGATACCGATGTTACACCAGCCGTTTCTGACGCCTACCCCCCCTATACCGAAGCGGGTGGCGCGGTTTTGGCCACCTCCACGCCGGCTCCAATCCCAGGTGCCTTGGAAATCCCAGAGCCTGATCCTGAATTTGCCGTTGTGCATGGCATTCTTCTTTCCAACGTGGATAAAACACCACTCCACCTGATGATGGTCTACGCAGCGGACAAAGTACCGTTGGAACCAGGCGGTGGATTTGTTTATTCCATCCAGGAAAAGACCTCCCCGCATTTTGAGACCGACGCGGCGGGCCAATTCCTACTGACCAAGGTACCCGCCGGCTCCTATATCATGATGATGGTCACGCCATTTGGATCTTATGGACTTCTTGATGCGAAGAATGAAGAAATCCACCTGGACCTTAAGGCGGGTGATTTAATTGATCTTGGGGAAGTCTACGTCAGCTGGCCGTAGAGCGGGATTTGCTGCCTCCAATCCATTTGAGGATTTGAAGGCTGAGCAGTGCAAAAAGGATGTCAGAAATAGTGAAAATAATCCGGATTTGCAACGCCAGCATGATGACTTTTGGGAGTTCAAACCAGGGTGTCAACAGCGCAGAGAGTGTGAACTCGCGGATTAACGCGCCATTAGGCATGAAGAACGCCAACGTGGCAACCGCACCCGAGAGAGACCAGACCTTAAGCGCAAGCAACAGGGACGCGTTGGCTGGCGCGATGATGCCATTGAGCAGGATATTCAGGATGAGCGCGCCCAAGACCCAGCAAGCGATATAAATTGCGAGAATAAATAGCATCAGCACCGGCCTGCCTGGTGCTGATTTGTTTTGGCGTCCCAATCCAAAAGCGAGAATGAGCCAGCTGAGGAAAAAAGCAGCCAAACCCAAGTACACGTTAATCGTGGCCACAAAACAGGAAAGGCCAGTCAGAATTAACCCCAGCCATTCGCTCAGGTTTGCCCGTCCGAGGTCGGTGCTGTTGACGGTGCCGAGGTCACCATACAGGTTGCTCCGTCCGAGCCAATGCCAAAAACCACCTGGAAGGCGGCGCATGAGGAGGGTTTTGAAGTATATCTCGGAGTTTTCGCGCAGGTCGCGGGTGTGGCCATGCAGGATCAAGGACCAGTTGAGACATTGGAAAAGCATCGAGAGATAATACAGCCCCATGCAAACCAGAAAACTAACCCATACGGTTCTCCAATTAATATTCGCAACCTCTGAACGGCTGAGAAACAGCAAGGCCAAGAGGTAAAGAATGGATAACAGGAAAAGCAAGCGCGAAAACCAGGGATTGCCACGCAGCGCGTTCACACGCGTTTTGATTTTTTCCAAACCAGTGAACACTTTTGAACCTTGATTCATCGTTTACGTGCGATAAGGGTAATGTTTGTCCCTTTTTTCAACTGGTCAATCACCCAGAGGGGCAGGAACGTGAGCACCCGGAATGGTATGTAGCCATCTTTATGGGCTGTAACCCAGTTGAGAAAACGGGAAGGTTTCTTCCGATTTAGAAATGTGAGGTTCAGCATTAGCGCGGCATGTGAACCTGCCAGGCAATGTTCTGCCAATGGATGAAGCCCTTTTTCTGAGAGCACTTGCTTGAGAAGAGGCCGCGGAAAGAGGAACAAATGCCTTGGCAGGTCATAGCCAATCCAGGAATCTTTAAACCAACCCCTATCCAAACTCTCCAGGCTGGGCGTGGAAAGTACCAGGATACCCCCGGGTTTGAGCATGCGGCTGACCTTTTCGAGCGCTTCCACGGGGTAGGGCAGATGTTCAAGCACATCCCACATGGTGATGATGTCAAATTCCTCGTCGTGATCAGTGAAATCCTCCAGGGTAGTGTTGTAAACGGGGATGCCTAATTTTTCCTGCACGTAGGCAGCCATTTTCGGGACCGGTTCAAGGCCAAAAAGCTGCCAGCGCTTCCAAAACTGGGCTTCCTGCAAGTTTAAGCCACTTCCACAGCCAACATCCAGCCAGGTGCCTTCAGGCTTGTACTTGGCTATTCGCCTGACACGCTTCCAATGCCCGTACCTTCGTTCAATTTGTTTTACCCTTGAAAGGGATTTGTCCAACAGCCCGCCGTGGGAAATATAGTTTTCCGGGTAATAAGCGGCCAATTGGTCCCATTCGAGACGCGGATTCTGGCGCAGCAAGCCGCACTGCTCACAGCGCACAAACTGGAATTCACCCGGCAGCCCCTCAAGCAGGTCAGGGCCGCGCAAGACGACCGTGAAGGCTTCAGATCCACAGTTGTCGCAGGGGTGAAGTTTGGGTTCCAATGACATATCAATTCTCAGAGTTCTTACGGAGCATGCTGGCAAGATCTGGGAATTTTTCCAGTGTGGTGGCTTTGCCCGCCTGGATGCCGTGCCGGTAATCCTTGAGATACTTCAAGTTGGCCGGATGCAAGACAAAATCACGCAAGAAGAAGTAGCCCATTTGCAGCGCGGTGGAAAGCGGGCGGTGGTGCCTGCGGAAGAAGCGCATGGCGCTTTCGCCCCGTTTCTGCCAGTAGAAACTCAGATTCTTCTTGGTGGAGCGGGACACCTTATGCCAAAGGACGGCAGTGGGAACACTCCAAATGGTCAGGCCGGCATCCCGCAGCCTTTCAGAAAAGTCCCAATCTTCATAAAACAGGAAATAACCTTCGTCGAAAAGCCCCACGTTCTCAAATGCCCGGCGGTGGAATAGCAACCCGCAGGTTGGAACATACTCAACCTGGCGAGGTCTTGAAAAATCAATGCTTTTACGGTCGTCCTTGAGCTTAATAGCGGGCGGGAATTTGCGATAATAGCCGCCATCGGCCCAGACCTCCTGTCTTCCCAAGGGAAGGGGCCGGGGAGGATAGTAATAAATGCACGGCATGGCCACAGCACGATCCGGGTCCGCTTTGAGTACGGCCAGCAATTCCTCTACCATGGTGGGGTTGGCCACGGTGTCGTTATTGAGCAGGAGAATATAATCGTAGCCATCAACCAGGGCCTGGTAAACGCCTTTGTTAAAACCACGTGGCACGCCGAGGTTCGTCGGTTGCGCAAGAATCTCAACCTCTGGATATTGAACGCCCACGCCGGTAATGGTGCCATCCGTGGAGCCGTTATCCACCAGGTAAGTATGGTAAGGGCCCCCATCGAGCGCCTTCAGAGATGCCAGACACTCCAATGTGTCAGCCTGGTTATTGAAGCTAAGCAAAACCACACAGATTTTCTCTTTTTGAGCCTGCTCTGGGGTTGTGGCCATCTGTTCCTGTCCTTCCCTGGTCGCGAGGGTCCTGACCAGCTTGCCAGCGCCGCCAATGAGGTCATCCACCTCGTAGTGCTCAAACTCAGCCGCGCGCCCAAACAAGTGGAAGCCCGTAAATTGGCGTAATTGCGCGCTGGTTTCCTTCACTACATCATCATATCCGACGGAGTATAAAGGATAGCTGTATGGCTCACGGACAACCTTTGTATCCAGGACACTGCCTTCTTCAATAAAGCCAGTCCGGATCAAATCGGCGACCACACGGGCCGCGGGATCAGGCACATCCTGGGTTACCTCCGCGCATAGGACCGTGGTTTGCTCAGGGCAGTTGTACGGACTCATGTGTTTGAATTCGACCATCCTATTAATGCAAACGGATTCATCGATGAAATAGACCCAGTGATTTGGGCTGGCGTAGGCTTTGTTTACCCAGATGTAGATCGCGTCCACCTTTTGAAACGACAGGTCTGACCGCAAACCCAACAGTCGTGCGCTGACCGGCAAGGGCAGGGTTGAAATGATAGTATCGCAGTCAAAGACCTGGGGCCGGTCATCTTTGAGATATTCAACCCCACGCACCTGGCCGTTTTCCGTCAGGATGGATGTGACCGGGGAATGTAATTTAACGTGGCTGGCAATAGGTTGGTAGAGCCTATCACTGATGCTGCCATAGCCCCCCGACAAGGGATAGTAGAAATGCGCAAAGTAACGCTTGGAACCCCCATCCACTTTCTTAAATGGGTTGATTAACCGGGTTTTCTTCTGTGCCCATAGAACCGACAACTCTTCGGACTGGATGCCAAACATCTTTTCGGTATAAGGCCTGAAGAACGCCTCGTACATGTACCCGCCATACTTGCCCACGACGTATTCTTTGAAGTTGCGTGCCTGGTCTTGGTTTCGGGTTGGCCTGGCAAGCTCGGCAGCCATTTTGAGCGCCTCACGCAATGGGATGACGCGCGCCAGTTCAGCAGGGTTGATGGGGTCATTGAGCCAATGGCCTTTGACGTAAAGCTTGCTCCTGCGGTAATGCCGTAACATGGGCACCAATTGCAGGGCTTCCTTTTTTACCTCTTCGTCGTTGGTGAAGAAACGGTGGGCGGCAAAGTCGCAATCGAAGCCATGCCATTGAAAACTCCTGGCCAGTCCCCCGTAGTAATCTTCTTTTTCAAAGAGCGTGAACTCGATGTTTGCTTTGAGAAGATTATGGCCTGCTGCCAGCCCAGCGGCACCACCACCGAGAATTGCCACTTTTTTAATCATACTTTGTCCAACAGAAGGGGGTTCCGCTATCATTTTGATATGCTGGGAAGAACGATTGTATAAACTGCCTGATACTTTTGCACCAGGTTGCTGTATGTGCTGTTATCGGCCTTGCCACCCAGGAAGTAAACATCACCCCCGAGGCCAACAACTTTGGTTTCGGAAAGAAGTGGCTCAGGTGGCACTTCCGCGTAAGTGAACCAGGCATTATTTTGAGGGGTGAACTGCATCAGGTCCAATGCCCCATTTTCGCCTTTGCCTAAAACGAACAGGGAACCGCTCAGGGTTTGGCAGCCCAGGAATTCCATGTCCGCTGGAAGCGCGATTTGACTGGACCATGCCTGCCGGCTACCTGCATCTTCTGTAGGCGCATAGACTTCAATCTCCCGGACTGATTCTGAACCATGCGTGCCACCCACCAGAAAAATCCTATCGCCGAGCACGGCTGCCTGGGCATCCGACCGCGCTGCTGTAAAAGGGCTCAGGGTTTTCCAGGTATCAGACGCCGGGTTGTAACTCAACACGGTGTTGACTGTGTTTTGACCATCCCACCCACCAAATAAAAACAGAGTGCCCTCCAACGTCGCCACGGCGTACCGGCTGAGAGGATTGGGGAGTGATTTGCCGACGGACCACGTGTCGTTTCGCGGGTCGTAGACTTCCAGCACGTCTGTCAGGGAACCTTCGGAGTCCTGTCCGCCCGGCACGTAAATTTTGCCGCCAATGACCACAGCCCCCGCATCGGTTACCGGGGTCGGCTTTTTTGCGAGCGTGGTGTAAGCGTTTGAGGCGACGTCGTATTTGTCAACCGAGGCAAGCACACCATGTTCGTTTTCACCGCCAATGAGATATATGGCGTTTTCATAGGCGACAGCGGCCATCCTTGCCCTGGAGGTCGTCATCGGGCGGAGTGTGCGCCAGCGTGCCTGGGAAAGGGATTGCGTCAGTGGGTTGGTTTGCGTGGTGTTGTTGCTGAAAAGTGACGAGCGCGAAAGAACAAAATAAAGGCTGATAAGGGCTAAGGCCAACCAAAACATCCGCATCCAGTTGGTTTTTTGTTTACTTCCGATTTCAGAGGGATTCGTGGTGGATGTTTCGCCGGGCTGGGAAATCAGGATTTGAACGTCATCGGGTGTGCCGCGTGGAGAGTCGATGTAGCCATGTTCAATCGCGTAGAGCGTCGCTTCAGTTCGGGAGGTAACCCCTGTCTTTCTAAAAACACTGGTTAGGTGCACCTTAACCGTGTTAACACTGATAAAGAGATTCTCCGCAATCTCCTTATTGCTTTTTCCCTGGCCGACCAACTTCAGGATTTCAATTTCACGTTCACTGAGCGCATTTGTTTCCATAAGGTTTCAACTCGAATGAGTCTGGAACCTATTATAAAAGATTCCGACAGGCGGCGTTGTTTGAAAGGTAAAATTTGTTTTACAGGTCTTTAGTGCCAGACCAGGACGAAGCGGGCAATATAGACACCGGTTGTAAATACATTCCCACTGGTGTAGTTGGTTCTGCCCGTCCCACCATACCACTCCGCTTCCGCTGCAAGACGCGGGCGGCCACCCTGTGTGGCGGCGTCCCAGTTGATTTCCACGTCCTTAAATGTAATATCCACCGCTTTACCAAAGCAGTAATACGGGCATGAATTCAAGGTCGACTTTTCCACGACCATGAAATGCAGGTGATGACCGGTGCTGTAGCCTGTGTCATCCGTTTTGGCAATGAGCTGACCCTGGCTGACGTGTACGCCTTTAGTCTTGAGAGCCGTCGGGATGCTGCCCTGGGCGATGTGCATATAAATCTGGTAAGTCCAAGGCGTTGTGCTGCGGTCTTCAAGGGTGATGCTATTGGTGCAGCTGGAATTACCGTTGGCGCAGGTATCCCGCCAATGATAAACATAGCCGCCCTTGGCCGCGAGGATTTCGAACATGGTGCCGTCGGCGAAATCAAAGGCGTAGGTGCAGTAGTAACTCGGTGAGCAGGAAGAATGACCCACAGACCATGTGAGGCGTTTGGTTTGTCCAAATTTCCACGGTAGTTTATATCCGCCGTACACAATCCCGGTATTGATGCCTTTGGGGTCGCCTTCCAAAAACCTGGAGGCAGATTCGGTATCCTTGAAGTCCGACGCCTGGAGGACGGATACGAAATCGTCATCGGTCGTCAGATGCAGAGACCAGGTTTGTTTTTCAGCGTTCCAAATGGCAAGGACCATTTCCGGCTCGCGGCTCAATGATTCTTCGCCCTTGGCACTGGCTTCGCGCATCCACAGCATCACCTGGGTGTTATCTGTGTTGGCAAGAACATCATCAAGCACCCAATTTTCCCTGCCACTCCCACGGAGCAGGTCAGGCAGCTGGGAATAAAGCAAAGACTCGAGCGGGCTTTGATTCCCCACCATCTCCGTGGCAGTGGGGAGTTCCTTGGGAGAGCTGGCATTGCGGGTGGATGTGATGATGAAAAGCGTGAGCGCCAGGAGGAGGAGCGAGGGTATCAGCAGGCGGACAGCGTGGCTGCGTCGCCTCACCGGAGGTTCTTCCCGGGGTGTAAAAGTCTGATTTTTCATTTTCACCTGTTCCTGGTTAATCCAATGCTTGGGATAATAAGTTGCAATAAGCGTGCCCCATTTTCTCGAGCCAAGGACAGGAACCTGACACAAACGCGCGGAGCGACAACAAAAAACGGTATATTAACATTATGGAGAGCAATTTTCAACGTGATGACATGCTGGTTGTGAACGGAGGAAAGGAACCTCCCGAAGCGGATCGTATGGCATCGATGATTTTCGAGGATATTTGTGCCGCTCTGAATATCAGGCGGGGAACTCCGTTTTATCAATTCCTCGTCCGGGCAGCCAAGAGGCCAGCGTTACAATTTGCTGAAGTGTTGCGGTCGCTTGATAGAGACGTCACCCAGTACCATTTGTGGGATGCCGCCGCGAAGGCACTGACCTACTTTACGGACGGCTGGCGGGTGCGTGGGCAGGAGCGCATCCCAAGGGAGGGGCCTTTGCTGGTGGTGGCCAACCATCCCGGCTCGGCGGATTCGGTGGGGGCCATCGCGGCTCTGCATCGGGAGGATGTGAGTGTGATTGCCGGGGTGAGGCCCATGTTACAGGTGCTTCCGCATGTGCGCAAGCACATCGTCTTTTTGGATTCGGACATGGCCGGGCGCATGGGGGCCATCAGGGACGTCATCCGGTTGTTGCGGCAGGGCGATTCGGTGCTCATCTTCCCGCGCGGCTCGTTGGAACCGGACCCATCCCTCATCCCTGGCGCAAGGGATTCCATCCGGTTATGGTCCGATAGTGTGGGTTTGTTCCTAAACAAGGTGCCCGAAACTGTTTTGCAGCCGCTTTTGATAAGCCACGTGGTCACCCCCAAGGCCTGGCACAACCCGCTCGCTTTCACCACTCGCGCGGATAAACGCCGGCATCAAATCGCGATGATTTGGCAATTCGCCATGCAAAGGGCTTCAAAAAAGCTGGAGTGGCGGATACCCATGCGTATTGAAGTGGGCCAACCCGTCACCGCGCGTGACCTTTCCCCCACGCTGGACCCGCACGAACTGAACGAGGGAACGCGCGCCATCATGTCTGATTTGTTGCTGCAGACCTTCCCTGACTGCCTGTAAAAAGACTTAATCGAGCCACTCGATGATGGTGGCTTCACCCTGCCCAACGCCTACGCATAATGTGGCGAGCCCGTAGTGCGCGGCTTGTGGCGTGGCAGACCTGCGCGCCATCTCGTGTAACAGGGTGGTGAGGATGCGCGCGCCGGAACAGCCCAGGGGGTGGCCGAGGGCAATCGCGCCGCCGTTCACGTTCGTTATCTCGGGTGAGAGGCCGAGTTCGCTCATGACGGCCAGCGCCTGGGCCGCGAAGGCTTCGTTGAGCTCAACCAGGCCAACCTGGGAAAGGTCCAATCCCGCCTGGGAAAGGGCCTTGCGTGTGGCACCAATCGGGCCCAAGCCCATCACGCGCGGCGGAACACCGACCGCGGCCGAGGTGACAACCCGGGCCAGGGGTTTGAAGCCGTGGTCGAGCGCGAATTGTTTTTCCATCAGTAGGAGGCCGGCCGCGCCGTCGTTCAGGGATGAGGCGTTGCCAGCGGTGACTGAGCCATCGCTCTTGAAGGCCGGCTTCAGTTTTGAGAGGGCTTCCAGGGTGGTGTCGCGGCGGGGGTGCTCATCCTGGCCAAAGAGGATGGGGTCACCCTTACGTTGGGGGATGGAGACCGGCAGGATTTCGTCCGCGAAGATGCCGGAATCCTGCGCGGCAATGGCGCGGCGGTGGCTTTCCAGGGCGAACGCGTCCTGTGCCTGGCGGGTGATGCCGGCCTGCTGAGCGACGTTCTCCGCGGTGAGGCCCATCGTGTCCGTGCCGTAGAGGGTTTCCATGCGCGGGTTGACGAAGCGCCAGCCAAGGGAGGTGTCGTAGACGGTGAGGTTGCCGCTGGTCTGCTTGGAGAAGGCGTATGGCGCGCGTGACATGCTCTCGACGCCGCCGGCAATGATGGCGTGGCAATCCCCGGAGCGGATGGAGCGGGCGGCGAGGTTGACGGCCGCGAGGCCGGAGGCACACAGGCGGTTGACAGTCAGACCGGGGATTTCGACTGGCAGACCGGCCAGGAGCAAGGCCATGCGGGCGACGTTGCGGTTATCCTCCCCGGCCTGGTTGGCGCAGCCCAGGTAGATTTCATCCAGCAGGGTTGGGTCGAGCTGGTTGCGTTTGAGGAGGGCCGAGAGAACCAGCGCGGCCAGGTCGTCCGGGCGGACGGAGGCGAGAGCGCTGTTCAGGTTAGCGATGGGAGTACGGATGGAGTCGATGATGACAGCTTCAGGCATGGGCGCCTCTCAGTGGTGTGTTTTTTTGATTTTACCATTCACGGGGAGAGCTGGTGCTGGCGGGTGGGGAGGACAAGTTTGACAAGTTTTACACACACAACGATTGGCAAACTTGCGGTTTAGTGTGGCAAACTTGCGGGGGTGAAGATGGAGAAGGCTTACTAAAACCCACCACCCCGATTCTCGGACACTGCCTTGATTCGCTCGGCATCTCCGATCCTCCCGGGAGGAGGCTAAAAAATACCGCTGCGCTTGGGGGATGCTTCGCAAGACCGGCGAGATCGGGTTTTTGTCCCACTCCGCTGAGCTTTGGGGATGCTTCACAAGACCGACGAGAGCGGAGAGGGGGCGAGGAAACCGCGCCTTTTCCAAAACCCTCAGATTTTTTCTTTGCGTTATACTAAAACCACAATTAAGCTGCCAGGCTCACCAGATTTGGCAGAAAACGCTCTCACATATAAGGAGGAAGTGCATGCCCGCCAAGGGATGGGTAGAAGTTAACGAATTGTATTGCAAGGCCTGCGAGACCTGCGTGATTGATTGTCCGAGCCGGGTTTTGGCTTTGGACCTCACGCGTCTGAGCCCCAAGGGATATCATCCCGCTTACATGGCGCACCCGGAGCTTTGTACCGGGTGTGGCATTTGCGCCACCGTATGCCCGGATGCCGCGATTACGGTTTACCGGGGCGTTCGACCAGTGGAAGGGCAGGCTTAAAATGGCCAAAGAGATGATTAAAGGCAACACCGCGGTAGCGGAGGCGGCGCTTAGGGCGGGGCTGGTTTCATATTTTGGATACCCGATCACCCCTCAGACTGAATTGCTGGAACACCTGGCGCTGCGTATGCCCGAGCTGGGCAGGGCTTTTGTACAGGCTGAAAGCGAATTAGGGGCCATCAACATGGTGTATGGCGCCGCGTGCACAGGCAAACGGACCATGACTTCCAGTTCGAGCCCGGGCGTCAGCCTGATGCAGGAAGGCATTTCGTACATTGCCGGCACAGAACTGCCGGCCGTGATCGTTGACGTGGTGCGCGGTGGGCCGGGGCTTGGCAATATTGCCCCATCGCAGGGCGATTACAACCAGATTGTGCACGGCGGCGGGCATGGCGAGTACCATTTGCTGGTGTTGGCGCCGGCTTCGGTGCAGGAAGCCATTGACCTGACGGTGCTATCCTTTGACCTGGCGGAGAAATACCGCATGGTGGTTTGCATCCTGATGGATGGTTCACTGGGCCAGATGATGGAACCAGCTGAATTACCTCCCTTTATGCCATTACAAAAGGAAACCCCTGACTGGGCGGTGGCTGGCATTCCCGGTCGCGCGAAGCAGGTGCTCACTTCCATCAACATTGATCCTCCCGCGCAGGAACGCTACAACCTGCGCCTGATGACCCGCTGGCAGGAAATTGAACGTCACGAAGTCCGCTTTAAGGAATACTATCTTGATGACGCGGAATACGTGGTGATTGGTTACGGCACGGCCGGCCGGATTTCACTCTCGGCTGTGCGCGCCGCGCGCGAAAAAGGCCTCAAGGTGGGGCTGCTTCGTCCCATCACCCTCTCACCGCTGCCCAAAGAGCAGATTGAGCAATTATCCAGGAAGGTGAAGGGGATGCTTGTGGTGGAGATGAACAATGGCCAGATGCTGGAAGATGTTTTGGCCATCACGCAAGGGCGCATCCCGGTGGAGTTTTATGGCAGGATGGGCGGTGTGGTCCCCTACCCGGACGAAGTGCTGGGCGTCATTGAGGCCATCACGCGGCCGGATTACGCGCCGGTTGGCCACCCGCGCGACCGTTGGCTGGCAAGCATGCGTGAGATGTTGGGAACAGGAGCCTGAAAATGTTGGATACTGATGTGAAATTGGTTTATCAGCGCCCGGCCGGCTTGACTGACCGCGTGACGCATTATTGCCCTGGTTGCACGCATGGCGTGGCACATCGGTTAATTGCCGAAGTGTTGGAAGAGATGGGCGAGCTTGGCAATACCATCGGCGTGGCCCCCGTGGGTTGCGCGGTGTTCGCGTACAACTATTTTACGTTTGACTTCGTGGAAGCGCCGCATGGGCGGGCCCCCGCGATGGCAACTGGCATCAAACGCACATTACCCAACAAGATGGTGTTTACCTACCAAGGCGACGGCGACCTGGCTTCCATCGGGATGGGCGAGATTGTTGCCGCCGCGGCCCGTGGCGAGCAGTTCACCACCATTTTTATTAACAACACCAACTACGGGATGACGGGCGGCCAAATGGCCCCCACCACGCTGCCTGGCCAGAAAACGACCTCCTCACCACTGGGGCGGGACGTGGAACGGCAGGGGTACCCCATCCGTACCGCGGAGTTGCTTTCCTCGCTGGACGGGGCGGCCTACATCGCCCGGCGTAGCCTGCATGATGCCCGGGGAATTCGCGCGGCTAAAAAGGCCTTGCGCGCCGCCTTTGAAGTGCAGAAGCAGGGGCTTGGGTTCTCCATGGTTGAGCTGCTTTCCATCTGCCCGACCAACTGGGGCATGAACACCGAGAACGCGAGGATTTGGCTGGCTGAACATATGTTGCCTTTCTATCCCGTGGGGGATTTCAAAGTCTCTCCGGTTGTCAAAAACTTCCTGGAAGGAGCAAAACTGTAATGCAAACAGAAATCATAATTTCAGGTTTTGGCGGCCAGGGCACTCTCTACGCGGGCCAGCTGCTGGCTTATGCCGCGATGGATGAGGGCAAGCATGTCACCTGGATTCCATCCTACGGCCCTGAAATGCGCGGGGGTACAGCAAACTGTACGGTGGTCATCTCGGACGATGAAATCGGTTCGCCCACGGTGCTAAACCCGACGGCAGTGCTGGTGATGAACCTGCCTTCGCTGGACAAGTATGAAAGCCTGGTGAAACCGGGCGGGTGGTTGATTGTGAACGAATCTATGGTCAACCGGACCCCGGACGCACCGAACGCGCATGTCATTCTTCTGCCGGCCAACGCCATCGCGCAGGAAATTGGCAACGAACGGGCCGCGAACATGGTCATGTTGGGAGCCTTGCAGGCCAACCTGCACCTGCTGCCGGAAGGCGCCCTGGAACGGGCACTACACGCGCATACAGCGGAACGTCTCAAAAAGTTTATTACCATGAACATCCAGGCCCTGGCACGCGGCGCGGAATACGCCGCTTAGGTAAAACGAGTTGAAACACAGGGCGCCTGAGAAGGCGCCCTGACCTTTTACAGAGTTCATTATAATAATGGCCAGCCATGAATGACGCGTTCACTCCCTCCAAACAGCTTGGAACCATCGTGTTGACCAGCCTGCTGGTCATCCTCGCGGGGGCGATGTTGTTTTTGTTGGTGACCGGTTCCCGAGTGCCGCAGGATGCCACTTCGGGGTCGCGCATCAGCCTGGGCTTTGGCTTGTTAATCCCCATCATCTACCTCTTGAACCGGTTGTATGAACTCCTCACGCTGCAATATGAGCTTTCGCGCTCCGCCTTGGGCCTGCGCTGGGGGCTGCGCCAGGAAACCATCCCCCTGGAAATGGTGAAATGGGTGCGACTGGCCACGGATTTTGATAACCGGCTCCCCCTGCCATTTTCCGCCCTGCCCGGGTGCGTGATTGGGCACCGTGCCATCAACGGGCTGGGGCAGGCGCGCTTTTTGGCGACAGAGAGGCAAAACCTGGTGATTATCGCGCTGGCGGAGCAGGCGGTGGTCATTTCCCCCAACGAGCCGGCCGCGTTCGTCCAACAATATGAACGCATTTATGAACTGGGCAGCCTTGAAAAAGTGCCTTTTAAAAGCACCGATGTGGGCACGCTTTGGCGGCTGGTGTGGGCGGACAGGACCGCGCGGGGGCTCATCCTGCTGGGAGGGTTCACGACGGTTTTGCTGTGGGCGGTGGTGCTGGGGCTGGGCGCACGATACCCCCAGGTGACCTGGGTGACGCTTGAGAGCGTGCCGGCCAGCCAATTGCTATTGCTGGCCATATTGGGGAGCTTTACCTGGGCGATTGACTTGATTTTGGGGTTACTGTTGTATCTGCTGCAGCGAATCAGCCCGGTGATGGTTTATTGCCTGTGGGGAATGGCAGCCTTGAGCAGTGTTTTGTTGATGCTGGCGGCCCTGCTGATGAGCCTGTGAAGCGGCGGGAGGCGCGAAATGGCAGACCAAAAGGGCGAGCGCGAGGATGCCTTGACGTATGGGACGATTGGGTGTTGATTCAACGCTGGTATGCTATAATTTTTTAACATGAGGGGTTTCCACAACTCCCAGAAATCACCATGGAAAAGCGCCGCACCTTAACAGACAAACATCGCTTTTTGACCTGGATGGGATTGCTGCTGCTGGTGGTGCTGTGCGCCGGATGCTGGAAACCGTTCCAAAGGCTTTCAGGCGGGGAAGCACCCACGTCCGCTGCGCTCATGAGCTGGCCAACCGCCACCAGTACTCCGCCTCCACCCGCCACCCCCACGCCGACGCAAGTGATTTGGAATACGTTCGCGCCGCCGAGGTCGGTTTCAGTGACCGCAGTACCGGACGAGGCCCCAAGGGTTCAGCTCCCGGAGGACACCCAGGTTTGGCTTTTGTTGGGGTCAGACCAGGAGTCGCCACTGATTGGGAGGACGCAGGCGTTTCACGTTCTGCTGATTAACGAGCGACTGGCCAAGGCAAGCGTCATCTCCATACCCGGGAACCTGATGGTTTACATTCCTGGCTATACCATGCAGCGGCTCAACGCGGCCTACGCATTGGGTGGAATGAATCTTGTAAGGGAGACCCTGGCATACAACTTCGGTCTGCGCCCAGACCGGTTCGTGGTCGCGCACCCCAATGAGTTTACCTGGCTGGTGGATGACCTGGGGGGCGTGGATGTGAGCGTGTTGTATCCAATCCGGGATGCCTGCGGTGGGTTACCGGCCGGGTTGCATTCGATGAATGGGTCGAAAGCGTTGTGTTATGTTTCGTTTATTACTGACCAGGACGAAGTTAACCGGGTCAGAAGGCAGCAGCAAGTGCTGCAATTGCTCTTTACCAAGTTAGTGCAGAATGGCCGGCTTGTGAAATTGCCGATGATGTACGTCTCGTACATCGACAGGCTGGAGACGGACATCTCCCTGCTGGATTTGCTGCAAAGAGTCCCCCTGGCGTTGCGCTTGGGAGACCCCCAACGAATCAGTTACTTTATGCTTGGCTGGGAAGTGGTGACCGCCTGGGAGCTGCCCGACAATACGCAGACCACGGTGTTGCTACCGGTTCAGCGGGAAGTGAGCGCGTTGCTGGCTGAGGCCGTGGCGGCAATCAGCGAACCTTCACCCCTGGGGCAGATTGTGTTGACCTACGAAGCGCAGCTGACGCAGGCTGTGGCGGCAACCCAGACAGCCCAACCTGGGGCAGGTTATGTGACGCCTTACCCGACCTACCCGCCTGCCATGACCTCCATGCCGATGTTAACCCCAATGGTTACAGCGACATACATCCCGACCGCCATTCTGCCCACCGCCATCGTGACCCAGGAACCTTATCCCATCGAGACCACGATACCAACGGAAGAAACGCCATTCAACCCTTATCCGTAACGATTATTGGCACGAATGAATGTAAACAAGACCCATCCAACCTTTATAAAAATCCTCAGAGTAATTCTGGTCTTTGGGTTGATTCTGGTTGGGTTGGGGCCTGTGCCGGTGAATTCAATCGCCTTACCCTCGGACGGTCCACAGCGGACCGTCACCCTGCAAACGAACACGACCATTTACGAATGGTGGCTCCTCTCCTGGAAAACATCCCAGGTGGTTTGCCAAATGTATGTTGAGCATGAGTCCTGGCCGGACTCCAGTGAAGTGCTGTATTACTGCGGAAGCAGCATCCAAAGCCAATGGCTCAAAACCAAGGCTTGCGTGTATAGCGATGTCATCACGATGCCGCAGGAATGCAACGGACTGTACCTCCACCTGGCGAATGTTACGGAAACCACCAAGGAAGTGCAGGTCAAATTGCCGGCCATGGAGGTGTTTGTCTCCGTTTCCGGCTGCAACCAGCAATCCCCGCAGCGGTATTGCACCGCGCTACCGTACCTAAGGCTGCAGGCGGTGGAGCCACTGCCCAACGAACAGGTTATCCAAATTTTGGGTAATATCAACGGGCAACCCTTTAGCTGCCCTGGTGCCGCGTGTGACCTGCCGCTGACGCCAACTGGCATGCAAGGAATCACGGTCAATTTCTGGGCTGAATCCAGCTACGGGGATGCCAGCGAAGTGTTCACGGCGCAGGTGAGGGTCATTCCGTGGGGTAATTTTGCCGACCCGGACGCCCCCTCGCCAGACAAGCCCATGTATTATGTGGATGTGCTCAGCTCCCAATGGCAGGGCGAAACGCTTTCGGCCTGCTCGAGCATTTGGCAGGCTTTCCAACCGGTGGACGGACCACCAGCGTGGCTTTCCACCCCCAAATTGGAAGAAAACCTGGTCTCAAAGACGGGGTATTACCTACTGGCAGGTTCGTTAATCCAACAGGGACTGGTGGACGCGAAGGCGTGCCCGAATGCCGGCCTGGAGGGCAATGGGGCGGCGAATGCCTGTGGGATGGAAGCAGCCAGGCCCGTGGTTGAAGACTGGCAAAACCAGTTTGACTCTGAGATTATCCGGGTGGCCGAGGATACCGGCATCCCCGCCCAGATGATGAAGAATATCTTCGGCCGGGAAAGCCAATTTTGGCCGGGCATTTATAACAACGTCCAGGAAGCCGGGCTTGGGCACCTGAGCGATGTGGGCGCGGACGCTGTGTTGCTGTGGAATCCCAGTTTTTACAGCCAATTCTGCCCACTCATCCTGGCGGAGGAAACCTGTCAACGTGGATTTGGCAACCTGGACCTCTCGCAACAGGAAATGCTGCGTGGGGCGCTTGTTCAGAAGGTAAATGCCAGCTGCC
>JAKOSR010000052.1 GCA_029777225.1 Chloroflexota bacterium
AATCAGGGCCAGCGCGATGCTATCGTAACCATACCCGGAGGAGAGCCCCAGCGCCATGCTGCGGTTGACAGCCAGGATTTGGTTGGCTCCGGCCAGGCCGGCCAGCGCGCCGGACATCGACATGGCCACCAGAATGGACTTGGTGGTGCTCAGGCCGGCGGACTTGGCCGCGCGGGGGTTGGTGCCGACCGTGCGCAGGTTGAGCCCCCAGGTGGTCTTGAAGAGCAAGTACCAAATGAGCCAGGCCGTCGCCAGGGCGATGAAGAAGCCGAGGTGAAAGCGGATTGGGGACTGGAAGAACTGGGGGATTTCGGCGGTTTTTTGGATAAGCGGGCTGATGGGCATGCCACCGGAACCCGGCCTGGTCATCGGGCCGGAAAGCAGCCATTCGGTCAGCCGGAAGGCAATCCAGTTCATCATGATGGTGTTGATAACTTCATGCCCGCCTGTTTTGGCCTTCAGCAAGCCGGGAATGAAGCCCCACAACGCGCCGCCCGCGGCACCTGCCAGCAGGGCGAGGGGCATGTGGATGTAGGCCGGCAGGCCGGTGACCGCGTAGCCGACGTAGGTGGCAGCCGCGGCACCCATGAACAACTGCCCTTCCACGCCGATATTGAAAAGGCCAGATCGAAAGCCCACTGCCACAGCCAGGCCAGTAAAAATGTACGGGGTGGACTGCACGAGGCTTTCAAGCGCTGGGTTGAGGGCGGAGCGGATTTCCTTGGCGTCCCCCAGTTTCAGCGCGTTAATGATGCGGACCGGGTCTCCGAGCGCGCCGGTGAAGAGCGCCTTGTAGGCTGTGCCGATTTCCCGTAGGGCGGTCAGCAGGCCTTTGCCAATGGATTCGCCAAAAGCGGCGTAGACGGTGGTGCTGGTGACGGCGATGAGCACGGCCCCCACCAGCAGACCGGTGAGAATGGCCAGCAACGGGATTGAAATGGAACTCCACAGTGATTTCTTGTGGTGTTCTCCTTCGGCAGGCTCGTGGTTGAGCTCTTTCAGGATTTCCTTGCCAAGCTCAGGTTTTTCTTCAATTTTCTGGTTCACTGGCAGCCTCCCTAAAAAGTCGCTTCAATCACGTGGTCAGCAGCGGGTTCAATCGGGGTTTCAGGAACCACACCTGCCATCAGCAAACCGATGTACTCCTTGCTGATGCCCTTGTTTTCGACCGTCGCGATCAGCTGGCCCCGGTACATGACCGCAATCCGGTCCGAAAGCTCCATGATTTCATCCAGCTCCGGGGAGACGAGCAAAATGGCGCAACCTTCATCCCGCTTCTCAACAATCCGCTTGTGGATGTATTCAATCGAGCCCACGTCGAGCCCACGGGTTGGCTGGGAGGCAACCAGGAACTGGATGGGGCGGCTGAGCTCCCGCGCGATAATCACTTTTTGTTGATTGCCGCCTGAAAGCGAGCCCACGGAGGTCATGGCGCTGGGCGTGCGGATGTCAAAGTCTTTAATAAGCTTTTCCGCGTTTTGCAGGATGTGGTTGTATTGCAATACGATGCCTTTGGCGTAAGGCTGCTTGTAGTAGCTGCACAGCACCAGGTTCTCAGCCACGGTGAAGGGCAACACCAGCCCGTCCGCCTGCCGGTCCTCTGGCACATGCGCGGAACCCAGTTCCGTGATTTGGCGTGGGCTGAACTTGGACGCGTCCTCGCCCATGAGCGTGACCTTGCCACTGACCATGTGCTGCAGGCCAGTGAGCGCTTCCACCAGTTCCGTCTGACCATTGCCCTGGACGCCTGCCAGGCCGAGGATTTCGCCTGCCCGAATTTCAAATGAGACGTCGTCCACCACGATGTTTTGGAACTTATCCGCCACCACCATGTTCTGCACTTCGCAAATGACTTCGCCTGGGTGACAGGCGCGTTTATCGACCACCAGGTTGACTTCACGGCCCACCATCATGGAAGCCAGGGTGTTCTTATCGGAATTTTCCGGTAAGGTTTCGCCCACCACTGTACCGCGGCGGATGACCATGATGCGATCCGCGATGGCCAGTACTTCGCGTAGCTTGTGGGTGATGAAAATGATGGATTTGCCCTGTTGCACCAGGGTGCGCATAATCAGGAACAGCTCGTCCGCTTCCTGGGGGGTGAGCACGGCGGTGGGTTCATCAAAAATCAGGATTTCCGCGTCGCGGTAAAGCAGCTTGATAATCTCCACGCGTTGTTGCACGCCGACTGGCAAATCGCGGACGTAGGAATCAGGATCCACGGCCAGGTTGTACTTGTTGGAAATATCGAGGATGCGCTTGGCGGCACGCGGTCGGTCGAGGAAGCCGGCTTGTTTGACCGCTTCGTCACCGAGCATCACGTTTTCGGTTACGGTGAAAACCGGAATGAGCATGAAATGTTGGTGGACCATGCCAATGCCGTGTTTGATGGCATCCGTGGGGGAATTAATCACCACTTTTTCGCCATTGATGAGAATCTCACCCTCATCCGGCTGGTAAAGACCATAGAGGATGTTCATCAAAGTCGACTTTCCCGCGCCATTTTCACCCAGCAGCGCCAGGATTTCACCCTGGTTTAACGAAAGGTTAATATGGTCATTTGCCAGCACACCGGGGAAACTTTTCGTGATTCCCCTCAATTCGAGAATAGGAGTCATATGATTTCCTTGCCAATTCGATGAGAAATGTTAAGGAATCTTACCATTAATGGATAAAAAAATCGGGCTGGGATTTTCCCAGCCCGATGTGGCTTTAGCCTGTTCTGTTAGGGCAGAACGATGGTGCCGGCGATGATGTCAGCTTTGAGCTGTTCGACTTCGGCCTTGAGTTCCGCGGAGACGAGGCTGTCCAAATCATGGAATGGGGCGAGTTGCACACCCGCATTGGCCAGTGTACCGACCACAACGCCACCGGTGAAGGTGCCGTCGAGGGCGGATTTGATCACCTGGCTGGTGGTGGAGTCCATCATTTTCATGACGGAGGTCAGGGTGATGGCCTTGTATTCCGGGCTGGTCAGATACCAGTCAGAGTCCACACCGATGAGGTAGCCACTGCCACGTTCGACGATAGCAGCCGCGGCGCCCAAACCAACGGGGCCAGCGACGGGCATGATGATGTCGGCGCCTTCGTCGAGCAGGGAGACGGCCAATTCGCGGCCCTTCTGCTGATCGTCAAAGGTATTGGTGAAGAGGCCCTTGGTCTCATCCGCGAGGTCCCAACCGAGAACCTGGACAGTGGTGCCATGGACTTCATTGTATTTGGCAACGCCCTCGGCGAAGCCCTTCATGAAGATGGTAACGGTGGGGATGGGCAGACCACCAAAGGTACCGACTTTGCCGGTCTTGGTGACGCCAGCGGCGACATAGCCAGCCAGATAGGCAGCCTGGTCGGTCTGGAAGACCTGGCCAACGATGTTGGTAACGGCGGGATCATACGCATAGTCCACGATGGAGAACTTGGTATTCGGGTTAGCCTCAGCGGCAGCCTTGGTCGCATCCCCGATGAGGAAACCGACGGTGATCATCAGGTCGCATTTTTCCTCAATGCAAGCGTTCAGGTTCTTTTCGTAGTCAGCAACTTCCTTGGACTCGAGGTATTTGCCTTCGATACCCAGGGCGGTGACTGAATCCTGGACACCTTTCCAGGCGGTCGCGTTGAACGATTTGTCATCGATACCACCGGTATCGGTGATTTGGCAGACCTTCAGCTTGGCGGCGGCTGGC
>JAKOSR010000053.1 GCA_029777225.1 Chloroflexota bacterium
AATGGATACCAACATCGTGAACATGGTGCCTCCTTTGCGTTCCTGCTGAAGTATATCAGTTCAACGGGGTGGGATGATAAGATTAATCATCATGGAAAAAGCCAACGCGATGGCACAATTGCACATCAAGCTTCTCTACGAGGACGAGGACATTCTCGTTATTGACAAGCCTGCCGGCCTGCTCTCGGTGCCGGATGGCTATAATTCCTCCCTGCCCAGCCTGGCCACAGTGCTTGGCCCCCTCTACCCTCGCGTTTGGATGGTGCATCGCCTGGATTACGAAACAAGTGGGATTATGGTGTTCGCCCTGAACGCCGCTGCTCATCGGGAACTTAACCGCCAATTTCGTGAACGCCTGACCGCGAAAACCTACCAATGCCTGGCCGCGCCCACCCCAGCCTGGGCTGAGTGCCAGATGAATGAACCCCTGCGCGTGGACGCAGACCGGGAGCACCGCACGCGGGTGGATTTCACCAGGGGAAAACCCGCGGAAACGCAGGCTGTTGTGCTTGGCAGTTGTGTTGATTTTGCCTGGCTATCCTGCGCAATTGGCACTGGCTATCGTCACCAAATCCGGGCGCATCTTTACCACCATGAGCTTTCCATCCTGGGGGATGCGCTATACCATCAAAAGACGCAACCAGCCAGCTTGCCTGTTGCGCCGCGCATGATGTTGCACGCCTACCGGCTTGCCTTCCAACACCCGCGCGACGGCCGCGCGCTCACCCTCCAGGCTCCCTTACCCCCAGAATTTGAACCTTTTCTTAGCGCCCTCTCGTCCAGAGCGACGGATGCCGGTTCTTGATTGACACCGCGTCCTTGAGGCCGATGATAATGTGATCAAGCACCCGGATGTCCAGGATTTCGCCCGCCTGGATGACGCTTTGTGTCAGGTTCACGTCCTCGGGGCTCTCAGTCGCGTCCCCAGAGGGATGATTATGGATGAGAATTACGCCGTAATACCCCTTAGTCACGGCTATTTTGAACAACTCGCTCACGCGCACCGACGAACTATCCTGTGAACCTTTGTAGAGCCGGTGGCGCTCAATCAGGTGGTTCCTGACGTTCAAGCCCAATACCCACAGTTCTTCCTGGCTTTTGGCTCGGAACTCCAGCCCATACAGCCGCTCCACGTCTTCCGGTGAGCGGATGACCACGGTCTTGTAGGGCTCCCGGACCAGCCTGACGCCGAGCTCAAGCGCCGCCTTGATGCGCGCGGCTTTCGCTTCGCCAACGCCATGGATTCCCAGTAATTCGGTTGGTTCCAACCTATTGATGCCTGAAAAACCGCCAAGTTCCTTCAGCAAACGGTTGCCGAGGTCAATTGCGTTTTCTCCTACGGTGCCACTGCCAAGTAAAATAGCCAGCAATTCACCGTCGCTGAGCGCCTGGAGGCCTTCCGAGAACAACCTCTCCCTTGGTTTATTATTTTCCTGGAATTCTGAGATGCGTAATCTAGTTTTAGGTTCCACCATGGCTAAATTGTACTTCACTCAAACCAAAAAATGCGCGTGTTATAATCGCATCACGCCAGCCATAGGAGGCGCCGGATGCCAACTGCCACCTTCCCGGGTGTCTACAAGAGCCTCGAACCGATAGCCAATTTTGTGGAAATTGAAGCTAAAAAGCTCCCATTTACAGACAAGGAGCTCTACGGCATTCTTTTAGCTGTGGACGAAGCCTGCGCTAATATCATTGACCACGCCTATTGCTGTGAAGGAGCCGGCGACATCAAAGTGACCGTCACAGCCCGGCGGAACCATCTTTTCCTGCAGTTTGAAGATAAGGGTTCTCCTTGCGCCCTGGACGATGTGCAAATGCCTGACCTCTCCAGCCCGCTTGAGGAGCGTTCTGAACGCGGTCTGGGCGTGTATACCATGCGCAAAATGATGGACGAAGTCAAGTTGGAACGCGTCGACGGAATGGTTAACCGCCTCACCATGAAAAAGTCTAAGCGGAGAGCTTGATGGGCGGAGCATCCAAATCACAAGCGGCTTACACCCAGAGTCTTTCAGAGTTAGTCCATGCCCTGGTGAACGCCCAAAGCGCGGCCCAAGTTGGTGAATTTTTAGGTGAATTTCGCGAAAAGACGCATTCCAACCAGCTTTCCATCCATCTGACCAGGGATTGGGAAAGTGCCAACCTGGAATCCCTACCATTTGAACCAACCCTGCTGGCTGAACATCTCGCTCTCGAAGCAGGCCCGCTCTCCGTAAACGCGCAAATGGACCCGCGCCCGGCGAAGCTGGCACTGTCACTGGAATTCAATGGCGAAGTTTTTGGCTCGCTCATCCTCGCGCGTAATAATGAGCCGTACACACAGAGTGAAATCGCGTTGGCGAATGACCTCAGCAAGCTGGTTGGCATCATCATCCAACATTTTCTTTTGGATGAACGCCAGGCATTCCAGCAAAAAATGATTACCCTGATTGCGAGCGTCACCTCGCAGTTGGCCCACATCCTTAGCCTGGATGAACTAACCCGTGAGATTTGTCGCCTCATCCGCTCCACATTTGGCTATTACTACGTGGCCGTGTTCACGGTGGACTCTGCTGGAGAAAAATTGCGATTCCATGCCAGTGCCAGTGATTCCACGGCCGGGCAGCCTCTATTTGAAACGCTGGCTGCCAGCCAACTGGTCATCGGGGAACACCTGGTTGGTTGGGTGGCGCACTCCGGCGAGACCCTGCTTGCCAACGATGTATCCCAGGAGCCGCGTTACTTCGCGCTCGACACCCTCCCTGAAACCCAATCCGAGCTGGCTATCCCGCTCAAGATTGGCAGCACCGTGGAAGGTGTTCTGGACCTGCAGTCAGACCGCCTGGGTGCTTTTTCCAAGGAAGACCTGCTTGTGCTTAGCTCCCTCGCCGATAGCCTGGCCATTTCCATCCACCGCGTGCGCCTGTTTGGGGAATTGAAACAACGCACCGACCAGCTGGATTTGATTGCCAGGGTGAATGAGTCCATCTCCAGCATCCTGGACCTCGATAAGCTCCTGCGCACGGTGACGGATTCGCTCCACCAGGACCTGGGCTATCCCTATGTGCATATCTTTTTAAAACAGTATGTAAACAACCGCCTCGAATACTACGCGGGAAGTGGTGGCCGGGCTGAGTTTTACGAATCCAACGCGGTTTCGATTGATTTGTCCTCCCCCCAGGGGCTCATCGCCACCGCAGCGCTGCTGGAGCGCCCCATCCTGGTCGATGATGTCAGCAGCGACTCGGTCTACATCCCCAATCCATACACGCATTCAGCGGCAGGCTCAGAGCTTTGCCTGCCGCTAATCTTTGGCACAAACATCCTCGGCGTATTGGATGTGCAAAGCGACGAAATCAACGCGTTTTCGCAGGACGATGTGGACCTGCTCACAACCCTCGCGCCTAGCATCGCCGTGGCACTGCGCAACGCCAACCTGTACAAATCCGAAATATGGCGGCGCAGGGTCGCGGAAAACCTTCGGGACGTGGCTGTCCTGGTTTCTCAGAACACATCGATTACCCACATTTTCACCACTGTCATCCAGAAAATACAGGAAATTCTGCCCAGCGACCTCGCTTCAATCTGGCTCCTGGATGAAACCCCGGAAGGCGCTACACAACATCAGCCCGGCATCCTGCGCCTGGCTGCCTGCCGCTCAAACAGCCCGGACTATACCCGAAGCGTTCCGCTTTTGGTTGCCCCGGAACAGTCCTGGCTCTACCAGGCTCTTGGCGCAAACCAACCCCTGGTCCGCCCGCCAGACGCGGCTGCGGATCCCATCATGACGCTCTACCAACTGCCGGATTCCTGCTCCAGCATCGCCACGCGGCTCTTCACCGGCAGCCAGCAATTGGGTCTCCTGGTCTTGCACGAACACTCCCGTGGCCGTTATGGGCAGGAATCCCAGGGTATTTGCGCCTCGTTCGCCAGCTATCTCTCCATGGCGCTTGAAAACAAGCAACTTGCCGGGGAATCACTGGACCAGGCCTGGATTTCGACCATTCTTCTCCAGGTGGCTCTGGCCACCCAGTCCCTCACCACCATCGCGGAGTTAACTGAGACAATCGGGCAGCTTGTTATGCTGCTCATCGGCGGGAAATCTGGCGGCGTGGTCTTGCTCGATGCTGAGAAGCAAAGCCATGTGCTGGAAAACCTGTTTGGGGACGGAAGCGAGGAACTGAAGCGCAGCCTGCCAGTTGAACTGGTAGCTTGCCCGGAGCTGCGTTATGTCACAGAATCCCGGCAGGTGATGGCCATGCCAGCCAGCCAGTTCAACCGCGAAGTGGCCGGCATGTTCCAGTGCGACCCTTCCGACTCTGTGCTGCTCTTCCCCCTTGTGGCCCACAACGAGCCGCTTGGGGTTCTCATGCACATCAGTTCTGAGCCTTACCAGCCGCTGGAGCCTGAGCAGGTGCTGGGGAAGCAGAAGCATGCCATCCTCCAGGGCATCGCGCAACAAGCCGCGCTGAGTATTCAAAGCATCAAGTTGCTTGAAACCCGCCAGGAAGAAACCTTCGTCTCAAATGTTTTGCTTCAAATTTCAAAGTGGTTCGTTTCGTCAGCCAATCTCTCCGACGCGCTGGACCTGATTGTGGGGGCGCTTCCTATGCTGACCGGAGTGCAGGGCCTGGCCATCCTGGAACGCAATGAAGATGGCACCTATTTCGTCCGGAATTTATACAGCGACCGCATTCGTTCCTGGCAGTCCAAAAAGATAATTGGCGGTGCGTTCCCCACTGAAAATCTGCCTGACATTGATGAATTTTCTCCCGCGCAGCCATACATCATTAAATCGTCCAGCCTTTTTGAAAGCCTGGATATTGTGATGCCGGATGATTCCAACCGGCAGGACCCTGAGTCCGCCCTCCCAGCCGATGAAAAATCCACCATCATCTTTTTCCCGCTCTCTGTGCGTGGCCAGGCCTATGGCCTCATGGTCGTCCGTGACCCGGATGTACCAAAACGGGAGTACCGCATCGAGTTGCTTTCCAGCGTGGCCCAGCAGATCTCCGTAGCGGTCCAAAACACTCATCTAAAATCCGTTCAGAACCAGCAGGAACTCGTGGACCGGGAACTGCACCTGGCCCGCCAAATCCAACGTAACTTCCTCCCGGACTTCCTGCCCAACCTCCCGGGATACGACCTGGGCGTGCAGTGGCAGACTGCCCGCCAGGTTGGGGGCGACTTTTACGACATTTTTGAGCTCAGACCGGGGCATTTTGGGATTGTCATTGCCGATGTCTCTGATAAAGGCATGGCCGCGGCCTTGTATATGACCGTCAGCCGGACGCTTATACGCGCCATGGCGGAGGGGCAACTCTCCCCTGCTTTGACGCTGGAGAAGGTCAACAACCTCTTGCAAAAGAATTCCAGCCAGGGCTTTTTCGTAACCGCCTTCTATGGCATCCTGGAGCTGGAAACCGGGCACCTCACCTACGCCAACGCGGGGCACAACCCGCCCATCCTGCTTTCGGGTAATACCCGCGTGGTCCAAAGCCTGCCATATGGCGGTATCGCGCTGGGTATCTTTGACGAAATCAAGCTGCCAGAGAAAACCCTGCAACTCGAACACGGTGATTCACTGCTCCTGTATACAGACGGGGTCTCCGAGGCTAGCAACCAGGATGACAAACTGTATGGTATGGTCAGGTTACGCAGGGTGCTGAGCAAGGCCCTCAATACCTCCGCAGCCAAAACGATCGAGATTGTCTCACAGGATTTGGAGCACTTCCGCGGGCTTGCCGCTTTGAGCGATGACATCACCCAGCTGGTAATCCGACGTCTGTAATTACTGGCAGATGAGCACGGGGACCCGGACGCGCCCCAACAATTGGTCCACCTGCGTCCCAAACACCCGCCCCAAGAAGCTGGTTCCGCCATATCCACCCATTACCACAGTGGAAATTTGGTTTTCCTCCAGGCGTGAAAGCACCGCGGAGGTCAGGTCGTTGCCTGTTTCCACGATGTAGGTGTATGCCAGCTTTAACTTCTGCAGGTATTCAACGGCAAACGCGATGGCTTCCGCTTTTACCCCGGTGGACTCCTCCAGGGTCAGGACGGTCAGCTTGTTTTGATAACGGGCAGTGAAATAAGAGGCCAGGTAGAGTGCTTCCTTGCCCTTGGGTGAGCCATCGTAGAGCAACATCAACGAGGTCATTTCCTGGGCTATATCCGGGACTACCATCACAGGCCGGTGAGCCTTGCGCAGGATTTCCACCAATCCGGACCCGGTCCTATCCAGGAACCCGCCAGAGGGAGGATAGGTCAGCTTTAACACCAGCAAGTCGCTCAACAGGCTGTGCGCGGTCAGCAAACGTGTCACATCCCCGGCAATGGTGAGCAATTTTCCCTGGGCGCCTGCTTCGGCCAGTCGGGCGTCAAATTTCGCCTGGAGCTCGTTGGTTTTTTCGGTATTGGCGGCCTCGTCTGTCGGGAAAATGTGCAGTCCCCGGATGTTGCCATCCGGGCAGCGGTTAACCAGGATGGCTTGTTTCAAGGCCTCCAAACCGGGGTCCGCGTCGCTCAGGGCGACCAGCACGTCTCTAATCAGGCAATCAGCCTGGAGCAGGCTCGCGAACTCTTCTTCATAAGCAAGGCCTTCCTGCGATTGCACCACGTCTTCAATGATTTGTTCCGCGCGGTTGGAGCCCGGTTTTGGGTTTGCGCCACTCATTTGGGCAGCGAAATCCAACGCGTTCTCGGTACGGATGGGGATTCCCATGTCCTCTTGCAGCCTGGACTGCTGGTCCAGCACCCAAAGGTACAAATCTGTGACAGTGAGCGTGGGGAATGTATCTCTTAACCCTGAGGATTCAATGATACTGATGACAGGCAGATAAACGTTGTCATACCAGTGTGCCACGGCTTCTTCATAAGGGACATCTCTGCCAAGTTCCATACCCATGTAGTATTGATGAACCGCGATGTGCTCTTTGAGTAATGGGTATTCTTCAACCTGCGTCAGCATGAAATCCACGCCGGGCAGGATGAGGTCCAGCTTGCTTTCCTCCAGGTATTGGGCGTAAGAAGCTTTCAAAATCAGCTCCTCAGGCGAAACGGAGCTTGAAATTGGAACGCGCGTCTTCAGCTCGGTCACATAGGCTTCAATGTCTTCCAAACCCATTTGCTTGGAAATGGATACCCTGTGGTTGCCATCCAAGACAAAATACACGTCGCCAATCTTGTAGAGGTGGACCGGGGGCAGTCCTGGTGCCAGGGGGCTGGTCATCAGGGTCTTCACAGACGCCCAACGGTGCAGGTCGGAATCGCGCAGCGGCAGAAAGTTGCGGTCAAAGTCATCCGTTCGGCCTACACTGCCGATAATATCCTGTAGTCTGACCACCTGCAAGCCCCGGTCTGTTTGGCTCACCGCGTTCAATTTGGATGAAATTTCATCATATGGGAGCAAATCAAGGGATTTCCCTTTGATGCCGGCCCAAAACCGCTGCATCGCAGATTTGGTCCGCGCCTTACGGAAGTCATCCATGGCCTGCCGGTAAGTGACGATATCTTTTTCCATGCTACCTGCTCATTTCCTATCGATTCAAACTATACCACAGCGTTTCTTCTTGCGTTACGTCGGGTAAATGTTTTTAGCATTCACTAATACAAGCCGGGGGAGTACACAGACCTGCCACTCTATAATGCTTGTGTTATTATGGGATTAATGGCACGCCTCACCAAGTTTGTGGATGAAATTAATCAAAATGCACGCAAGCGTCACTTGCTTTTTATCGCCCTGACCCTGGTCACCGTTTTCATTAACGGGTATCACTACGGCACTTTCGACCAGGTCTTTCATATCCCTTTTTTGAAATCCCTGGCCGACCCCCAGCTCTTCCCGGGGGACCCTTTCATCTCGCTTCGTGATTATCACTTTTCATTTTTCTGGTATCTCCTGCTCCCGTTCCTAAAAATCGGCAAGCTGGAGATTGCCATGTTTGTCCTGCACCTGGTCACCACCTACCTGACCTTTTGGGCTTTTTGGTCGCTGACAGATGTGCTTTTCAAGAACAGGCTCGCCAATGTGCTCTGCAGTCTTGCTCTTGTCTTTCCCCGCATCGGCTTCCCAGGGTTTCAAATCATTGAATTTAGCCTGTTGAACCGCACCTTTGCCATCCCGTTTTTGATTGGCGCCCTTGTGCTCTACTTGAAGAAGAATTATGCGCTTTCCTTCCTGGTCATCGGTTTGATGTTTAACATCCACCTGGTTTATGCCACCTTTGTGCTCGCGATGATTGGCCTGGACTTGCTTTTATCCATCCGAAGAATCCCAGTCAAGCGCGTACTTGCCGCCCTGCTGCTCTTCGCGCTCGCCAGCCTTCCCATCTTTCTGCGAAAATCCGCGGTTGCGCCCGGCCTGGACTTTTCCCTGCGTCCCGAGTTGCGGGATATCGAAGCGCTCTCCCTGCTCTACACTGTATATTATCCAATCGGAAAAATCCCCTACGTTTGGATGAACACCCTGCAGGGGTTGACCTGTGCTGCCATGCTCCTGATTACCATCAGGCGGGCGCACTCCAAGGGTTTTGATGAAAACCTGCGCAATTTTCTCATCGCGATTCTAATGGTCATCCTGGTGGCCAGCCTGGCTTCCTACCTCTGGCCCATCACTGCCATCATCCAATTCCAGGCCTTACGCATCGGTGTGTTCCTGCTTTACCTTGCCCACATTTGTATGGCCAACCTGGTGGCCAGGTCGCTTGGAACAGAAAGCCTGACCACGCTTCAAAAAATCGTGCTCATCGTGTCGTATGTCACGCTGGTGTTCCCAATCGCATGGCTGATTTTTTGGCTTGCGCGCAAACTCCAGCCGAGGCTGGCCAAGTCCCAGGCAGTTCTGCTGGCAGGCCTAATGCTGTTGGAAGTGGTTTTGGCCACCCAGCTCCACTACTTCGCCCCCGGTTTTCACATCTTTGGCACCCGCACCGATTGGGTGGAAACCCAGCTTTGGGCCAGGTACAACACCCCCAAGGACGCTGTTTTCATCACCCCGCCGTACGAGTTTTGGCATTACGAGTCAGATTGGCGCGTCTTCTCCGAACGCCGGACTATTGCCACCGTGCCCGAGTTCATGGTGTTGCATCTAAAACCCGATGACCTGCCAAACTTTGTTTCCAGGTTTGAAGACCTGGCCCCTGGGGTAATTTCCCAACTGGATGGCGATTACAACCGCACGCTCGCGCTCACCCGCCAAGCCTTTGACGGCCTGACCGAGGCTGATTTTGTCCGCCTTGGGCAAAAATATCAAGCCGACTACGTGGTACTACCGGCCACAAGTACCAGCGTGCCAGACCTCGCGCAGGTTTACGCAAATGCGGGTTATGCCATTTATCAGCTCCCCTAAAACCGACCACGAACCAGTCGGGTTCCATGCTATAATTTTTTGTTTGAATACACCTGGAGCGCTTACCCGATGACCGACCCCTCAACAACCAAGCCACTCGATTACCTGCTGATTGGTCACGTCACCGAGGACATCAACCCGGATGGAAGCAAGAAAATCGGCGGTACCGCCAGCTTTTCTGGCCTGACGGCCATGGCATTGGGCAACAATGTGGGCATCCTGACCTCCTGCCGGCCTGACCTTTCCCTGGAGCCCTTGAATGGCCTGGAACTTTACGTCGTTCCCAGCGAAGTCAACACCACCTTTCGTAATATTCACACAGCCACCGGCCGGCTCCAATACATGTACCAACGCGCGGCAATGCTGGACCAGTCCAACCTGCCTGAAAGTTTGAAACAGGCCAGGATTGTGCACCTCGGCCCGGTGGCCAGCGAGATTGACCCGGATATTTTTACGCAGTTCCCCAAAAGCCTGATTTGCCTCACCCCTCAGGGTTGGCTGCGTGGCTTCGCGGAGGATGGCAGGGTGAGTGCCATTGCCTGGCCTTTCTCCCCGGACCTGCTTAAAGCTGCCCATGCCACGGTGCTCAGCATCGATGATGTGCGGGGTGACGAAACCCAGGTGGAACAGCTCGCGTCCCTCTGCCGCTTACTCGTTGTGACCGAAAACCAGTATGGCGCACGCGTCTTTTGGAATGGTGACGTCCGGCGTTTTTCCGCGCCTCGCGTCACAGTCTTGGAAGACACCGGCGCCGGGGATATCTTTGCGGCCTGTTTCTTCCATCGCCTGCATGAAACCCAGGATCCGTGGGAGGCAGCCCGCTTTGCGGTGCAACTTTCCTCGGCCTCCGTCACGCGCTCATATTATGACAGCATTCCAACCCCCTTTGAAATTGCCCGGGCCAAAACGCAAATCCTCTGACAGGAATACTGATGGGAAAGATTTACACAATCGTCAACCAAAAAGGTGGGGTCGGAAAGACGACCACAAGCATTAACCTCGGCGCGTACCTGGGTTACTTTGGGCAGCGTGTCCTGCTCGTGGACCTGGACCCCCAGGCCAACGCTACTTCCTGCCTCGGCGTGGACCGGCATCAAATCCAAAATGGCGTTTACGAGGTTCTGATTGGCGAAAAACCTGTTCACGACCCTATCCTGCATAATTCTCGCTTCAAAATCTCCCTGTTGCCCTCTTCACCTAATCTCTCCGGTGCTGAAATCGAGATGATTGACCTCCCGGACCGCGAAAAACGATTGCGCTCGGTCATTCTCCCCCTCAAGGACCGCTACGATTTCATTTTGGTTGACTGTCCGCCATCCCTCGGCCTGCTCACTCTGAACGGCCTGATTGCGGCGGTCAATGGGGTAATCATCCCGGTGCAGTGTGAGTACCTGGCCCTGGAAGGTTTGGGACAACTGACCCAAACCCTCAGCCGCGTCCGCCAGGGTCTCTTCCCCGACCTGACCATTCGCGGCGTGCTCCTGACGATGTTCGACGGACGCACCAATCTTTCCGCCGAAGTGATGCAGGAAGTCCAAAAATTCTTCCCGGACAAAGTCTTTAACACCTTTATTCCCCGCAGTGTGCGCCTGGCAGAGGCACCCTCATTTGGCATGCCCATTTCGGTTTACGCCCCTGAATCCAGCGGCGCGGTGGCTTACAAAACCCTGGCGATGGAAGTGTTGAGTTCGGACGGCGTCAAGTACAATCCCAATCAGGAGTAAAAATGGCAAAGAAAACGGGTTTGGGTAAAGGGTTAGGCGCGCTCATCCCAACTTGGGAGACTGAGGGCAAAGCATTTTCCAACGAAAGTGTGCTCTCCATCCCTGTCGGCAGCATCACTCCCAATCCTCATCAACCGCGCGCGACCTTTGACCCCGATAGTCTCTCCGATCTCGCTGAATCTATTCGCGCTCACGGCATCATCCAGCCGCTGATTGTGATTGAGTCGGGCATACCCGGTCAATACACGCTGATTGCGGGCGAACGGCGCCTTCGGGCTGCCCGCCTGGTGGGCCTGGCCGACGTGCCAGCCATCATCCGCACGGCCACCCAGCAGGAACAGCTGGAATTCGCGCTCATTGAAAACGTGCAGCGCGAAGACCTGAACGCGATGGAACGCGCGCAAGCCTATCAAAACCTGGTGGATGATTTCTCGCTCACCCACGATGATATCTCGCAGCGCGTCGGCAAGAAACGCGCCACCGTGACCAACACACTGCGCTTGCTCAACCTTCCAAGCACCGTCCAGGAAGCGCTACGGCAAGACCAGGTTAGTGAAGGGCACGCCCGCGCGCTCTTGGCCCTCCCAACGCCCAGCGCGATTGAAGCCGCGTTTGATACTGTGCGCAGGCTCGATTTAAATGTCCGCCAGACGGAAGCCCTTGTGCGAAAAATGGCCGGCAAAGCGCCTCAACAACCCGTCAAAGCCTCGAAACCAGCCCAATTTCGGGATTTGGAAGACAAATTGCGCCAACACCTGGGCACACGGGTCAGCCTCCAACCCGGCGCGAGGGGTGGCAGCATCACGATTTACTACTATTCGGACGAGGAACTCAATCAGCTTCTCGACACGCTGGGAATCAATGGATGACACCACCCTGCTGCTCAACGGGCACATCCTCGCTGGCAGTGAAGATACCTACACGCAAGCCCTGGCGGTACGAAATGGGCGGATTGCTGCCATGGGCAACAATGAACAGGTTCAATCCCTTTTCCCCTCCAAGGCCTATATCATTGACCTTCAGGGTGCCACGGTTTGGCCGGGGCTGACGGATTTTCACCTTCACCTGCGCTTGCTCGGCGAACGTCTCGCGGCGCTGGATTGCGAAGGTTGCGCCCTGGCGCAAATCCTTGAACGTTTACGGGTCCACGCGGAACAAGCCACCCCCAACAGCTGGATTACAGGTTACAACTGGAATCACAACCTTTGGGCTCCCCCACTTTATGGCACCCGGCAACAGCTTGATGCTGTTTCCAACGGCCACCCGGTGGTCCTGTTTGCTAAGTCCCTGCACGCGTCCTGGGCCAATTCCGCCGCGCTCGCCCTGGCCGGTATCCAACATGACACGCCAGACCCAACCGGCGGCCAGATTCTCCGCGACGCGGCTGGGGAGCCAACCGGCATCCTGCTTGAAAACGCCATGCGCCTGGTGGATGGTGTGCTTCCTGAAGCCAGCCCGCAGCAAATGGCCACACTCCTTCTCATCGCCCAGCAGCACCTCTTTAGCCTGGGAATCACCCGCATTCACGATTTTGACCGCTGGGAGCACCTCCCGGCTTTGCTTGCCCTGGAAAGCAACGGCCAATGGAAACTGAGGGTTAGAAAATGCCTCCCGGTTGAATCCCTGCCCGAAATTTTTCAGGGCGATGCCCGCGCGCGTCTTGTCAACGGCGAAAGGATTACACCCGGGTGGATTAAAGCTTTCGCGGACGGTGCCCTGGGACCCCAAAGCGCCGCCATACTGGCACCTTACGAGGGGTCAGACAACCTTGGGTTCACATTGCTTAGCGCCCAGGATGTCCTGGCTATGGGCATCAGCGCTTCCAACGCGGGCTGGCCGATGGCCATCCACGCCATTGGGGACGCCGCGAACCGGGAAGTGTTGAACGGTTACGCGCTTCTGCGGGAATACGAAACCAGTCATCATCTTCCCCACCTCCCCCATCGTGTGGAACATGCCCAGCTCCTCGCCCCCGAAGATTTTTCCCGATTCGCCAGCCTGGGCATCACCGCTTCTGTGCAGCCCATCCATGCCACCTCGGACATGGACATGGCCGACCGCTACTGGGGAAAACGCTGCGCCAGCGCTTATGCCTACAATTCACTGCTCCAATCCGGTGCCCAGCTCGTTTTCGGTTCAGACGCGCCGGTGGAAACGGCCAACCCCTTTCGTGGGATCCACGCCGCGGTCACCCGTCAAAAGGCGGGTTTAGCTCTGCCTGTTGACGGTTGGTACCCTGAACAGCGCGTCGGCCTTGCCCAGGCCCTGCGCGCCTACACCAGCGCCGCTTGGTTGCGACCAGGTAATACCGAGGCGGCTTTGGGGCTGGTTGTTGGCGCTGAGGCGGATTTAATCGTCCTGGATGAGGACCCATTCAGGGTCAGCCCCAGCGAAATTTGGCGGCTCGCGCCACGCATGACCATGGTGTCCGGCGAAGTTGTTTACGAGAATGCAAATGTCCACCCAGGTACGCCCGGCTAACGATATCAACTTCGACAGGCTCATGGATTTCGTGAATGACAATCACCTGTCATTTCTCCATCCAGACTGGCTTTCACCCCGTGATAGGCTGTTGCAACAAGGTTGCTATGGCCTTCTGGACGGGGAAGACCTCCTGGCGCTGATGTCCGCCACGATTGAAGTGGCCCCGGTGGCCTGGCTCAGGTTCTTCATCTCCCTGCGGGATGGCAATCACGCCGCGTACTTTTCCACTCTCTTCCGGGAGAGCGCGCGCTATTTACGTGCCATCAACGTTCACTCCTTGTACGCCCTGCCCATGGCTGCCTGGTTCATCAAGCTTTTGGAAGATGAAGGTTTCCAGGTTGTCAACCACCTGGTGAACTTGCTGCTGGCTCTGCCTTGGGAAGGCACCCAAAACCCAATCCCGGATTTGGTCATTCGCCAGATGGCTTCCAGGGACCTCGATAAGGTAAAGTCTCTCGAGTCCCAGGCTTTCCCACCCCTCTGGCAAATAGATGAGGCCAGCGTTCAAAAAACCTATCACAGCGGGGCGTATCTTACGGTTGCCTACTTGGATGACATCCTGGTGGGCTACCAAATGACCACCTCCGCCTTTGATCACGCTCACCTGGCGCGGTTGGCCGTGGACCCGGCATTCCAGGGCCAGGGTTTTGGCGGCGCTCTGCTTAAAAACATGCTGGAAGAAATGACCCGCCTTGGATATGCCGCCGTCTCTGTAAACACCCAGGCAGACAACGCGAGCTCGCTGAGTGTTTACCGGA
>JAKOSR010000054.1 GCA_029777225.1 Chloroflexota bacterium
TCATCGACAAAATTGGGATTGGTTTTTAGAAGGCCCGTGAGTTTTGTGTTGAACGACATAGAATCTCCCTTCGATTGCGTCACGGTGATTATAACGGGTGTTGAGGTTGTAAGCAGAGCACAACCGAACAAACTCAAGGGCACCCGTAACAAGATTCCTTAAGTGTTATTATCTACAGGCGACCCCTTCAGATGGCTCGGGCATGGTGAGGTGGGCACGGCGTGCCGTGCCTCTACGAAATGTAAAAATCCACACATGCCGAGCCCCCACAGTAATCAATCCACGTGCATGTCATCGAGAACACAACAAACCCGAGAAATCCATCCGTCCTCGCTCTGCCGACGACAATCCAACGACGCGACAATAAGGCTAAAGACTATCCCCCCAGCCCAATCCGCGTGAACTCCGCTTTTTCCAGGTTCGCAACCAGCAGCTCCCTGCTCAGCCCCGGCCGGCCCAACAAGGCCCTGACCGCCTCCGCCGCCTGCAGGGCCCCCACCAACGCCGCCGTAAAGGCCAGGCAGCCTTCCTCCTGTTCCTCCCCCCGGGGGGCGCCCTGGGAGGGGTAAAGCAGGTCAAGCAAGTTTTCTCCTGGCCGGATCAGGCACACCTGCCCCCTCCAACCCGCAACCGCGCCATGCACCAGCGGGATGTTGGCCTCAGCGGCTGCCCGCTGCAGAAGGAAGCGCGCGGGAATGCTATCCAGCGCGTCAATCGCCAGGTCGCAATCCTGCAGCAATTTGAAGGCATTGTGTTCATCCAGATACTGTTGGACGGGTTCAACCACCACCAGCGGGTTGACGGCCCGCGCCCTCTGCTGGGCCGCCAGCACCTTCGGCTTGTCGAGGTTCAGCGTAGAACACAACAATTGGCGGTTGAGGTTGCTTTCCTCAAAGGTATCGCCATCCACCACGCGGATGAACCCCACGCCTACCCGCGTGAGGTTCTCAAGCGCGTATCCCCCCAGGCCACCGCACCCCACAATGACCACTCGTTTGCGCCCCAGCAGCAGTTGCTCTTCCTCCGTGATGGCCGCCTGGTTGCGCGCGTAACGCGCGTAGCGCGCGTCCGTCATGCCTACCCCCCCGCCATCAGGTGCAACACCAACACATCATCCCCATCCCGCACTGGTGCCTTGTCGTATTGTTCCTCGGGGACATACTCCCCGTTGACGCGCACGATGATATGCCGGAAGGTGAACTGGTTGCGGTCCAACAAGTCCCGCACGGTCATGCCGGCCTGGTACGCCTGTTCGCGCGTGTTGACCGTAATCATAGGTGCGGTTCAATCACTTCTAAAAGCATAGGTAAATCCATGCCGATTTCACGCAAGTGCTCCGGTTTGGGCACGCCGTTTTCCGTCCACCCGCGCCGTTTGTAAACCGCATCCATCAACAGCTCAAATTGCTGCTCGCGGTAGGCCCGTGTGGTGGCGATTTTCTCATCCAGGCTCATGGCAGCCGGGTCCAACCCTTGCTTTTCGCGCAGCTGCCGGTCGTAAAGCTCCTGCCGTGAGAGATACTCCTCGCTGCTCACCGGTCCCAGCGAACGGTAGGGGGCATAGTCGTGCTCGCGCAACCCCTTGCCCATGCGGATGTTAAACACCCGCTGGAACTGGTACACGCGCTCCGATTGCAGGATGAGCTCTTCTTTATCGATGCTCTTGCCTGTCACGGCATTAAAAATGTCCACGTAGTTCTGCACATGCTCAGGCACCTTGGCTGGCGTTTCGGTCTTGTAGTTGTCCGCCGGCACAATGTCATTCCAGGGCAGCTTGCACAAGCCGCATAGCCCAAACCAGGTACGGAACATGGGGTAATAGTAGAGGGCGTAAGCTTTGTCCTCAAAGGTAGGGATCTGGTTGTTGACCATATCCATGAAAATCAACCAGGCTTCATCATGCTGCGGACCCTTATTGGTCAGCGCAAAGCCGCCCTGTTGCGCCAGGCTCTCCTTGTGGCAGTATTCCGAGTACTCCAGGCCCTTGTTTTCCATGCCAATGTCCTGCAGCAGGGCCGGATCAGATCCAAATTGCTCCGCGAATAGTTTTTTCAGACGACGGATACCCAAACCGGCAATCGGGCCAAAGCCTTCCCCGCGGGCCATCTGGTGCAGCAGCTCCAGCACGGCGTCGCTATTCCCAAACGCCAGGTCCAGCCCGCCCATCTGTTCACGGCTGATTTGCCCACGCTGGTAACACTCCATGATGAAAGCCACCGTGGTCGCGAACGAAATCAAATCCACACCGTACGTATCGCAATAGAAGTTTTCTTCCAGGATGGCGCGCGGGTCAAAGATGCCCAGGTTGGACCCCAATCCGGCCACGCATTCATACTCCGGCCCATCCACGGTAACGCAAGCGCCCGCGTACGGCCCGGTGAGCAGGCGGAAATGGTCGGCCGTTTTCGCGCACGACATCGTGCAGCCATACCAGCAGCCGTCATGGATGCCCTGGGTGAGATATTGCTCAATGAACACCTTCGGTGAGATATTAACCGCGGCCGGGTCCCCGCCAGTCTGGAAGTTGCGTGTGGGCAGCAGGTCATATTGATTCATCACCAGGATGGTGTTGGCCGTGCCAATCTTGCGCATGCCATTCTGCTTCTCGTCCAAATCGTGCATTTCCTTGTGGTACTTCACGCCAATTCGGTTGAGCGTTGCCACGTCCGCCGGGTTGTTCGTGTTGCCCTTGATGCCCTTGTAGCGCACCACCAGGGCCTTGATGCCTTTGTCCAGCATGATGGTGCCCAGCCCGCCGCGTGCCGCCTGCTTGAAACGCACCACTTTGCGCCGCGGGTCATAAAACGAGAAATTCAACATGCCATACAGGATATTCCTGGCGGCACTCCCCGAGGAGACCACCGAAACATTCACCTGGTCTTCCTCGCTTTCAGCGTAATTGCGGGTCAGCTCTTCCGCCAGCAGGTGCGAATCTTCCGGCAAGCCCTCCGCGTCGCAAAATTGGATTAATCCCTTATTGCCGTCGATGAAAATGACCAGCTCTTTTTCTGTTTTACCCTGCAGCTCCAGGGCGTCCCAGCCGGAGAACTTGAGCAAAGGCCCAAAATAGCCACCCGCGTTGCTGTCAATCGGGATACCGGTCATGGGGGAGATGGCGCATACCAGCGTCTTGCCCGTGCCAGAGTATTGCGTGATGCCCCCCAACGGACCCACGCTCATCACAATCTCGTTTTCGGGGGAGTCCCAGCGCGTCTCTGGTGTCACCGCCTGCCAAAGATACCAAAGGTCAAACCCCTTGCCGCCGATGAACTTTTCTTTCATGAACTCGGTGACGACCTTTTCCTCCATGCGCAGGTCAGATACGTTGAGATACAGCGATTTCCCTGAGTAGCCACGCTGGATGGTCGCGGGGGTGTAGGTGTATTCCTTCAGAATTTGTCTCATCATGCCTCCCTCACCCTGCCTTGCTGACCAAAACTTCCAACGCGTTCTCCGGGCAGGCCTTCACGCAAATATTACAGGCGATGCACTTGAACGGTTCGGTCAGGTCATCATCGTAAAACATCACCAACTCCGAGCAATACCCCACACACCCCAGGCAGCCCACGCACAGCTTCTTGTCGATGCGCACCACCCCGTTCTTATCACGATAAATGGCGTGGGCGGTACACATGTCAATGCACTCACCACACTGGGTGCACTTCCTCGCGTGAAAAGAATTATCGTTATTGATAATGCGGATGGCTGATTTATTTCGGTCCGGGGTTTTGAAGTAAGCGGTGGAGCAGGCGACTTCACAGGCCCGGCAGCCAGTACACAGCTCCTGCTTATGGACAAGGATTTTCATCGGGTGAGGATCCTTTCAACAAATTATTAGTGTTATTGTAAGTAAACCCGCCCTTCCCGTCAACCAACAACGGCATCTTGCCACTGATTGGCGTAAATCGGCTTTGCCAATGGTGGCCTGGTTGGGCCAGGGGGCGTTATTTTGGTTGTGGATTTAATCCGGTGTGTGATAGCGAATCGGCTCTGCTTCATCCCTGCGCGCGGGTGGGTTGCCCTCGGAAACACCGTTGGGGTAGTAAAAACGCTGGCGCAAAGACCAGGTCAGCGGGCCGTGGTGACGGTAGCCCTGATAGGTCCCCCAGAATTGGCACACCCGGAACCAAACGATGCTGGCAAAGCTCTTCAAAAACACCTTTTCCTGCAAGGCGTATTTACTATCCTTGAGAATGTTGCGGACCGAAAGTCTGACGAAATCCAAAAAGCCAAACCGCTCGTGGATGTACAGGTGCTTGAAGGCGATAGCCTCTCGCCGGTAGCGGTTATAAACGCCCCTGGGTGTCTCTTCATGCACATGCGCGATTTCTGCCTCAGGCGCGTAATGGATTTTATAGCCACTATCCAGCGCCCATTGACCCCAGGCCAAATCCTCAAGCCCGGGCCGGCCCTCATCA
>JAKOSR010000055.1 GCA_029777225.1 Chloroflexota bacterium
CTGATGCAGTGCAACACCAACTACACCGCCGCGGATGGCAACTTCGACAGCATCCATCTCAACGTGCTAAAAACCTACCGCCAAATGTGGCCCAACCTCATTCTGGGGCTCAGTGACCACACCCCCGGGCACGCCACCGTTCTTGGAGCTGTGGCTTTAGGCGCGCGCGTCGTCGAGAAGCACTTCACGGACGACAACCACCGCGAAGGTCCCGACCATGCCTTTGCCATGAACCCAACCAGTTGGGCTGAGATGGTTCAAGCCACCCGCCAGTTGGAACGCGCGATGGGTTCCGCCAACAAAACCATCGCCGAAAACGAACACGACACAGTAATCGTCCAGCGCCGCTGTTTACGTGCCGCGCGGGACATCAAAGCCGGTGAGATAATGACCAGGGAAATGATTGACGTCCTACGCCCTGCCGCGCCCGGCGCTATTATGCCGTATGATATTAATCAGGTTGTGGGGCTTACAGCCCGCCAGGATATTTCCTCTGGGCAGGAACTGCGCTGGACACAGCTTGGATAGGACCTGATGCGCATTTTGTACTTTACTCGTGCCGATTCTGTGCACGATCAACGGTTTTTGGCAGCCTTGGCGGAAAGCGGGCATGAAGGTTTCGTGCTGCGCCTGCATCCAGGCAACTTCCCCACGCCTGGCAGCGTCCAGGTGGTGGAATGGGGCGGAAGCCAAAGCCAGCTTTCCGAAAGCGACATCGAGCCCCTCACGCGGGAACTTGAACAAATCCTGAAGGTGGTACAGCCCGATTTGGTGCATGCCGGTCCGCTGCAGGACCTTGCTTTTCTGGTTGCCAGAACCGGTTTCACACCGCTGTTGAGCATGAGCTGGGGTTTCGACCTTATGCACGACGTTCTCGTCAGCCCGGATGCTGCCGAAAAAGCTCGTTTTGCTCTCGGACATTCCGCCCGACTGATTACGGATGCCCACTGCTCCGCCGCCCAGGCTGTCCGCCTCGGTTTCGACCCGGAGAAAATCTGTATTTTCCCCTGGGGAGTTGACCTTTCGCACTTCACTCCGGTTTCAGCCCGCGTCCGCGGCACTATCTGGCGCGAACGCCAGGGCTGGGGAAATAAACGCGTTTTGCTCTGCCTGCGCAGCTGGGAACCCAACTATGGTGTGGATGTGCTGCTCAGGGCGTTCATTGAAGCGTCTAAAAAAGACGACGACCTGCGCCTGATCCTGCTCGGAGATGGCAGCCAGCGCGACTCGCTGCTCTCCATCCTTGAACAAGGCCATGTAAATGACCGCGTCTTCATTGGCGGACGCGTGCCCAACCAGGACCTGATTACCTATTATGGTGCCTCGGACGTGTATCTCACGCCGAGCCATGTGGATGGTTCGTCTGTTTCTTTGATGGAAGCGATGGCTTGCGGTCTGCCTTCCATCACCTCGGATATCCCTGCCAACGCCGAGTGGATTGCCGAAGGGCAAACCGGCTGGTTGTTCCCCGATGGGGACGACCACGCGTTGGCTCAACTGCTTTTACAAATCTCATCCTTCGACCTGCCCGCAGCTGGCACCCGCGCGCGTAAAACCGCCGAAAAACGTGCCGACTGGCAGCGAAACAAACAATTGCTGTTCCTTTGCTGGGAACAAGCCCTGACCTCAATTAAAGGAGGGTCTCAATGAAAAACCGAGTTTTGCTTATCCTCCTGGTCCTGGTGACAGTGACCATGGCATGCAGTTTGCCTTCGTTTGGTAAAAAATCGACCCCTGACAGCCCAACCCCCACCCCCGAAACGGGTATGCAGCTCTATTACGGCACCGGCATGCAGATCATGC
>JAKOSR010000056.1 GCA_029777225.1 Chloroflexota bacterium
CCGCCAGCCTCACCGGGAAGGTCACCCTTTCGGCGGCGACGCGGGCGTTATCAAAGGCTTTCTGGAATACCTGGTCTATGTTACCCAGGTCGGAACTGGCGGAAAAACCCCAGGCGCCCTTATACAGCACGCGCACGCCCACACCGCTCTGCGACGAAGATGTCAGGTCGCGCAGGTTGCCATTCCACATCAGCAACTGGTTGCTGTCCTCGTACGGGTACCAGCGGGCGTCGGCGTAGGTGGCCCCCTGCGCTTTCAGCCCATCCAATTTGTTTTTCAATTCCTGTTTCACTTTCAATGCTCCTTTTCAGCACGACATTGCAGGGATTATAACGGTGTTCAGCGCTCCAGGGCGGTTTTCGCGGCCAAACGCAGTAAAAATACCGGTTACTGGCTGCCACGGTAATAAATCCCCAACCCCCGAATTAACCTCCGGGCAGGCATCATTGCCAGTAAAAACGTACAACATGGAACAAAACGTGCCCCTCAAAGGTATAATCCACAGCAGATTGCCCGGCCACCGGGAACCAATCAAGCCCGCTTTTCGTCATGTTTATTACAGGTCACATGGGAATTACTACGCGTATGACAAGAAGAAACCAAGAAAAACCACAGCGCGAAAAAAAGGCTCTCCACCTGGGATGGATCCCTGGCGTGCTGTTCAAGCCCCGCGCCACCTTCCGCAAGATTATCGATGCCAACAAGCCCAGCTGGCTGACCCCGCTGCTGCTGCTCACGTTCCTGGTGGTCATCTTCGTGCTCCTGGCCGCGCCAGTCCGCCGTGAAATAGTGCAGAGCGGCTCAAACATCCCGCAGGATTTCCAATATTGGTCGCAAGACCAGCAACAGCAATTCCTGGACGCGCAGGCCAATCTGACCTCGCCGGCATTCATGTATGTTTTCCCGTTCCTGGGCACCGCGGCCGGCTATTGGGTAGTTTGGTTCCTCTTTGGCAGCATCCTGTACCTGGTGAACACCCTGGCGGGCAGCCGCGCCAGCCGGCAGACGGTCTCCAACGTGGTCGCCTGGAGCATGGTGCCCTTCGCGCTGCGTGTCATCGTCCAAACGGTGGCGGTGCTGGCCAGCCGCAACCTGATAACCCAACCCGGGCTTGCCAACCTGGTCCCTGCGGATGCCACCGGCTTTTTGGTCTACCTGCGCGGAGTTCTTTCCGTGGTGGATATCTATTGGGTCTGGCACCTGGTGCTGTTACTCATCAGCGCCCGGCCGCTCTCCGCCCTCAAGCCCTCCAAGGCTATCCTGGGCGTTTTGGTCGCCATGTTGGTGCTGCTCCTGCTGCAGGGGCTCCCCAGCCTGCTTTCCTCCCTCCTGGGCGGGCTGTCCGGCTCTTCTTCTTATTACTTCTATTATTAAAGGTGCATGGCATGAGTGATACTTTTATCTGCCTGACTGACCTGCGCAAGATTTACCAGATGGGCGAAACGGAAGTTCGCGCGCTGGATGGCGTCAGCCTGGATATCCCCCGCGGGTCGTTCACGGTCATCATGGGACCTTCCGGCTCCGGTAAAAGCACCCTGCTCTACCTGCTGGGCGGGCTGGATTGGCCCACCTCCGGCTCCATCGAGGTGGACGGCGTGCAGGTTGGCGCGATGGACGAAAACGCCCTGGCCGCCTACCGGCGCGACAAGTTGGGCTTCGTGTTCCAGTCCTTCAACCTCGTCTCCAGCATGACCGCGGAAGAAAACGTCGCTTTCCCGCTACGCTTCAGTGGGATCCGCCGCAAGCAACGCCTGGAGCGCGCCACCCAGCTGATGGGTGAAGTGGGCCTGGAGGACCGCGTGGGGCACAAGCCGACCGAGCTTTCGGGCGGCCAGCAACAACGCGTCGCCATTGCCCGCGCGCTGGTGAACAACCCCGTGCTCATCCTGGCGGATGAACC
>JAKOSR010000057.1 GCA_029777225.1 Chloroflexota bacterium
GCGCCATACCTAATCAGCGTGTGTTCCGCACTAACCATCCGCATCGATTTGTTCGCGCGGATCATATCTTAAGCTAACTCCTGCATAGTGACTCTATTATACCCGATGTGGACGGAAGTTCCAACAAAAACGCCGGATTCGATGGAAAATCCGGCGTTTTTTTATCGCGCGGGTTGACATTATCCGATTGGTTCCACTGGCCAGGCTTCGATGTATCCGCGGTATCCGCGTGGCTCGAGTTGAAAGCGTGGCGCGGCTTCGGGTGCCCATTGGTAACCGTAGAGGGTTGGGTCGAAGCGCTTGATTTGCTCCCAAACCTGCCCGATAGCCTCTTCATAGACATCGTCGTTATAGGGTTCGCCCTGGAATACCATCATGTTGCAGGAGGGCAGGTCCATCAGGTCGTAACCCTCGGGGACGGGTTGGCTGTAATCGAGGGGCAGTTCAACGCCCTGCACGTACTTCGACGTCCCGGGCAGGATGAGATGCTCCGGGAGCCACAGCCCAACGGGTTCGTAAAGCGCCTCCCTGACGCCGCAGAGCACATCCCAGACATCACACCCGACCTCTTCACAGAAGGCGTAATAATCCTGGGCGTTTATGCCACGTTTGAGCAATAATTTTCGAGATGGCCGTTCGACCACCTGGACAAAAATCGCCTTGGTTTTATTTGAGTTGTCCATGTTTGTTGTTCCTTTCCTGGGAAAATCCTGGTTTATCAGCACCCTGATTGGCAAAAAGCGACGCAAAGTGGCGTTCTGTTCGCGGTATGCCCGTGGGGCCAGCCCAAACTGGCGGGTGAAGGCCCGGGTGAAGCCCGCGTGGGAAGAAAACACGAAATCAAAGGCTACGCTTGTGATGGTATCGCCTGACTCGCGCAGTCGCGCTGCCGCGCCGGATAAACGCGCCGCGCGCAGGTAGTCGAATGGGGTCTGGCCGGTGACCTCCTTGAACAGCCTGGCCGCGTGAAACGGCGAGTAACCTGCCGCATTCGCCAAATCCCGCAGGGTGACCGGTTTGCGCAGGTGAGCGTCAATGAAAGCGCGCATGCGTTGGGTTGCGTCCTGTTCTGCCTTCCTGGTTGCCTGTGACATATCAACGATTCTACAAGACTGTTCGATTTGAGCTTGACCGCGATTGCGGAAATCAGGAAGTAAATCGCTACCTTCAGCTTACCCAATGGGTGTTGTGGAGTTCTCGCGCAGGTTGGGCAACTTTTTCTCGTACACGAGCGCGTCCTCACCGCCATTGTAATAGCGCTTGATTTCGCCAATTGGGTTATAGCCGGCTTTTTCGTAGAGCCGGATGGCATCCTGGTTGGATTTACGTACGGACAGCCGAATGGTTGGCATCCCCATGGCTTGTTCACCAGCGGCAAGTAAACGGCGACCAAGGCCTTTATGCCGCCAGCGTGGGGCAACGCCTATGGTTCCAATCCAGCCGACCTGTTTCGCGCGTTGAACCTCGCCCGAGAGGAAGGCGACCATCTCCTCTCCGTCGTCGACCTTGAGCCGTACCGTACCGGGGGAGACGAGCACGCCTAATAGTTCGATGAGGGGCCAGATGTCTTCCCTGGAAAAGCATTGTCTTTCAAGCCTGCGCAGGTGGGCCAAATCCCGCAGGCTCGCTTTTACAACGGGCAATTCCTGTTTTGGCATGGTTTACTCCTCCGGACCGGCTTCCTGCAGCGCCCAGGCGAGGTCCTCCCACCTGGACATCAAGGCTTCCAGCCTGGCGGCCAGGGCATGGTATTCCTCCGTCAGGCGGTTGAGGGTCTGCAGGTTGGCAGGGGGATTGGCCAGTTTGCTTTCGCACAGCGCTTTGTCGCGCTCGGTGGTGTGGATTTCTTCTTCCACCAGGTCCACTTTTTTTTGCAATTGCTGGCGCTGGTTGCGGCTGAGCTTGCGGCGTTCTGGTGCCGCGGTTGATGGTTCCTCCGCTGGTGCCGGGTTCGGAGCCGCTTGCTCCTCAGGCATGGGAGTGGGCACAACGCCATTCTTGAATTGCTTGTACTCGGAGTAGCTGCCCTTGAAGACGCGCAGCTCAGCCAAGGCTGTGTCCAGGTCCCAAACCTGGGTGGCAAGGGCGTCAATCAGGTACCGGTCATGCGAGACCAACAGCACAGTGCCCGGGTATTCCGCCAGCACCTTTTGGAGCACTTCCTGGGTGGGGAGGTCCAGGTGGTTGGTGGGTTCATCCAGGAGCAGGAGGTTGGCATCCGAGAGGGAAAGCTTGGCCAGGGCAAGCCGGCCACGCTCCCCGCCTGAGAGCGTGGAAACCTGGGAAAAGACCTCTTCCCCGGTGAAGCCATACCTGGCCAGGTAATTGCGGACTTCGGCCGGCAACATGCTGGGGGCGCTCGCGTTGATTTCCTCCATCAGGGTGTTGGTGGCCACGAGCCCTTCGTGCGCCTGGGCGAAGTAACCCACTTTCAGACTGGCACCCAGTTCCGTGCGGCCCTCGTAAGAGGGAATTTGCCCGAGGATGGTCTTGAGGAAAGTCGTTGTCCCAGCGCCATTTGGGCCAATAATTGCGACACATTCACCCCGCTCAAGCACCAGGTCCGGCGAGCTAAAGAGCGGCCGGCCCTCATCCGCGTAACCGACCTGCAGGCCATAGGTGCGCAACACGAGGTTACCAGAACGGCTAACCATGCCCAGGCGCAGGTGAACCGGGCGTACGTTTGCCTTGGGCGCGGTCAGGCGGGAATCGGCCAGCAGGCGTTCAAGCCGGCGCTGCCTGCCGCGCGCCTGGTTGTTGTTCTGGGTTCCCAAAAAGCGGCGGATATAATCTTCCTGCTTTTCGATGTATTCGGTTTGGGCTTCAAACTCGGCCAGCCGGCGGGCATAGCGGGCTTCGCGTTGCTGCAGGTAGGCCGAATAGTTGCCGCGGTAAACCTCGAGGGCAGGTGTCATTTCCCAAACCCACCGGGCTGCCTGGTCCAGGAAGTAGCGGTCATGCGAGACGATGACCACCGCACCGGTCCAGTCGCGCAGGTAGGCTTCCAGCCATTCCACCGCGTTGATATCGAGGTGGTTGCTGGGCTCATCCAGGAGCAGAAGGTCAGGGTCCTCCAACAACAGGCGTGCCAGGCGCGCGCGGGTGCGCTGGCCACCGGAAAGCTGGCTGAGCGGGCGGGTGTAGTCGGTTTCGCTGAAACCAAGGCCTGTCAGCGTCTGTTGAATCCGATTCGTGTAGGTATAACCGCCCAGGAGTTCGAATTCGGACTGGAGACGGCCGTAGCGTTCAAGCACTGCCGGGTCGCAGGCAGGGTCCTGCATGTCCAGTTCCAGTTGGCGTAACTCCTCTGCCTTGTGAATAAGCATGTCGAAGGCCGAAAGGCAGGAATCCCAAAGCGTACCCACAGTTTCCTGGATGGCTTCCTGCGGAAGGTAGCCCATTCGAAGCCCTTTTGCGCGGTGAACAGAGCCGGAAGTCGGCTCCTCTTCACCCGCCAGGATGCGCAGGAGGGTCGTTTTCCCCACCCCGTTTGGACCAACAATGGCAATGCGGGCATGCCGGGGACCCGAAAGAGTGATGCCCTCAAAGATGTCCACCGGGCCGAAGGATTTCGCGAGGTTCTGCGTGGTTAATAGCGACATAGCAGGAAAAGTATACCAGCAGAGCGGGTAAAATCCACCAGCCTAAGCCCGCCCGCCCGCCAAGCTTGGCGGTGCTGACCCAGGGCCAAACCTGTTTGTGCAGGTTGACCCACAGAGGGGGAGGTTCTCCCGTTGGGGACATGAAGGGATAACAGATACGCGTAAAGTTATCCAGCATTGTTTGGGAGAAAAACGTACTGATGATACAATCGAGGGCATGAAGATTAAACGTTGGCATGTCTGGCTGGGGGTCCTTATCAGCGTTGTTTTTCTCTGGCTGGCCTTTCGAAAAGTTGATTTTTCACTCGTCTGGCAATACCTGGGGCAGGCAAACTGGGCCTGGGTGCTGCTTGGGCTGGTGTTTTATTTCTTCGGCGTTGCGCTGCGGGCTTTTCGCTGGCAGGTGCTGCTGAACCCACTCAAACGGCTGCCCTGGCAAAGGCTCTTGCCAGTAGTCGCGATTGGTTACATGGGTAATAACGTGTATCCAGCCCGGGCGGGCGAACTGCTGCGCTCAGTGCTGCTGAAATCCAAGGACCAGGTTGATATTTCCGGCAGCCTGGCGACCATCGTGGTGGAAAGGCTGTTTGACGCGATTGTCATCCTGGGGCTGGTGTTACTTAACCTCAACCAGTTGACCTCCATGCCTGGAGCGGCAGATTGGGTTGGCAGCATCCAAAAAGGAGCTGTCATTGGGGGCATCGTTTTCCTGCTTTTGCTGTTGGTATTCCTGGGCATGGTTTTCTTCCATGGCACAACGCAAAAGGCGACCACCTGGCTGGTGGGGCACCTGGTGCCGGAAAAATTCCAGGCCACCCTCAATGAAATTGTGGCGCGGTTCATTAACGGTTTGTCCAGCTTACGGTCTCCGCTGGAGACGCTGAAAGTGTTGCTATTTTCAATTGCCATCTGGACCTGCGAAACGGGCCTGTATTGGGGTGTGATGCGCGCGATGGGCCTGGACCTAAGCTTTTTGAGCCTGATGTTGCTCAACGGCGTGATTAACCTGGTGCTGCTAGTGCCGGCCGCGCCGGGTGGATTGGGAACCTTTGACGCGGCGTGCAAAGCCATGCTGGTGCTCTTTGGGGTGGCGGCGGAACAAGCGTTGGGGTACACCCTCATCCTGCGGGTGGCGCTGTGGGTGCCAATCACCGTTTTGGGCGCGATTTACTTCGTAAAGGAAGGCTTCAGCCTGAAAACCGACGTGGGCAGCCTGAAAGAACAGTACACACCAGTCGGGGTGCCGCCAACAGGGATACCTGAAAAGAATGAAATAAACAGCAAGGACCACGAGAATCATGAATGAAACCCAGCAACCCCGAAAAATCGCCATCATTGGCGCCGGCATTGGCGGCCTGAGTGCGGCTTATGACTTGGCGCGGGCGGGCCACACGGTGACCATTTTTGAGGCGGGGGCCACCCCGGGCGGTTTGGCGGCAGGCTTCAAGGAACCCTACTGGGACTGGTCGGTGGAGAGGTTTTATCATCACTGGTTCGCGTCAGATAAGTACATGCTGGGGCTGATTGAGGAATTGGGCTGGTCGGACCAGGTCAGTTTCCCCAAACCTGTCAGCGTGATGTATTTTAAAAGCAAGTTTTACCCCTTTGATTCCATCCTGGCCGCCCTGCTTTACCCGGGTTTGGGTTGGGGGATTAACAAGATTCGCTTCGGACTGGTGGGGCTGTACCTGCGTCTGACGAACCGCTGGAAACCGCTTGAAAAGACCACAACTGACGCCTGGATGCGCAAGTGGGCTGGCAATCAGGTGTATGAAAGCATGTGGCAGCCCATGATGGTGGGCAAGTTTGGCGAGAAATGGGCGGACAAGGTGAATATGGCCTGGATGTGGGCGCGGTTGCACTCACGCACCACGCGGCTTGGTACCTTCCAGGGTGGTTTCCAGGCCTTCGCGGATAAGTTTGCCGGGCATTTACAGGAAGCGGGCGTGGATATCCGCTACAACCACCGCGTGGCCGGGATTGACCTGACGGAAGAGGGCAGCTTGCGTGTGAGCCTGCAGAATGGGGAGACGTTCACGTTTGACCAGGTGCTGGTCACGCTGGCTCCGGGCATGATGGCTCGCATGGTACCGCAGCTGCCGCCTGAATACCTCGGTGGGCTATTGAACCTGAAGAGCATGGGCGCCGTGGTGATGACCCTGGCCATCAAGCATCCACTCTCACCGGACGGCTATTACTGGTACAACATTCCCAAACAGGCGGGATATCCGTTCCTCTCACTGGTGGAACACACCAATTTCCTCAAGCCGGAGTATTTTGGTGGTGATCACATCCTCTATATTGGCGACTACCTGGAAGTGGATCATCCCAACTTCCAGAAGAGCGACGAGGAGCTGCTGGCTGAATTTCTGCCTCATCTGACCAAAATCAACCCCGCTTTTCGTCCGGATTGGGTCAAGAAAGTCTGGGTCTCCAAGACCCCCTACGCCCAACCCATCCCGCTGGTTAACCACAGCCAGAACATCCCTGAGATTCGCACACCCATCCCCGGACTTTACTTTGCCTGCATGAGCCAGGTCTATCCATGGGACCGCGGCACCAACTTTGCGGTGGAAATTGGACGCCGGGCCGGGAAGATGATGATGGCTGACGCGATTGGTCCGAATGGAAGCGCGCCGCGCATTCTTTCCTGATTCAAGAATTAGATTCACTATCTGATTCCAACCGGGTTCATTTTTGCCAAATAAGCTGTCATGACAAGACCCCACAGGTTGGAACAAATTATCGAATTATCACCTACTACCCCATATATAGGGGTTTTCTTTACCACCCTTCCCGGCCAAATGGGGGTGGCGGCAAACGCGAAATTGACGGGTTAATTTGTTAGCCAGACCCGATAAGTTTTAAGGTTTGGGGATTCTTAAAGAATCGCCAATCTTTAAGCCAGAAACACGCCTGCAAGGCGGAAATTCTTATTTCCAGGTGTTAGAATCTTTTTACCGATTTTGGAAGACAGCGGCACAGTTATTTCATAAGTGAATCGCATCGGGAAGAACGTGATTCGCTTAGTTCAATATTTCTTAGCGCCGGGGAGGCGCGTCCTGCGCGGAGAGCAGGATACCAGGAGCAGCTATGAACGCAAAACAGGCATGGCAGGCAATGAACGGTCAACTTCAGATGGAAATCTCGAAGGCGACCTTTGATACCTGGGTCAAGCAGACCCAACTCATTGGCTACGATGAGGACCAGGGTATCTTTAAGATTGGTGCTGCCAACGCTTATGCTTGTGACTGGCTGGATAGCCGCCTGAAGGTCACGATGATTAACAAACTCAGCGGCATGATGGCCCGGCCTGTGAACATCGTGTTTAGCGTATGGTCCCATCTAGCCACGGAGGAAGTGGACCAACAGCCCGAAAGCGCTCCCACGCATCGGGAAGCCGAGCTCCCAACCCTTGATTCCCACCTGAACAGCAAGTACCGTTTTGAAAATTTCATCGTTGGTTCCAACAACCGCCTGGCGCACGCGGCCAGCCTGGCCGTCGCGGAAAACCCCGCGCGGGCTTACAATCCCCTGTTCCTTTATGGCGGGGTTGGGTTGGGTAAGACGCACATCCTGCACGCAATTGGCAACACCGTGCTGCAACAAGGCAAAACGGTCCTCTATGTTTCTTCCGAGGAGTTCACCAACGACCTCGTCAACGCCATCCGCACCAAGACCACGACTGCCTTCCGCGAAAAATACCGCCAGGTGGACGTTTTGCTGATTGATGACATTCAATTCATCGCGGGCAAGGAATCCACCCAGGAAGAATTCTTCCACACCTTCAATACCTTGCACGGCCAGGATAAACAAATTGTGATGACCTCTGACCGTGCGCCCAAGGCTATGAGCACCCTGGAAGAACGCCTGCGTTCCCGTTTCGAGTGGGGACTGACCGTGGACATCCAGCCCCCGGACTACGAAACCCGGGTTGCCATCCTCACCAGCAAAGCCGAAAAAGCCAACCGGAACGTCCCCATGGACGTGGTGGAATTGATCGCGAAATCCATCCAATCGAACATCCGCGAGCTGGAAGGCGCATGGAACCGTGTTTTAGCTTTTTCGGACCTGAGCGGCAAGCAACTTGACCTGCCACTTGCCCAAAACGCGCTGGCTGACTTCCTACCCCAGCGATCACAGCTAACCGCGGATAATATCCTCGATACCGTGGCTGACTTCTTTGGCATCAGCACAGAGAGCATCACGGGGCGAGACAGATCCAAGGAAGTAGCCCTGCCCAGGCAGGTGGCTATGTACCTGATGCGCGAGGAAAGCGGCATTTCCCTGCCCAGGATAGGCATGGAATTGGGCGGCCGCGATCACACCACGGTGATGTACGCCTGTGAAAAGGTTGCAGACATGATTGAGACCGACGACCGCATGCGCCGGCAGGTCCTGCAGCTGCGTGAGAAGCTCAACAGCCAGTATCAACTGGCCTGATCGAGCAGCTCATCCAACCAGGTATCATCCACTTTTTCCAACTCACCCCAATTGCGCCCAACCCGGGCCTCGGTGGTCAGGGGTACGTCCAGCTTCATGGCGTTTTCCATGACGCTCTTGGCGACGTGGGTGGTTTGTTCCAGTTCCTCTTCAGGTACCTCAAAGATAAGTTCATCGTGCACTTGCAGCAACATTTTTGCCTTCAGGCCGGCGTGACGGAGCACGCCTGGCAGCTGAATCATGGCAATCTTGACAATATCGGCTGCGGTGCCCTGGATGGGGGCGTTGATGGCCTCCCTTTCTTCACGCCGCCGCAAGACTGGGTTGGTACCTTTGACCAAATCGGGGAAGTAGCGCCGCCGACCGAGCAGGGTTTCCACGTAACCGAGCTGGGCTGCCTGTTGCTTCGTTTTTTCCAGCCAAACCTTGACGCCCGGGAACTCGCGGAAATAGGCCAGGATGAAGTTCTCCGCTTCGGCCAGGGTCAGGTCGGAGGCACGGGTGAGCCCGAAGGAGCCCATGCCGTAAATCAAGCCGAAATTAATGGCCTTGGCGTGCCGGCGCTGTTCCTTGGTTACCTGGTCGATGGGGGTCTTGGTGATGGCGGCCGCGGTGGCCGCGTGGATATCCTGCCCTTCGCGGAAGGCTTTGAGCATGGCACCATCCTGGGACATGTGCGCCATGATGCGCAGTTCCACCTGCGAGTAATCAATCGCGAGTAGTTTGCAGCCCGGCGCGGCGATAAAACCGTTTCTAACCCTGCGACCTTGTTCTGTACGGGTCGGGATATTTTGTAGATTGGGGTTTTGGGAGGCAATCCGGCCGGTGACGGTGCCCGTCTGGTTGAAAGAGGTATGAACCCGACCCGTGCGGGGGTTCACCTGCAGGGGCAGCGCGTCCACGTAGGTGGATTTGAGTTTGGACAATTCGCGGTAGGTCAGGATTTTTTCAATGATGGGGTGCGTATCGCGCATGCTTTCCAGGACGGAGGCGGAGGTGGAATACTTACCACTGCTGGTCTTTTGGGAACGGTCAGGCGGTTCCAGGTTGAGTCGTTTGAAGAGCATATCTGAAAGCTGTTGGGTGGAATTCAGGTTAAACCGCTCGCCCACCTGTTGGTAGATGGAGTCCTCAAGGTCGGAAATATCCCTGGCAAGCTCCTCGCTAAAAACGTCAAAAAGCGGCAAATCCAGCAGGATGCCGGCCTCTTCCATTTCGGCCAGGACTGGGATAAGGCGCACTTCCAGGTCACGGTTCAAGCCGGTGGCTCTGACCTCCTCCAGCCTGGCGGTAAGGGGTTCAACCAGACGCAGGGTCATGGCGGCGTCCGCGGCCGCGTAGGGCGCTGCCTGCGCGATGGGCACCTGCGCCATACTAATTTGGTTCCGGCCGGTACCGATGAGCGCTTCGATGTGGGTCATCTCCACGCCCAGCCGGATCCAGGCCTGGGACTTTAGGCCGAGGTTGCGGGAGGTGGGGTTAATCAGCCACTCGGCAATCATCGTATCAAAGGTGATGGGTTCCAAGCTAAACCCCGCCTGGCGTAAAACCAACAGGTCAAACTTGGCATTATGAGCCACCTTGTCAATTTTGGGGTTGCTGAGCAGAGGGTCCAGCACTATGCGTACTTCTTCAAGTGGCAGTTGGTTGCCCTGCAGATGCCCGACCGGGATGTAAAAGCCCTGGTCCGGGTCACACGCGAGGGAAATACCCACCAGGTCCGCGCGCATCGGGTCCAGTTCAGAAGTCTCGGTGTCCAGGGCGATTTGCTTGGCGGCATCCAGCGTACGCACGCAATCCCGCAACGCGGTGGGTGTATCCACGATGATGGTTTGAACCAATCCATCCGCGATTTTCGGGGTGTTGGGGCTGGCGGCCGGTCCTTCGTCAATGAAAAGGGAGGCCTGCACTGGGGTGGCCATTTCAGGTTTGAGTTTTTTTTCCAGCGCTTTCAAACGCTGGGTAATGGTGCGGAACTCCAGCTGCCTGAAGAGCTCGACCAAGGCACCCGGATTGAAGTTATCCGCCCTGGCCTTGTCGAGGTCCAGGCTGACGCCCAGGTCCGTCCGGATACGAGCCAGGTCCTGGCTGAGGTAGGCAGACTTGCGCCCTTCCTCAAGCGCTTTTTGGGCGCGGCCGGTTAATTGGTCCAGGTGGGCGTAAACATTATCGAGGGTGCCATATTCCTTGAGCAGGGCCACCGCGGTTTTTTCACCAATTCCCCTTACCCCCGGGATGTTATCGGAGGTATCTCCGAGGAGAGCCTTGTAATCCACCACTTGGTTTGGGAAGACGCCGAGCTTCTTTTCCACGTCCTCGGGAAAAAAGTCTTCGTTTTGGTTGGTGCGCGCGTTGGGAAGCGTCACCACGATACGGTTGGTGACCATCTGGAGCAGGTCCCGGTCTCCGGTGATGATTTTAACCCCCAGGCCTTCCTTGTCGGCCGCCCAGACGGCCAGGCTGCCAATCACATCGTCGGCTTCATAGTTTTCCATTTCTATCCGCGGGATACCGAGGAGGTCCACCATCTCGCGAATGCGTTCAATTTGCTGGCGCAGATCCTCAGGCATTTTAGCCCGGGTGGCTTTGTACTCCCCGTAAAGCTCATGCCGGAAAGTCCGGCCGGTATCGAAGGAAACCGCCATGTAATCCGGTTCCTCCTGTTCCAGGATTCTTATCAGCATGCTGGCAAAGCCATAAATGCCCGCGGTGGGTTCGCCCGTGCTGGTGGTCCAGCGCGTGTTTCCGCCGGCTGTCAACGCGAAATACGCGCGGTAAGCGATGGCATGACCGTCAAGCAGGTATAGGATTTTAGGCATGAGTACCTCGTTAGAAGATTTGATACCAATAAGGCCAATATTGCGCCTGTGTGGCAGATTGGGCTGAGCTTGGAGTGGTTTGCGCGACGCTTGCTCGGACTGGCTGGGTGTGGTTTTCAGCATCCTGGGCGGCCTTTGAGCTAGCGGCTGCCTGGAGGAATTCAGCCAGCACCGCTTCCTCATGGCTGCTGAGACCGCCGTTTTTTGGGGCGCTCAGCGCTGTGAGCTCTGCGAGGGTTTTGGCAGCCTGGCTTCGCATGGAGGAAAGGCGCACACGGTCGGGAAAAAGCAGGCAGACCTGCCTTTTATCCGGCAAAAAGTCGTTGTAGACCAGGCAGGGCTGTTCGTTCACCTTGCGCGCGTTGATCTTTTGGGGTGTCGGAGAGGGCGGAAAGCCCTGAAGGGAAGCTGGCAGCAACGCGCCACTGGAAGCCACCAGGGTGTACCCCTCAAACACCAACACACCGAGTACCCCTTCCGGGAGGCGGGATCGGTATTCATTTAGCACGCTTTGATAGTTAATCTGCTGTTCGGGAGTTGCCATGAACCGCCTTTCACCTTGCATAAGTGTAGCATCCGCCGCCTCTCTAGGCAAGTTACATATGGGGCGGGAGGGCGTTCCGCCCCCGGTTTTTACAGAGTTTGGTCATTCGCCATGCAGCAGTGATATCATGGCAGTAGATAGAAACAGGAGGTTGTAAATGCTTCAGGATTATCTTCAAGCGTATGTCAACAAATATGGTTTTTCTGGATATACCGAACTTCGCGCGCAACAGAACCGCAATCGCGGCGTGATGATGCTTAATGGCAGCCTGACTGCCAATACCAGCGGTACCAGCCGGGGTTTATCGGCGAGGGTGGTGAAGGGAGGCGCCTATGGCTTTGCCTCAGGCACTGGTTATGGGGACAACCTGGAGGCAATCGCGAGGGTGGTCCAAACCGCCACCAGCAACGCGACTTTCCTGGATAGCCGTGTTCAGCGCGGCAAGCCCGACTTCCCTGCCAACGCGCCTTTCGTCCGCAAGGATGGGCTGGAGCATGACCTGCCAGTGGAGCAGAGCTACCTGCTTGGTATCGTCGATGAGCTCGACAGCTACATCGCCGAACGTTTTCCGCGGCTGCTCAGCCGGCGCGTCTTCGCCCGCGTGCTCGATATGGAGAAGCTGCTCTATACCAGCGATGGCGTGGTCTCGCACTCCTATGTGCCGCGATCGAACATTTACGTCGTCCTGACCACCCAGGACAAGGATGGCCAGCCCGTGGAGCATTTTAAAGTGATGGGCGGATATGGTAACTTCCTGAACAAGTTTCCAAACGCTCAAGACCTGTTTGGTCAGCTCGAAAAACAATACGAGCAGCTTATCCTGAAGGCTGAGGGTGTGTATGCCAAACCCGGCATCCAAACCGTCATCCTGGACTCGGACCTGGCGGGGATTTTGGCGCATGAAGCCGTGGGGCATACCGTGGAAGCCGATTTTGTGGAAACTGGTTCGGTGGGGGGGCCGATGTTTGGCAAACAGGTTGCCAGCGAAAAGGTCAGCCTGGTGGATATTGCCCACACGGCTTTTGGCAAGCTCGCGCCTGTGCCGGTGTTTGTGGATGACGAAGGCACACTGGCACAGGACCAGATGCTAATCGAGAATGGCATCCTCACCGGTTACATGCACAATAAAGAATCAGCCCTGAAGTTTGGTCATACCCCCAACGGAAACGCGCGCGCTTATGAGTTCTCTGACGAGCCGCTAATCCGTATGCGCAACACCTGCATCCTGCCCGGCACCGACAAGCTGGAAGATATGATCGAGTCCGTTGAGGATGGCTATTTCTTCACCGACATGAACAACGGTCAGGCGGACTCCACCGGCGAGTTTATGTTCGGCGTTCCGATGGGTTTTGAGATCAAGCATGGCAAACTTGGACGGGCAGTCAAAGACACGACCGTCTCTGGTGTGGCCTTCGAGGTGCTGAAAACCGCGGACATGGTAAGCGACACCGTCACTTGGACCAACTCGGGTATGTGCGGCAAAAAGCAGATGATCCCGGTGGGCATGGGTGGGCCGGCAATTAAAGTTCAGATCAATGTGGGAGGTCGGGCATGAAACAGGCGTTCGAAGTGAAAGACAAAGCATTGCTTGAGGCAGCCGAGTTGATCCTGGCTGAGGTCAAGGCAATCGGGGCGGATGAGGGCGAAACCTGGGTGAGCCGTAACGCGCTGACGGAACTTTATTATGAGCTCGGCAAGGTCAGCATGGTGCGCACGGTATTCTCGGACAAGGTCAGTCTCAAGCTCTTGAAGGATAAACGCAAAGGCAGCACCACCCTCAACAGCTTTAATCCCGGGGACATTCGCCTGGCAGTGCGGGAAGCCTGGCAGGCGGCGCAGTCGGCTGCCCCTGATGAAGCAGAAGGGATTGCCGAGCTCCAGGAGAATCTCAGCTTCTGTGCCGGTGAAGAGCAGCCTAACCTGGATGCCATGTACGGGCAGTTGGATCAACTCCTCAAGGATGTCCGGCAGGACTTTCCAAAGATTAGCTTTGATTCAATCGGCATTGAGCACAACTTTGGCGAAAAACTGTATGCCAACACCAATGGCGTCAGGCTGTCTGATCGGCGGGGTGTTTACCAGCTGAGCAACATGTTTATGGCAAAGGAGGAGGGGAAAACCTCTTCGTTCAACTACTTTGCCACTGTCTACGAGAACCCTTCCGATAGGGTTTGCAAGGAAAGCCGGGTGAGACGCTTGTTGGATGAAAGCCAGCGCCAGATTGTGACAGAACAATTTGAGGGCAGTTTTGAGGGGGACGTGGTGGTCACTCCGGGTTGCCTGGAAAACATCCTTGCTTTTGTGGCGGAAAATTACCTGGAAGATGGCGCGCTCATCTCCGGAACCAGCCCCTGGAAAGATAAAATCGGGGCGCAGGTAGCCAGCCCTCTGATTAACTTTGAACTCATTGCCGAAGATCCAAATCTGCCTGGCGCAAGCCAATTGAGCGGAGATGGCTATGTGGCTGAAAACATGCCCCTGATCGAACAGGGTGTGCTTAAGAACTTCATCCTGAGCCGTTACGGTGCTGCCAGGACGGGTTTACCGCGTTCCCAAAATAGCGGCGGCAGCTTTGTGCTTGGCAATGGCGCTACCCCCCTGGAGGAACTTATCTCTGGAGTGAAGAAGGGCATCCTGATGGGCAGATTCTCAGGCGGAAGCCCCAGCCCTGCCGGCGACCTAAGCGGCGTGGCTAAGAACAGCTTCCTGATCGAGAATGGCCAGGTCACCAAACCCCTGAGCGAGGTGATGATCTCTGGCAACCTGGCTAATATGCTGCGCGATACCGTGGCGGTCAGCCAGGAACGCGAAAACTCAGGCTATTGGCTGTTACCCTGGATCCGCGTGAGCGGCATCACTATCTCCGGAAAATAACACTGAGCAAGATAAAGCCGATCCAACAACGCGGGAGGATTAAAATCCCGCGTTGTTGTTTCATAAACCACGAATCGTCGTGCCAATCCGTCTATAATTCATCCATTGCCGCTACGAGAAAAGGACAAATCATGCTCGACCCAGAAATCCAGAAAAAATTGATTGACAAGGGGCGGAACTTTATGAAAAGCTTCTCCACCAGCCTTTATGATGACTTTGAATCCGACCAGGACCTCAAGCTGCCGCAACCTCCCCTGGTGAAAACCCCCATGACTGAAACCGCCATGATGCTGCCCAGGAATTTTGACGACCTCGACCTGAAGCAGGACTTCATCACCTTGCTGACCGAGCGCAAGAGCTCGCGGGTCTATACGCAGCAACCTGTCAGCCTGCTACAGCTTTCTTTCATGCTCTGGGCTACCCAGGGCATAAAATCCATGCGCGGTAAAGCATACGCCACCCTGCGCACGGTACCCTCAGGCGGCGCGCGCCATCCGTTTGAAACCTACCTGCTCGTGCAGCATGTGGAAGGCTTGCAGCCAGGGGCGTATCATTACCTGCCCATGGGTCACCAGCTTGAGTTCCTGTATCCAGTCGAAGAGCTGCCCGCAGCCATTTCACTCTCGCTTGAAGGGCAAAGCTGGGCCGCCAAAGCCAGCGTCATCTTTTATTGGAGTTTCGTCGCCTACCGTTGCGAATGGCGCTACGGCATTTGGGCCCACCGGGCAGCCCTGATTGACGCCGGTCATGTTGGCCAGAATCTGTACCTGGCCTGTGCCGCACTCGGGTTGGGCACCTGCGCTATTGCCGCCTTTGATATGGCAATTTGCGACTCCCTGTTTGGCCTGGATAGCGAGGAGGAGTTCACCGTTTACTGCGCGCCGGTCGGCACCATTTCGGACGCCAACGCGGGTAATGAAAAAGCGTTTTACCAGTTCGTAGAAGACGAAGGTTTATAAATTTGAACCCTTGAACGCGCCTGCTGCAAATGGATGGGCGCGGGATGGTGTGAGGAGACCCCATGTGGATTTTGTTCGCTTTTCTTTCGGCCTTGTTCGCGGGGATAACCGCAATCCTGGCCAAGTTTGGCATCAGGAAGACTGATTCTTACGTCGCGACGGCGATTAGGACTGTGTTTGTATTGCTCTTCGCGTGGCTGATGGTCTTTGTGGTTGGCTCGCAAGGGCAGATTAACCAAATCAGCTCCCGGAGTCTCCTTTTCCTGGTGCTCTCCGGGTTGAGCACTGGGGCTTCGTGGTTATTTTATTTTAAGGCGCTGCAAATTGGGGACATCAACAAGGTCACCCCAATCGACAAATCCAGCCTGGTGTTGACCATGCTGCTGGCCATCATTTTCCTGGGCGAGAGCGTCACCTGGCTGAAAGTGTTCTGCATGGTGTTGATAGGCATTGGCACGTGGCTGATGATTCAAAAGAAAGCACCCAAGGTCACCCAGCCGGCTGAGGCAAGCTTGCTGGAACCAAGCCAGGCGGAATTGACTTCAACCGGCGAGCTGTTGCCTGAGGTGCGTGGCAAGCCGTGGATGCTTTACGCGGTTGGTTCGGCGGTGTTCGCGGCCCTTACCTCCATCCTCGGTAAAGTGGGCATCCAGGGGGTTGAATCCAACCTTGGGACGGCCATCCGGACCATTGTCGTGCTGGTCATGGCCTGGGTAATCGTATTCATCACCCGAAAGCAAAACACCATCAAGTCCATCGACAAGCGCAGTTGGATTTTTCTCATCCTTTCAGCGGTGGCGACCGGATCTTCGTGGTTGTGCTATTACAAGGCTCTGCAGGATGGGCCGGCCAGCGTCGTCGCGCCGATTGACAAGCTCAGCATCGTGGTGACCGTGGGGCTTTCTTATCTCTTCTTCAAGGAGAAGCTCTCGCGCCAGGCCTTGGTTGGACTGGCCTTGATTGTGGCCGGGACGCTCTTGTTATTGGTCTGAAGCGGGTTACGATTCACGGTAAAATGCTGAAGATAAGAACAACGCGCGCTTGGAAGGAATCGCATGGAAAGAAGAGACAAGACCAATTATTACCTCGATTTGGCAGAAGTGGTCTCGCAGCGGGGCACGTGCCTGCGTAAGAAATACGGTTCGGTCATCGTTAAAAATGACGAAGTTGTTTCAACCGGGTATGTGGGGGCTCCGCGGGGCCGGCAGAACTGCACTGACCTTGGGTTCTGCATACGCGAACAGCTTAAAATACCGCGCGGGGAACGCTATGAGCTGTGCCGCAGTGTTCACTCGGAAGCCAATGCCATCATCAGCGCCTCCCGTGAGCGCATGCTTGGGGCGTCACTTTATCTCTCAGGGATTGATTTAAAAACCAACGATTACGTGAAAGACGCCAATTGCTGTTCCATGTGCAAGCGTATGATTATCAATGCCGGGATTGAATGGGTGTACATCAGGGATGACAAGGAGCATTACAGGGTGATTAACGTGCAGGATTGGGTTGTGAATGATGAATCCCTGCAAGGCAACTTTGGTTACTAGCTGCGACACTTTTACAAGAAGAAGCAATTCCCCGTGTGATTCGGTATCATTGACGGCAATAATCGATTAAGGAGAATGTTGATGGAACGTCAGGTAATTCAGGTAATCCAGGGCAGGCCCGCCGTGGATGGGGCTGGCGTACGGCTCAACCGTGTGCTTGGGCCCGATAACGTGCTGGATTTCGACCCCTTTTTGATGCTGGATTCTTTTGACTCAGGCAACCCGCGCGATTACCTGGCCGGCTTTCCGATGCATCCCCACCGCGGAATTGAGACCATCACCTACCTGCTGAGCGGCAGGCTCGCGCACCAGGACAGCCTGGGGAACAAAGGCATGATTGAGCCGGGCGGCTCGCAATGGATGACCGCCGGCAGTGGTATTCTCCACCAGGAGATGCCCCAGGCATCCGAGCGTTTCCTGGGGTTTCAGCTCTGGCTGAACTTGCCCGCGGCTGAAAAGTTCACCGAACCAAAATACTTTGACATCCTCGCCCAGGATGTGGTGCTGGTTCAGGAAAGCGGACGACAGGTGCGCATCATTTCGGGCCGATATGCCGGCAAGGAAGGCGCGCGGTCGCATCATATCCCTGCCACCATCCTGGATATCAGCCTTGAACCCGGCGTGAGCGTGGAAATCCCGGTCGCGGACGAAAATACAGCTTTCCTCTTCCTCATCCAGGGCAACCTGGATGTCGAAGGTGAAACGTACAAGGAGAAAGCGGCGCTTTTACTGGGTGAAGGTGACAGGGTCGCAGCCCAGGCCCCTGCGGGTGAGCCCGCGCGCTTTACTTTTATTTCAGCCAAACCCCTGCACGAGCCTGTTGCCTGGGGCGGCCCGATTGTCATGAACACACGTGAAGAATTGAGACAGGCGTTTGATGATTTGCAGAATGGCACATTCATCAAGCACAGCCCGTCCTGGTAAATCCATTTATTGAGGCAGCCCGCGAGGAGCACTGCCAGGAGGTTTGCGATGAAGGAATTTGAAGTTGTTGTCGTGGGGGCCGGGCCAGGGGGGTATGTCAGCGCCATCCGGGCCGCGCAGCTTGGCAAGAAAGTGGCCATCATTGAAAAGGAATACATGGGTGGGGTTTGCCTGAACGTGGGCTGTATTCCCTCCAAGGCCCTGTTACGCAATGCTGAGCTGGCCTACCTGGCGCGGACCCAGGCTGAGGAGTATGGCATCCACTTTGACAACCTTCAGTTGGATTACAGCGCGGCCTACAAGCGCAGCCGGCAGGCAAGCTCGCGCCTGACCAAAGGCGTTGAGTTCCTGATGAAGAAGAATAAGATTGAGGTCATCCGTGGTGAAGCAAGGCTGGCCGGCGCGGGCAAACTGCAAGTGACACTCAGCGCGGGTGGTACGGAAGAAATCCAAGCGCGGGATATCATCCTCGCGACTGGCGCGCACGCAACGGTTGTACCCGGCATGGAACCCGATGGGGTTAAGGTTTTGGACTACAAGCACGCCATCCTGCAGGAGAAGTTACCACAGAGTGCGGTTATCATCGGCGGAGGCGCGATTGGCGTGGAATTTGCCACTGTTTGGAGCGCTTATGGGGTCAAAGTCGACCTGGTTGAAATGTTGCCACATATCCTCCCGAACGAGGATAATGAGGCTGCAGCTGAATTGACCAAGGCTTTTGGCAAGCGTGGCGTTAAAGTGCACGCCGGAACCAAGGTTAAGTCGGTCACCAGGACGGAAGCTGGCACGGATGTGCTGCTTGAAAATGACAAAGGCGAGGAAACCATAGAGGCTGAAGTCACCCTGGTGGCAATTGGCTTCAAACCCAACTCGCAAGATCTCGGGCTTGAGCTGGTGGGCGTGGAAAAGGACAAACGCGGTTTTATCAGCGTGGATGAGCGCATGGCAACCAATGTGCCCGGGGTATGGGCGATTGGGGACGTCACCGGTAAACTGTTGCTGGCGCACGCCGCGTCCGCGATGGGCGTGATTGCCGCGGAGAACATTGCCGGCCTGCCGGGGCGAAAACTTGACTTCCGCATGATCCCACGGGCGACATTCTCATCCCCCCAGGTGGCCTCGTTTGGCTACACGGAAGAGCAGGCCCGCGAAGCTGGTTACGCGGTGAAAGTTGGCAAGTTCTTCTTCCAGGCCAATGGCAAGGCGCTGGGATTGGGGGAATACGCCGGCTACGCCAAGGTCATCACGGATGAAAAATATGGTGAAATCCTTGGGGCGTCCATTGTTGGACCTGAAGCTTCTGAATTGTTGCCTGAACTCACCCTGGCCCAGGCCAACGAGCTCACTGTCACCGAGATTACCCGCAACATCCACACGCACCCAACCTTGGGCGAGGCCATCCTGGAAGCTGCAGAGGCGGCGGAAGGGCATAGCATTCACTCATAATTTTGGATTGATTAAATCGCCAGGCTAACAAGCCTGGCGATTTTTTGTTGTAAAGCAGATAATTACGACGCCATTACCCTGAGAAGGTCTTTTTTTAGTGTCCCGCGTGGTGGCCACTAAGGCGCTCGATAACACTAAGATAACTTTTCCGCCCCCCGTCCAGATGTCGAGTGAATAAACGTTCGCCGGAATCGATTATGCTATACTTTATGCATGGTTCAAGTGCTCTTTTCGGTAGCTGATTCCTCCCGACAAATTGCCTCGCGCGCCCATGGGCGGGCAAGAGCCTATCCATGTGGGGAGGGGGGGAGTTACGCTTTCCCGAAAAGTTTTCCGAGCTTTTTCCGGAGCCTGAACCTGCGGAGGGCATGCAATGAGTAGCCTCGGCATGGCAGACAAGGTCGCCATCGCGCTGGTGCTGCTGGCCCTGGCAGGCCAACTCTTTTTCCAATCCGCACGCCGGCGCGCACCTTACAGTAAGCTACGCAAGGTGAACGCTTACCAATCCGCGGACCTGCTCATCTCGGCTGTGGCTGAAAAAGGCCGGCGCCTCGTGTTGGGTATCGGCAACAACCTGACGGACCAGGGCGCAAGCCTGAGCGGGGTGGCAGGTTTGCCACTCCTCAAAGCCATCAGCCGGCGCTCACTTTTCAACGACCAAAAATTACAGACCGTCAGCGGGGATGGTGTGCTGGCTTGCCTGAGCCAAATGGTGACGCATGGCGCGTACCAAAATGCCGTGGCCGTGGAGCTTTTCCAACCGGGCGAGGCAGTTTTGGCAGGGACCACGCGGTTTGCCAGCCTGGCCGGCTTGCTGCCCGAAGTCAACCATCGCGCGAATGGTGGGGTTATTCTTTCCGGGCAATTTGAAGGCGAAACATTGCTGGCACTCGACCTGGCGGCCCGCAAGAATATCCTGGTGGCGGGCAGTACCGCGTCGTTGGGCGGGCAGGCTGCCTTTTTGGCGGGTGTGTGCAACCTCGCGTTGGGGGAGGATTACTACGCCCCCGCGGCCAGTTTGGAGACTGACCCGGCTGCCGCGGCCTCGCTCAGGGCGCAGGATTTATTGAGAATCATCATTGCCATCGCGCTCCTTGTTGGCGCCGGGCTCACCATCGCGGGAGTGCTCTAATGAAAAAAGGGCTGCCAATCGCGGTCGCCATCCTTTCGGGGCTCTTTGTTTTGGCTGGGCTTATTTTCCAGCCATACCTCGGCCCTTACCTGGGATTGGTGCTAAATTGGGCAGTCATTGTGGGAAGCATGGCCTTGCTGGTAGCCATCGCGTCACTCATCATCTATCACGCCCGCTCCATCCTGACTGCCCGCAAAGGATTTATTTTTAGCATTGTCATCCTGGCTTCTTTCGGGCTCAGCCTGGTCGGGGGTTTGTGGCTGGGGGTGGACAACCCAGCCTACCTGAAATGGGTCGGCGCCATCCAAAGACCACTCGAAGTCAGTTTGCTTGGCCTGGTGGCGCTGATTATGACCAGCGCGGCGGTGCAGGTTTTTCGCAACCGTGGCTGGTCACCATTGACTGTCTCCTTCGGGTTGAGCGCTATATTCTTCCTCTTAATCGCGCTTGGGTTGCTTCAGACCCTTGAGGTTCCACAAATCGCAACAGTTATCGGCTATATCCGCCAGCTGCCATTGGTCGGCGCGCGTGGGTTATTGATTGGCGTGGCCATTGGCGCGGTCATGATGGCCATCCGGGTGCTGTTGGGGAGTGAAAGGCCGTACAGTGACTGAACAGCCGGATGAGATGACGGTCTGCCCACATTGTGGCGGCAAAAACCTCCCGCATGCCACGCGTTGCGTGCATTGTGGCGAGGAAATGGGCGCTTTCTTTGCTTTTGATGCCCAGGGTACGCCTGAGGACGAAAATGCTGAAAGCCAGGGAGGATCGGATTCCATTTCCGAAGTGCTGCGCAGCCTGCGCGAGGGGGATGTGTTTGAGCCCATTCTCGGCGCGGCCTCGGAATCACCGCAGGAAGAACCAACCGAAGACGAAAGTGTTGAGCCTGAAGTCACGAACTCGGAACAACCCAGTGGCCCTGAGTGGCTGAGGCGGATTCGACAGAAAGCCCAGCAGGAAGAAAACGGGACAGCTGAAAACCGGGATGAGCTCTCGGCGGTCGATCGCGAGTTCAACGATTGGATTGCCCGCATTCGTGAGAAGACGCAGCGGGAGGCGCTCAACCAGGCTCGGGCCGCGGACACAGCCATGCCCGCGGACGCCAGCGGGACGCCTGAATGGCTGCGCAAGGTCAGAGCCCTGAACCCCCAGGGGCAGGATGATTCCACGGATGGCGCAGCAATCGGCAACGAGGCTGATGAATGGGAAATGGAATGGACTGACGAGAGGCTGCGCGCCTTGCGCGAGAAAGCCTTGTTAGAAGAACCGGAAATTGAACAGACAAGACCAGGCCCCGGCCCCGGCGGGGAGCCAGGCCTGGCTGAGGAAGGCATTGTCGCAGCCGCGGCAGGGGCTGTAGAGTTACCGACCGAGACCCGGCCGGCTGAATTTCATAACATCCCTGACGAGGAAGAGCCCGCGGAGAGCCTACCCGCAGCGAAAGCGTTGCCTGAGGTTACCGAGCCAGCCTTAGAGCCTGAGGCCGAAGAGGAGGAAACCCCTCCGTCCACCGAACCAGCCGGGGAAGAAGCCCCAACTAAAATTGAAGAGGAAACTCCAGCGCTCGAGCCCATCCTGGAGCAGGCCGGCCTCGCGAGTGGCGTGGAGAATCTGAACCCCGTGGAGGTTACCCCGGACGAGCCGAAGCCTACTGGCGACGCGCCCTCCGATTTGATGCTGCTGCGGACCCAAAAGGACTTCGCGGCACTTTTGAAAAGCATGATTTACCAGGAAGGCACGCATAGCTCGCCGGCCAAGGCCACAAAAGCTGAGCCGGCCGGGATAAGCCGGTTTGTGCTGGCCATGCTGCTGCTCGCAGCGCTAATTGCCACCCTGATTATCTCCCCAGGCAACGTGGTGCCATCCCGGATGCCAACCGAGGCGGCCAGTGCCTTCGCGGACGCGCTTGGCGCGCTGGGTGCCCAAGACCAGGTGCTGCTGGTTACGGATTACCAGGCTGCCACAAGCACGGAAATGGAACTGCTCCTGCCCACCGTCCTCAAACAGCTGGACGCGCAGCAGGTGACCTGGGACGTGCTCACAACCCAGCCATCCGGGCTCTGGCTGACAGAGGCCCTACTTGAAAAAGTGGACCCCAACAATAAACCCTCGGTCAATTACCTGCCTGGCGGCAGCTTTGGGCTGGTACCGCTGGCCAACGGGCTCGGGAGCCAGACACCTCTTGGGGAGTATGCCAGCGCGTTGCCCCAGGGCATCCAGGATTTACGCGATTATGACCTCATCCTGCTGGCATGTGATTCCGAGCTACAGGCACGGACCTGGATGGAACAGGTGGCGCCTTGGCTACCACCCGGCCGTATTGCTGTGGTGAGCACCATGCAGACGGCGCCCATGCTCGCGCCGTACTACGATTCCGGGCAAATTGCCGGTTATCTCGCGGGGTTGGAAGACCAGGCGGGCGAAGGTGCGGAAAGCGCATACTTCCCCGCGCGCGTGTTCCAGGTGGGGCTGTTGGTTTTGCTTGTTCTCCTGCTGCTCGGCATGATTGTGAAAGCCGACCAGGATACTTTACAGCAAATTGAAAAGCGGGGTGAGGAATGAGTTCAGTGGACCTGGCGCTGGGCCTGGTTGGCGTCGCGCTGACCATCATGATTTTCAGCTACATCCTGGGTGATAACCTTTTCTTCCGCGTTGGCCTGTACGTGCTGATCGGCGTGGCGGCCGGCTTTTCCGCCGCGGTGGTCATCACCAAGGTCATTATCCCCCTGCTTTACGTACCGCTTAGAACTCCTGGGACGCCCGCATTTTATTGGGCCCTGGTGCCCCTCGTACTTTGCGCGCTGCTCGCGTTGATGCTTTCCCCGCGTCTTTCCCAGGCGGGCAAAATCCCCCTGGCTTTCCTGAGCGGGGTGTTGGCCGCACTGGCGCTGTTTGGCGTCAGCCGGGGCACATTGGCACCCCAGCTGCTGGCCACCATTGGCCGGTTTAGCCCGGCCTTGCTCATGCAAGCGAGCCAGATTAATTGGGCTGGGGTGATTGAGGGTGTGTTAATCCTGCTGGGCGTCATCGCGACCCTGTTCTTCTTCCATCACAGGCAGCAGGTGAAACAGGTTGGTGGAGGAAGCCTGCTGGATGGCATGTCCAGCGTTGGGCAAATTTTCATGGGCATCACATTTGGCGCCTTGTTCATTGGCCTGTACATGACAGCACTGGTCGCCTTGATTTCCCAGTTGAATTGGGTCAAGGATTTCATCACCAGCTTGCTTTGAAAACTTGAGGAATTCACGTGGCTCCAAACTTTTACTTGAGCGTTGACATCGGCAGGAGCAATACCCGCGTTTGGCTATTTGATGACGCCTATGACGCATACAGCTTGCGCGCTTCCGCCCAGTCGCCTTCCACGGTGGGCGAACGTACGGACGTACGGCTGGGTTTCATTGCTGCCGTGGAGAAAATCCAGGATGAAACAGGCATTAACCTCCTGGACCCGAGAAAACACCTGCTCATCGATTCAGAAGGAAGAATTGGCGTGAGGGGTGCAGGTTTGAGCCTCTCTGCGGGAGAGCCCATCCGCACGACCCTGATCGGGGTTTCGGAAAACTATTCGCTTGCGGCGTTGCGCAGACTCGTGAGTTTGTTCCATACCAAAGTGGTGATGGAAATCAACCTCCAAGATGATTTGAACGACACCGCCCAACTTGAAAACCTTATATCGTCCCAATCTGAACTTTTTGTTATTGGCGGAGGGTTTGACGAAGGTGCGAGCAAACGCATACGGGCCGCCATTGAAAACATCCGGGTGGTGTATCACAACCTGCCGGGCTTGGCTCAGCCGCAGATTGTTTATGCCGGCAATCGCTCCCTGGCTGAATACGCGGAAAGAGAGCTCGAGGCAGGCCCTGATCTTCATCTGGCCGGAAACATCCAGCCCCTGGAGGAGCAGGAAGACCTGCAGGTTGGCTGGAAAGCCATGCTAGCGGCTTTCGCGCGCGTACGCGAAGGGCAAATCCCCGGCCTGGTGGAATTACAGAAACAGCTGGGTCAGCGCGTCATCCCCACCACTTTCGCGACCACCCGAACCACGCGTATCATGAACAGCATGAACACCAATGGTAAAGGAGTGCTTACGCTGGACGTGGGCGCAGGTGGCGTGGACGTGATTGTGGTTCAGGACGGCCTTGTGATGGGCGGACGCCATCAAACGAGCCTGACCACCCGCGATATCCAACATACACAGGCTGTGATTGGCATGGGTTTGGATAAAGAATGGCTGGCGACCGCCTTGTACAACAAGCAGGCGCATCCGGGCATCCTCCCCGCGACGCTGCAGGATATCGCGCTTGAACAAGCCTGGGCACGCGTACGCATCCAAAACGCTCTCAACTCGGTCGCGGAGGTATTCCCCACCCTGGACTACGACCCATCCGTGGGACTGCGACGTGACTTTGAACCCATTGTGCTCTCAGGCGCGTGCCTGACTGGCATGCCGACGGAACGCCAGGTCTTTCTCACCGGTTTGGATAGCATTCTGCCCCACGGCATCACCACGTTCGTGCTGGACAAAGACCAGCTGATGCCCGCGTTGGGGTCGCTGGCCGCAGTGGAACCCTTGGTCGCCATCCAGGTGATTGACTCAGGCATCTTCATCAACCTTGGCACGGCGGTCAGCGTGATTAGCCCTGGCAAAATTGGTGACCAGGTGATTTCGGTTGAAGTGGATGAGGGTGAGTCCCCCCGTGAACATTACACGCTTACCAAAGGGGAGATAAAGCGAATTGAACTCCTTCCCCAAACCCCGGCGCACATCTACCTCTCCCCGGCTTCAGACAGTGATGTTGGCATGGGGCTGGTTGGGTTGGGGGGCTGGTTGAGCGTTTCCACCGGAAAAGTTGGCGTGGTCATCGACGCACGTGGCCGTCCGCTTTCTCTTCCTGAGGATGACGCGGCGCGCAGTGAGAAAATCAACGACTGGCTTTGGGAACTGGGGGGATGAGATGGAAGTAGTCCGCATTAGCAAAGACCAGACTGTTTTACGGCGTTATGTGCTTCCCTGCAAGGGCAAGGTATTGGTTCAAATTGGCCAGAGTGTGGCCCCGGGCGAACCCATCGCGGAAGTTGACCTGCCTGGAAGGTTCCAGGTGTTTGACGTGGTCAACTCCCTGCATGTGAAGCCAGGTCAAATGGAAAAAATCATGAAACGCCTGGCTGGTGAAGAGGTGAAGGTGGGGGATGTCATTGCGCAGAAAAACGGCCTCTTCTCGCGCATCTTCCGCGCGTATGAAGATGGGAAAGTTCTTTCGGTGCGTGAGGGTAAGGTGACACTGGCCCTGGGAGAGCGCAAGGCGCAGGTTTCGACTGCCATCCCGGGGACGATTGTGGAAGTGATACCTGACCGGGGGGCAGTTGTTTCAGCGCAAGGCGCGCTCATACAAGGCGCCTGGGGCAATGGGCTCAGTGCCGCTGGGCCGTTCCAGGTGACCGAGATTGACTATACCAAACCCGATCGCAACGGTAATTGGCCGGACATGCATGGCAAGATTTGCTTCCTGGAAACCTGCCCACGCCTTGAGAATTTGCGCCGGATTGTTAACCGCAAACCGGCAGGGTTGGTATTCTGTTCCGCGATGCCAGGTCTGGTGCCGGAGCTCAGGGGGTTGCCCATCCCCGTTATTTTGCTTTCAGGGTTTGGGGATATTCGCATTGACCCCATCACCAGCGAGGTGCTGGAGGTGTTGGATGGCCAGGTCGTCTACAGTAATGCGCTTCAACGGGAACCTGAAACAGATTCGTTCCCAGAGGTGTTCCTCCCCAAAGTGAGCGAACAGGTGCACGGCTTGTTTGAAAGCCCTGAGACCCTGAGCATTGGCAGCAAGGTGCGCCTGTTGGGCATGCCCTACACGGGCAGTGTTGGAGAAGTGGTGGAAATCCCAGCCGCGGCCGAAAAATTCGCCAGCGGGTTGGTGCTACAACCTGTGGTAGTCAAACGCGCGGATGAGCAGGTGATTCGGGTTCCCAGGGAAAACCTGGAACTCTTGGTCCAATAGTTCAACTCAATTTTCGGGAGTGACAATCACCAGGTAACCGTTGGGTACCCAACCTGTCTTTCCATTGGGGGCAATGATTTTTTCCCAAACGAACGAGCCCCAGGTGGCCTGTTCCCCGAGCAATTGCACTTCGTCTCCATAGTTGATATACGCCAGGATGAGGGACTGCGTGTTGGCCTCGGCGCGCATCACCAAACCGTTCGCGGCCGTGATGCGGGCGATGGATGGCGCGGGCGTGCTTGTTGGAGCGTCCGTTGGCACGGCAGTGGAGGTGGGGGTGGTGGAGGGAAAAGGTGTGGGGGTTTCAGATGGTGCCGGAAGTGTGTGAGTTGGCAGGTTGGTGGTGGGTTTTACAGGCGGAAAGACCTCCGTGGGAAGGACGCTGATGGCATCCACTGCGGGTTGTTCCTGTGGACTGAAGACGTTATAGCCGGCCAGAACAGCCATGATGACAAGCAGGCTGGCAATCACCCAGCCAATTGCCTTGCGCGGGGCAAGGCCAATGACCCAGAAGGTGGCCATGAGGGCAAGTAAGGCCAGAAGCAGGCGGCCGAAGGCCAGCGTGAGGATTTCAGGCCAGGTTGGTGTGGCCACGAAGACAAGCTGCCAGCCGGCCAGGGCCAATGGAATCATGACCAGCAGGGAAATCACGATGGAGGGCAGGCGGGTCATTTCTGAGCGGCGCGCGAACCACACCGCCAACAGCACTGCTGAGAACAACACCATGGCCCACTCCAGCCAACTGGCTTGTAACACAAACGAGAAAGGCATTTCCGAGGTTGGGGATGAGGTCTTCACGGCGAGCCCGGCCAGCCAGCCGGCCAGGCAATATATCGCGCTGGTGATGAAGAGAGTCAGGATTGACCTGCCGAGATGGGAGAGGGAAGGGATGACTGCCGAACTGGTGATGCCAGGCAGGGGGGAGAGAAACGGCGTGAACACCACAGCCAGGAATAGCAGCAGATAAGAGTTTAACAGGATGGCCGCGAACAGCAGCCCGGCCGAAACCACCAGCTCCATAAAGTACCCCAACTGGGGGGTTGAGCGGCGGCGCAGGTCATTTAAAAACTGTTTGAGGTCCCGTACACCAGCGCCACGGATAATCTGGCGTATCTGCCGGTTTTGGTCCGAAGGCAGGCGGAGGAAGCTATCTGGATTGGTCTCGCTGGTAGGCAGGCTCATAGGTACATCCCGTTGTTAAATTTGATGGTTACCAACCGGCTTTAGGGCCAGGCTTGATTAAGGGAGTGTGTTGCATTTTTTATGCCTAAGTGGCAAATGCAGCCAACAGGGTGGCAACTTGTACAGAAGCCACGCGCGCAGCGCATTAACTTGGCAGCCATAAGGTAGAATATGGGACATGAAAGAAAGCAGATTAAAAAATTGGTTCGCGTTGACATTAGTGGCCCTGTTGTTACTCTCGGCCTGTGTGGCGCCGAATTCCCAGACCCCAACGCCGAGCGTGATTGCCCCAACCCTGGAAAGCACGCTGCCTACCGTGACCGAAGAGATTGTTCCCACGGCCACTGAAGTTGTTCCAGCCGACATCCAGGCAGACATCATCCTGTGGACGCCGGTTGATGGTAATGGATCGCTGGCCCAAGACCTCAATGGCCAGCTAAACGCTTACGCGTCAGAGCAAAACCTGACATTTTTGCAGGTGGACCAACTCTCCCCGGTTCAATTAGGCGGGATGACGCGGGTGGTGGTCAGCCTGGCTTCCGCGGATGAAACATACACGCTGGCGCAATCCGCCGCGAACGTACCGGTCATTTCCGTGCTTGGTTCAGCCGGCACTGCCGTGCCCAACCTCTACCCCATGAGCGCGATCACCGCCACGCCAGACCAGGCTGCTTTCCTGGCCGGCTACGCGCTGGCATTGGTCACGCCGGAGTACCGGGTGGGAGTCATCAGCCAGGCGGGAACAGCGCTTGGCCAACAATACAGCGGTGGATTTATCACTGGCGCGCGTTTTTATTGTGGCCTTTGCCGTTCACGCTTCGCGCCGGTGATGTATTATCCACTGGCAGTGGAAGTGACAGACCCTGCCAGCCAGGCTGATTGGCAAACCGCCGCAGACACCCTGCTCACGAACGCCATCTCTGGCGTTTTTGTGCAGCCGGAAATCAGCAGCCCTGAATTAATTACCTACCTGGCTTCCAAGGGTGTGCGCCTGGTTGGGGTTGAAGGCCAGAACGGGCTGGAAACCCAAGCCGATTGGGTGGGCGTGCTCAGCAGCAGCGTCAGTGCAGATGTTGTCAACGCGGTGAATACAATCATTGGGGGCGGAGAAATTTCATCACTCGGTGAAGGCGTGGACCTGACCCTTGTCGACGAAAACCTGATGTCCGCGGGTAAGCAAATCCTGTTTGAGCGTATTCGCCAGCAAATGCTGGATGGGCTCGTCAAGACACTGCCTTAGCGGGATTGGCACGGGTGTAAGTTAGGAGGGACATGACCGTCATCATCAGACCAGCCAACGCGAACGACCGCGACGCCATCCATGAGATTTGCCTAAAAACAGGGGATAACGGCGCGGACGGCACCGCTCTTTATCATTATCCCGAACTGCTCTCGGCTGTGTATGCGGACCCCTATCTCAGGCACGATTTGTCTTGTTGTTTTGTCGCGGAGGATGAGGAAGGCGTGTGCGGTTATACCCTTTCCGCGCTGGATGCCAGGAAGACCCTGGAATGGGCGGAGCGGGAATATTTGCCGGCTTTGCGTGAGAAATTTCCGGTGGAGGGTGCAGGCACGACTCGCACGCCGCATGACCAGGAGCTGGTCATGCTTCTTCATGAGCCTTTTAAGGTCCCTGAATTCGCGGAGCAGTATCCCTCGGAGTTGCATATTGACCTCCTACCCCGGGCCCAGGGCAAAGGCCTGGGAAGGCTGCTCATCCAGCGTTTGTGGGACAAATTGCGGAAGCAAGGCAGCGCCGGCGTGTTCCTGGGCGTGGGGTGGGAAAACCGCCGCGCGCAGGCGTTTTACCGTCACCTTGGATTCGAGGAGTTGGTTTCCATCCCCGGCTCGGTCATCTTTTTTGGAAAACGTTTTGACGCTGAGGCGAATGAGTCGAAAAGTGATTCTTGTTCTTGACGAAAGGGCGCAATCCTGATAGACTCACGCATTGTTAAATGAGACTGGTTTAGGAATCGGTCTTGCGAAAGCATGCAAATCTTGATATACTAAACGTTCTGTGAAAGCACTTTTAACAAAGGAATAACAAGGGCGCCGGCGTAGCTCAATGGTAGAGCAACCGCCTTGTAAGCGGTAGGTTATGGGTTCGATTCCCATCGTCGGCTCAGATTTACACGTTCGCGATTGAGATTGACACCCGTCGATTTCAATCTCCAGCGGGTAAAGAGCAGGCGCCCGATGGTAAGTCTGGACGGTTACCCAAGTGGACAACGGGGGCTGACTGTAAATCAGCTGGCAGAGGCCTTCGGAGGTTCGAATCCTTCACCGTCCATTTCATCTCACGGGAGTGAGGTGAAGTCACGGCTGCCCTCATAGCTCAGGTGGTAGAGCGCATTCTTGGTAAGAATGAGGTCATGGGTCCGAGTCCCATTGAGGGCTTTTGCCGAAAAATGAGAAAAATGAAAGTATTTATTTAGGAGAAAAGATGGCGAAACAAAAATTTGACCGGTCAAAGCCCCATATGAACATCGGTACGATGGGTCATATTGATCATGGCAAGACCACCCTTACTGCTGCAATCACCAAGGTCCAGGCCATGCGTGGCTATGGTCAATTCCGCGCTTATGACACAATTGACAACGCGCCGGAAGAGAAAGCCCGCGGTATCACAATCAACATTACGCATGTTGAATATGAAACCAAGAAGCGCCATTACGCCCACGTGGATATGCCCGGCCACCGTGACTACATCAAGAACATGATTACCGGCGCGGCCCAGGTCGACGGCGCAATCCTCGTTGTGAGCGCTCCCGACGGCCCGATGCCCCAGACCAACGAACACGTTCTGTTGGCCCACCAGGTTGAAGTCCCCGCTGTTTTGGTCTTCCTCAACAAGACCGACCAGATGGATGACCCCGAACTACTTGAGCTCGTGGAAATGGAAGTCCGCGAACTGCTGATCAAGAACCACTTCCCTGGCGACGAGGTTCCGATTATCCGTGGCTCCGCCAAGTTGGCCCTGGACAGCGCCTCCACCGATCCCAACGATCCCGTGTACAAACCCATCTGCGAATTGATGGACGCCGTGGATGATTACTTCCAGGATCCTGTGCGCGAGCTCGACAAACCCTTCATGATGCCCGTGGAAGACGTCTTCTCGATTAAAGGCCGCGGCACCGTGGTGACCGGCCGTGTCGAACGCGGTCAGATTAAAGTCAACGAACCTGTTGAAATCGTCGGCCTGCGCGACAAGAGCATGCCTTCGGTTGTCACCGGTGTTGAAATGTTCCACAAGCTGCTCGATTCCGGTATGGCTGGCGACAATGTTGGCCTGCTCCTGCGCGGTATCGATCGCGACCAGGTTGAGCGTGGTATGGTTATTGCCAAACCCGGCAGCATCACCCCTCACACCACCTTCGAGTGCTCCGCGTACATCCTTCGCCGTGAAGAGGGTGGCCGCCACAGCGCGTTCTTCACTGGTTATCGTCCCCAGTTCTACATCCGCACCATGGATGTGACCGGTGATGTGACCCTGCCCGAAGGCGTTGAAATGGTTCTGCCAGGCGACAATGTCAATGGCATGAAAGTTAAACTAATCAGCAAGGTTGCTCTTGAGCAGGGTTCCGAATTCGCCATCCGCGAAGGCGGCCTGACCGTGGGTGCTGGCAAGATTACGAAGATTATCGAATAACAAAAGATGGAGGAAGCGTGGCTGGCTTGAAAGAGGCAGCCACGCTACACGAAAATGGCATCCAAAAAGAAAGATGTTCGCCCAGTCATTCACCTGGCTTGCACCGAGTGTAAGGAACGCAATTACACCACGGTTAAGAACCGCCGAAACGACCCGGGCCGTTTGGAAATGAAGAAGTATTGCCCGCGTTGCCGTATGCATCGCGTGCATCGTGAGGTCAAGTAGCCTTTCCTTCGGGAGGGCTAACCTAGGTCAGTAGCTCAATTGGCAGAGCACCGCTCTCCAAAAGCGGGGGTTGTGGGTTCAATTCCTACCTGACCTGTTGAAAGAAGTCAACGCCGTAGGTATTACGGCGTTGAGTTGTCAACCAGGAGATTATTGATGGCACAAAACGAGAAAAAGCCCAATATTTTTCAAAAGACCAAACACTGGTGGCGTGAGACAATCGGCGAGTTGCGCAAGGTTACCTGGCCAACCACCCAGGAGGCCCTAGCGCTAACCAGGATAGTCCTCATCGTCACTGTCATCATGTCCGTATTGCTTGGATTGATGGACTTTGTCTTCTCGCGACTGGTGGGGTTGCTGGTTTCTTAGTTTTTAGAAAGAGGGCCAAAAAATGGCCGAAAGCTCGAATAAAAAAATGAATGAAAAAGCGATGAATCCCGCGGAAGAAGAGCAGATACCCCGTATCGCAGCCGACCCTTCCGAGGAATCCCAGGCCGCCCCAGCCGCGGGTAGATCAACCACGCCCGATCAAGCCCGCCAGTGGTTTGTTATCCATTGTTACTCGGGATACGAAAATAAGGTCCGCAAGAACCTTGAGCAGCGTATTGAAACCATGGGCATGAAGGACAAAATCTTCGACGTGGTCATCCCGACCCAGGAAGAAATCGAAGTACGCGATGGCAAACGCCGCACTGTGGAGCGCCATGTGTTCCCGGGTTATGTTTTGGTGAACATGGTGCTAGGCGAGGATTCCTGGTTTGTGGTGCGCAATACGCCCGGCGTAACCGGGTTTGTTGGCATGGGGGACGAACCGACCCCGCTGCGCCCTGAAGAAGTGGCGCAAATCCTGCGTCGGATGGAAGATGAAGCGCCAACCTACAAGGTCAGCTACAAGCTGGGCGACAGGGTGCGCATTGTGGATGGTCCGTTCAATGATTTCCGCGGAACCGTAGCCGAAATCAACATGGAGCGTTCCAAGATTCGTGTGATGGTCAACTTCTTTGGGCGGGAAACGCCCGTTGAGCTTGACTTTTTGCAAGTGGAAAAGGCATAAACCGGAACATTCCGGAAATTCGTGGGAGGGTTTGATAGACCCGTTAGCACCACAAAGGAGATATATTCGTGGCAAAGAAAGTAAAAGCAGTCGTCAAATTACAGATTATGGCTGGAAAAGCGAATCCAGCACCGCCAATTGGTCCCGCGTTAGCCCCGCACGGTGTCAACATCATGGCCTTTTGCAAGGAATACAACGCCCGCACCTCCAACCGTGCCGGTGAAATTATCCCCGCGGAAATCACCATCTTCATGGATGGTTCCTTTAAGTTTGAACTTAAGTCCTCGCCAGCCCCTGTGCTGCTGAAAAAAGCCGCCGGGATTAGCAAGGGCTCCGCAACCCCGCAAACTGAAAAAGTGGGCAAGGTTACCCGCGCCCAGTTGCGTGAGATTGCTGAAGTCAAGTTCAAGGATATGAACGCGAACGATATCGAAGGCGCCGTCAAGCAGCTTGAAGGCACCGCCCGCAACATGGGTATTACGGTAATCGATTAATCAAGAGAGAATGATTGTGGGAGGGCTCCCCGGCCCGCTATGACCACCAAGGAGTATTCATGTCAAAACACGGGAAAAATTTTGTAAACGCAAGCAAGAAGATTGAGACCGACAAGCTTTACAGTCCAAAGGAAGCTTTGGAGTTGGTTAAGTCCACCAGTTTCGCCAAGTTTGATGAGACTGTGGAAGTTCACATGCGCACTGGTTTGGACCCTCGCCAGGCCGATCAGCAAATCCGCGACGTTGTTGTGCTGCCCAATGGCTTGGGCAAGACCGTGCGTGTGCTGGTCTTCGCCCAGGGCGAAGCGGCCGCGGCCGCCCGTGCTGCTGGTGCCGATTTTGTGGCTGAAACTGACGAAGAAATCGCCCGTATTGCGGGTGGTTACACCGACTTTGATGTCTCTGTGGGTACCATGGATATGATGGGCAAGGTTGGCCGGTTGGGCCGTGTTTTGGGCCCCCGCAACCTGATGCCAAACCCCAAAGCTGGCACCGTTGTGCAGCCGGGCGATATCGCCCAGGCCATCAAGACCGCCAAAGCCGGCCGCGTGGAGTTCCGCCTGGATAAAAGCGCCAACATCCATGTGCCGTTGGGCAAAGTGTCGTTCACAGCTGAAGCGCTGCACGAGAACATGGCAGCCCTGATGAGCGCCGTGCGCAAAGCCCGACCATCCGGAGCCAAAGGCTTGTTCATCAAGAAGGTCACGGTTGCATCAACCATGGGCCCTGGTGTCAGAGTTGACCCCAACACGGCCATGGCGATGGAAGCCGAACAGCTTTAATTTGATGTTTCCTGGGCGACAGCCACCGGTGTGGTATAATGCCCGGGTTGAACAATTGAATAGTGCCTTAAGCACACTTCACTTAAGAAAGCTGGTGCCGTTAACGGCTTAATTTCCCGCCGAGGTGGAGGTCAGAAGCAAGCATTGATGATGCCTGGTTGATCTCTTTCCGCGGTGGATAGCGGAAAGAGATTTTAATTTTCACCGGAAGGAGGTGAATTTACATTGGCGTTTTCTAAGCAACAAAAAGAAAAGATTGTTGAACAGTATAGTGATTGGTTGGAGCGGAGCAAGGCTGTGTTTGTGCTTTCCTACAGCAAGATGCGCATGCCCACCGTCAATGAAGCCCGTGCCAAGCTGCGTGAAGCGGATGGCCGACTGCATGTGGTGAAAAACCGCCTGTTTGCCCGGGTATTGGAAGAGCACGGCTACGTGTATGACCCCAAGTTCTGGGAAGGTAATAACGTGGTCGTCTTCGCCTTTGAAGATGCCCCGTCGGTGGCGAAAGCCCTGACCGAGCTCGTTAAGGGTAATGAATCGTTCCAGGTCCGTGGTGGCTATCTCGATAAGGCCAACCTGACCGTGAAACAGGTCAGCGCGTTATCCGACCTGCCCACTTTGCCCGTGATGCGTGCCATGTTGATGGGTACCATTTTGGCCCCCGCCAGCAAACTCGTACGCACTTTGGCTGAACCTGCCCGTGGCCTGGCCGCGGTCATCAAAGCGAAAACCGAACAGCAGCCTGAGGCTGCCTAATTGAAATAACTTAGTATAAAGAAACAATAAAGAAAAAGGAAATAGGAGTAATTAGAAATGGCTGAATTAGCTAAACTTGTTGAGGAACTGAGCCAACTTTCCGTTTTGGAAGCTGCCGACCTCGTGAAAATGTTGGAAGAAAAATGGGGCGTTTCCGCCGCCGCGCCTGTGGCCGCCGTTGCCGCTGGCCCCGCTGCCGCCGCTGCTGTTGAAGAAGTTGAAGAGAAGACTGAATTCAACGTCATCATCAAAAACGCTGGCCCCAAGAAGATTGAGGTCATCAAGGTCATCCGCCAGCTCACCAGCCTGGGTCTTGTTGAAGCCAAAAATATGGCCGAAACTGCCAACGCCAAGGTCCTCGAAGCGGTCACCAAGGAAGTCGCCAACGATGCCAAGGCCAAGCTCGAAGCTGCCGGCGCTGAAGTTGGGCTTGAGTAATTCCAATACTAAACCAGTAAAAACCGCCCAGGATTATTTCCGGGCGGTTTTTTGATTCACTCAAAACACAATCCGGCAAAGTCTTCCCAGGCATTGAAAATTGCCCGTAAATCATCGTTTAGAAAAGATAGGGCTTTATTATGGATATCATCGGGAATCCCGTAATAGGCTTGGGCAATCGCACCGGTGATGGCGGCAATTGTGTCGCTGTCTCCGCCGAGAGAAATCGTAATGCGAATGGAATCCTTAAAAGAGTCGGATTCAAGAAACGCTTGGATGGCTTGAGGTACTGTTCCCTGGCAGGTCTCATCAAATCTGAAGCCTGGTCTGATCTCATCAATGCTGAAATCCAGGGGGTAGTATTTTTCTTCGATTGTCTTGCGGATCTCATCTTTTGTGGCGCCTTCCCGCGCGAGGAAAATTGCCACAACGGTAGCCTCGGCGCCTTTCAAACCCTCTGGGTGATTATGCGTGACAGAAGTGACAGCGGCAGAAAGGCTGGCGACCTCTGTCAGGTTGCGCGCGATAAACCCGGCCGGACTGACACGCATCGCGGCACCGTTGCCAAAGCTATGGTAAGGCTGAGGTTCATTGGAAAAAAGCCAGTCACTGAACTTCCCCCCATAACTCACATTGGGATAACGACGGCCAAGTTCCTGCATGTACTGCATGGTCAGAGCCGAAAGCACGCCCAGGCAATCACGGTCTACCGTATTTTGGTCGGTAAACAGATGTGTTTGCAATTCTGTTTCCATGATCGCCTTCGCCACCGCGAGGGTCATGACGGTGTCATCCGTAACAGCGCAATCAGTCGTAAAGAGTTCAAATTCCTTGCTACGATGATTGTTGAACTCAAAACGTGAGCCAACAATATCGCCAATAATCGCTCCCAACATTTATCACCTCAATAGTATTTTATTAGGGTAACGGCTTTTGCCGATGAGTCACTCAACCCCATCATTGCAACAAGCAAAGCTTAGTAGTTTTTCACGAATTAGTTCACTACAGACTATAAAAAAACCGTACTGCCAGCAGCACGGTTTTGATAGTCACATGTTAATTATGGCTTATTTGCCGGATGACCAGGACGACCTTGCCCTGGACCTCAACCGTGCTTGGGTCGTTGATGTAGATGGGTTGCATGGTTGGGTTGGCGGGCTGCAGCCTGATCCGTCCGTTCTCGAGATAAAAGTACTTCAGGGTGGTCTCATCCCTGTCGTTGAGCCAAACGGCCACCATTTCGCCATTACGGGCGCGGTCCACTTTCTTCATGACTACGATGTCACCGTCATTCACCATTGCGTCAATCATGGAATCGCCATGCACGCGCAGGGCGTAGAGTTGGTCTTCAGATTCGGAAGCGGGCAAAAGGCTGCGGGCGATATCAATCCCGGAATCGGGATCGTAATAACTAAAATCAGAAGCGGGAACGGGCATTGGTTCACCGGCGACGATGTTACCTACCAGGGGGATGGTAATCAGCTGGTCTGCCAGGTTGGAGAGGGTTTTGCGCGCGTTCTGGATCACGTTGCTGCTCTGGGTCTTAAGCAGGTTGATCCCCCGGGAGACGCCGCTTTTACGCTCCAGGAAGCCCATTTCTTCCAGTTGGTTAAGATAGTAGTTGACCACCGACGTGGAGCTGATTTGGGTTTGCGTGCCAATTTCCCGGATGGATGGGGGATACCCCGCCTCATTTTGATAGGCTTCGATGAAGCTGAGGATTTTTTGATGCCTTGGGCTGAGACCGCGTCGTTTCCGTGCCATTTTGCTCGACTTTCTACCTGTCACTATTAACTGGTTTCACATTTATAATAACAGAACAAATGTTCAGTGTCAAGCTTACTTTTCAGCTTTGGAATACGTTGAAATTCTTCACAGGCCTGTCCAAATGAGTCCGTGATAACCTTTGGAATAAACCTTGCAGCCAATTACCCACACGAACGGGCCAAAAAATGAGGCCTGTGATGGAGCATTTTTATGAAAACAAAAATTCTGGTCAGGCTGGCGCTGGCACTGATGCTGCTACTCGGTGCCTTGCCGCTATCAGAGGGATATGGACAACCCAAGATGGAACCGATTGGGCAGACCCCCGCCTGGTGGTCTGGCCTGGTTTCGGCGGATTTTGGCCTGTTTGCGCCGGGGCAGGGTTGGTTCTTGCTCTCAGACCAGCTGTTCCTAACCGGGGACTCTGGAAATAGCTGGCGTGATATCACCCCAGATTTGGTTCCCGGGTCTCACCTCCAGGCAGTCACTTTGAATCCGGATGGCACAGGCTGGGCTTTTAGCTCTGCGGGGAGCCTCCAGAGTGGGCGACTATGGCGAACTGAGGATGGCGGCGAGATCTGGAAAGAAGCCGGACAACAGCCTGTTTTGGATGCACAGTCCGAAGAGGATATGCCCCTGGCGGAAGTCCAGATGGATTGGCTCGATGGCGACCATGGTTGGCTGCTCCTCAAACAGGGAACCGGTGTCAACTTTAGCCAGGGCTGGCTTTTTGGGACCAAGGACGGTGGCGCCAGCTGGGATAGACTCGAAGCCCCAGCCGCCGAAGAAATGATCTTCCTGGACGAAAGGCTGGGCTTCATGCGCCAGCCCTTCAGGGATGGCGCCCTTTTTATGACCACGAACGCGGGAGCCAGCTGGCTGGAACTGGATGGCACAATGCTGGGCCTGGAGTTATCAGCGCGCTTGCTGCTCCCAATGCCTGCGGATAATGGGCAAGCCTGGCTTCCGGTCATTACGCAAGAAAAACAGGCGGTTTCGGAAGTCTCGTGGTACCTGCTGCAAGGTGATGGTTCGTGGGCGCGGATAGGTGTTGAGCAGCTTGCTACAGGAATGGCTGGTACAGCGGTATGGCCAGTTCAGATGACCAGCTCCGGACCCGAAACCTGGGCGCTCCCAGAGGCTGACGTGTTTTCAATGCTATCAACCGTGAACGGCGCGCTGGCAGTCGGGACGGATGTAGCCCTGGGCAGCTTCTCCAGCTCGGACCCCTCACACGCCTGGGCCAAATTCAAGTACGGCCAGTGCGATACGCTTGGCTCTACGGAAAAGCAGGGAAAGGACTGCGTTCAGCAGGCTGTCATCCTCGAAACCCGTGATGGCGGGCTCACCTGGGCTCCGCTCACGCTTCCCATCGTGGAGGGTTTGGTTGATTTGGCAGAGACGCAATCCGAAATTGGCATA